>CALCGD010000238.1 GCA_937900875.1 uncultured Flavobacteriales bacterium
GAGTCTGGTCCGTGTCTCAGTACCAGTGTGGGGGATCATCCTCTCAGAACCCCTAGACATCGTAGTCTTGGTGAGCCGTTACCTCACCAACAAACTAATGTCACGCATGCCCATCCTCAACCGTTAGAACTTTAATTACAGAAACATGCGAATCTGTAATACTATGGAGTATTAATCCAAATTTCTCTGGGCTATTCTCCAGTTGAGGGTAGGTTGCATACGCGTTACGCACCCGTTCGCCAGTCGCCATCTATCGCAAGCGATAATGCTGCCCTTCGACTTGCATGTGTTAAGCCTCCCGCTAGCGTTCATCCTGAGCCAGGATCAAACTCTCCATTGTAAGTTTGATGTTGTTCGATAAATCGAACGTTTCCTGACAAGATCATTGACTCGCCTAAATAAATTTAGGACTTGAATTTTTGCTTGCTACCTATCTTCCAATATTTTCAAAGAACGAATTTGTTTTCGAGCCAGTTTCTTAGTCTGTCTCAATCCCTGTCCGTAAACGGGTCGGCAAAAGTACTAATGTTTTTAATCCCGACAACATCTTTGAAAAATATTTTCAAAAATTTATTTGGCGAGAGAAAAACAACCGCTCAACTCGTGAGCATTTACTTGTGTTATTCCGACTTTTTAAAGAACCGTTCCCGTGTAAGGGGCGGCAAAGATACTACTGACTTTTATACCTGCAATACTTTTTGAAAAAATATTTTCAATCTATGGTGTAGATGAGGAAACAGGGAGCACTTTTCCATTGTAATACACATGCCCATTTAAGGTGAAATCAAGCACGAAATCGGCCATTTGAAACGATGAAAGCGGGGCCTGAAAACCGGGAAAAGCTTTTTCCAACATTTCTGTCTGAACCGCACCAAAAGCCAAACAGTTAACCTTGATGTTGTCTTCTTTGAACTCCTCGGCTAAGCACTCTGATAGACCTGCGATGGCAGATTTACTGGAACTATAGGCAGAAAGCCCCGGAAATTTCGATGCTCCTTGGAAGCCGCCCATGCTTCCAATGTTGACAACATGGGTTGATTTCGTCCCGCCCATCATTGGTTTCAACATCTGAACAAGTCTGGCTGGCGCGAAAACATTTACTTTAAAAATGGCTTGAAAGTCCTCATCAGTCAAATCCATAAAAGGTTTGGAAATGAGCAGACCGGCATTATTAACCAATGCATCAACCCTATTAACGTGAGCTGTTATTGCATCCAAAGAAATGGTACAGACATCTTCCGCAAGCGGAACAAAGACTCCCTTTCTATTAATGGAGTTGGCATAATCACTCAATTCCTTCAGTCGTTCTTCTCGTCTGGCGATGCCTAAAACCTTCGTTATCCGTTCATCAGCAATGAGTTTTTTCGTCAATTCATAACCAACACCCGAGCTCGCTCCCGTTACAATCACATTCATTTTCTTGTCTTTGACACAAACATAATTGAAGATCATCTATATAATGGATGAATCTCATCTTCTGTTTCCTGCTTAAATTCGGAGTATGATTCGACCATTCTTATCTCTTAGTTTACTTGTACTGATTGCCTGGGTACCTGCAACTGCACAGCTTCGGAGTTTCTCGAATACCTATAAAGTCGAGTTTTCCGCAGCCTATTCAGCTCATCCAGAAATACCTAAAGGGTTATTGGAAGCAGCGTCTTACAACCGCACCAACCTTCGTTTCTTAGATGAGTCGGAGTTGGGTAGTTGTATCGGATTACCTAAAAGTTTTGGCGTTTTCGGATTAGTCGAAGATGGAAAAGGCTACTTCAGCAATACACTATCGCTGATTGCTGGATTGTCTGGAAGTGAAGTTTTGGCAGTTAAAACCAATCCCAGCATACATATTCTAGCATATGCTAATGCGATTACGTCAGTTCCCCTTTCCGGATGGAGCGGTGCTGAAATCGCCCAACGATTAATTCATCTTTCGGAACTACCGCATGATACTGAGGAGCAAACCTTCGCTTTGGAGATTCAACTCTTTGAGATCATTTCTTTATTGAACAACCGTGAATTCATGACGAAGCTCGGTTATCCGACACTTCGTATTGACCTCAAAGAAATCTTTGGGAGCAATCTTGAAGTGCTTTCTGCTAAGCGTATTCTGATGAATGGCGAACACATATATAATGAGAGTGGCGAGACCTATCGGGCAGGTGGTGGAATAGCACCCTGCTATGATTATGCTGCTGATGCTTTTGTGCAAACACCAACTTGCAATTACAGTTCACGTAGCGGAACCGCTGTTAGTGCAGTGACCATTCATACCATTCAAGGAACTTACGCAGGAGCCATAAGTTGGGCGCAAAACTGCACTGCAAATGTGTCTTACCATTATGTGGTGAGCAGTACGGGACAGGTAACACAGATGGTTTGTGAAGCAGACAAAGGCTGGCACGTAGGAACCGAAAACCCATACACTATCGGAATTGAGCATGATGGTTATGTGAGTGAGCCGAATAATTACACGACAGCGATGTACACAACTACTGGAGATTTGTGCAATGACATTTCGCAAAGTGGATATGGCATAAGTGGCCTGCGAACCGCCTATTTTCCATGGGCAGCTACCACTAATTACAATGCTACAAGTACTCCAGGCTCTTGTGTAAAAATCAAAGGTCATCAGCATTTCCCCAATCAATCACACACTGACCCAGGACAATATTGGGACTGGGATCACTTTTATAAGTTGGTTAATCCCAATACCCAGACTACGACTTTAACAGCCGCTTCTGGCAATTTCTTCGATAATGGCGGTCAAATTGGCGTATATAACAGTGATGAACGGACCATAACGCTCATCCAGCCAACGGGAGCAAATTCTCTTTCGGTTACATTTCAGTCGTTCGATTTGGAGGATGAATGGGACTACTTGTATATATATGATGGCACGAACGTGTTTTCGCCCTTAATCGGCTATTATACTGGAACTGATAATCCTGGAACTGTGACTTCTAACAGCGGACATCTTTTGTTTGAATTTCGAAGTGATTGTGCCGGTGCCAATCCTGGATGGGAAGCAACTTGGAGTTCGCAAGGAGCAGACAATATTCCTCCAACGGTTGAAGTGTACGCTGACAATTGGGAAACTGAAAACTTCTATGCGCTTTATACCGAGAATGACAATCAGGGAGGAAGTGGGGTTGTTGATGAAGAACGTTTTTCGTCTGTTCTGGATTTTGATGGAACTCGATGGGCTGGAAATTCAGATCAAGGCTACATATATGATGGTTTCAATCCTGGGTTGATTGAATGGGTTTCGCAAACTGGAACATGGAATCTTACAAGTGGCTTAGGCTCACAAACAGACGAAGCAAATTCAAACACCAACCTTCACATTCCTGTTATTCAAGAACAGTTCTTCAATTATCTATACTCTTTTAAGGTGAAAATTGACGGTTCTGGAGCAAACCGTAGAGCTGGAATGCACTTCATGTGTTCGGATGCTACGTTGGAAAACCGAGGCAACTCCTATTTCGTCTATCTGCGAGCTGACCAGAACAAGGTTCAGATATATAAGGTGACAAACGATGTTTGGGAATTAGAAACAGACGATGATTTCACGGTTAATCCGAACGCTTGGTACAACATGAAAGTAATATGCAATCACTTTAACGGAGAAATTCGGCTCTATATAGACGGTGTGACGGTGAGTTCTTGGACAGACCCGTCCCCTATTCTTACCGGAAACAGCATTTCATTGCGTACTGGGAATTGCACTGCTGAATATGACGATATTCGAGTTTACAAAGGACGAATTGGTGCACAATACATTACAATAGGAACATCTGCCGATCCCGTTCGCTATCAAAACCCTGACTCTAATACACCCGCCTGCGAGATTAGAACATACGTTTTTGATGGTGCTGGGAATTGTTCTAATGAAGACGTTATTCAAGTAAATATCGATTGGTCGCCTCCAGTTCTTTCGGGAGTGAATGACGGAACCTCTACGGATATTGACCAAACGAATGATGGAACTCAGCTTTTCGCCAATTGGCAAGCTGCAACTGACCCCAATTCGGGAATCGACCTTTATGAAGTGGCGATAGGAGATTTTGCTGGCGGAACGAACATTCACTCTTTTAGTAATGAAGGATTGAATACCTCCATCAACGTTCCTTATACGCTAACTCCAAACGACTGGTATTATACAACAGTAAAAGCAGTGAATGGTGCGGGTTTAGAAGAGGCCCACACATCAGATGGACAGCAATACGTTGATATTACGGTTGGAATTGAGGAACTAATGACTCAATCTGTTTACCCTAATCCAACAACAGGAATCGTAAACCTTCCTCAGATTGAAAACCTGAAATGGGAATTGTATGATGCGACAGGAAGATTGATTAGTACAGGGAACGACTACCAGCAGATTGACCTTAAATCTCTCGGTATTGCTAAACAAACATATGTGTTGCAGCTGATTTCAGAAGACGTTAAGACCAAGATAAAACTGGTTTATCTCAACAGGTAATCACTTGCTCTTATATATAAGGTAGCTGAAGTCCTTTTCGTCAAGCACTTCGTTGGCTATTTTGAGCAGCTGAGAAGATGTTAGACCGTTGATTTTCTCACCTATTTCACGCCAAGTTCTAACCTCATCAAAAGCCAAAATACTCTTGCCAATTCCCAGCATTTGGCTTTGATTATTCTCTTGGCCAATAGCAACCTGACCCAATAGCTGCTGCTTTGCTTTGTGCAATTGCAGCGTTCCAAGGCCTTTTTCACGAAGCAACCGAAGTTCCTTGTGTGTTAAATCGATGCACTTTTTCAGAAATTTCTCGTCCATTCCCAAGTAAATAGCAAACAAACCAGTGTCAGAATAGGTTGAATAATTGGTCTCAACATTATAAGTATAGCCATGTCGCTCGCGCAGAGTCATGTGCAAACGTGCGTTCATTCCTGGTCCGCCAAGTATATTGCTGAGCAGAAACATGCCTATTCGGTCCTCATGGTCAGATGGATACGCCACATTTCCCATCATTAAATGGGTTTGATAGTTCGATTTTTTGACTTCAAGCCGCTCTGGTTTGTAACCACTGAAGGATGAACGCTTGGTTATCGAATCTGACGAACCAACTTCATGACCAAAAAACTTCTCAATTAAAGCTTTCAATTTCTTCAGATCAATCTTGCCAACCGAGGCAATTACCATTTGATCGGTTCGATAACCGCGTTTCAGGAATTTCCTTACCGAATTATCATTAAAGCTGTAAACACTTTTAGGCGTTCCGAGCGTGCCTCTTCCTAGTGGGTCGTTAGAAAAGACAAGCTCATCAAACTCGTCAAAAATCATTTCAGAAGGCGAGTCCAAATAGGAGTTTATCTCGTCTACAATGACCGATTTTTCCTTTTCGAGTTCTTTAGCAGGAAACGTAGCATGAAACACGATATCGTTAAATAACTCAATGGCTCTTGCATAATGCTCGTTCAGAAATGTGGCGTGAACAACGGTTTCTTCCTTGGTGGTATACGCATTTAGCTCACCGCCAATATCTTCCATGCGACTAAGTACATGGTAAGCCTTTCTTCGCTCCGTTCCTTTAAAAATGACGTGCTCGATGAAATGCGCCAAACCATGCTCATCTGGCAATTCATCTCTAGAACCCATGTTCACGAAAAAGCCCAGGTGCGAAACGGGCGAATTCACTTCTCTATGAATTACCCGAATACCGTTAGGCAAAGTCCACCGCTCAAAATGCTCTTCCTGCATAGACGCTAAAAGTACTTCTGAATTAATGGAAATTTACTGGCGAGATAAGCCTCAATGCGTAGCGTATTTACCAGTGAAATGATTCCGCACGCTAAAAACGGCAACGCTGGGACCTTATAACGGACAATTGCACCTACCACCGGGGTTACTAACCCTGTGAGAATGAGGATGATAAGTGCAAAAGAAAGCGCCAAAAAGAAGATAGGATTAGAAAGTGCTTCTCGCTGAAAAAATCCGAGCATTAAGATTACGAGCACAAACAGCAAGAAATTCTCCAAACCAGAAAGCGCCATAAATGGCGATTTGATATTCCACGGAAACGGACGAGCTATCGAATTAACAAATGCCATCGGTACCGCTTTCACAATACTCCACACAGTTTCGTCCAATTTGGGAATATCTATTGTGCTACCCGTTTTACCGTAATCCAACAAGACAACTTGCTGCGTTCCTTCTTTGAGTAATAAAAGAGTCGCGTCTGCTTGCTTGGCCTGTTTCCAATAAACGGCTGGTACATCAGATTTCAACAGCAGCTTTTTCCTGTCAGAAATAAACTCTAACAGCTCGAAATTTTCAGCCCCTATATATAAGGTATCATTTACAGCAGTTTTGATGTAGGTACCACCCTCGGCTAATTGGTAAAATTCATGCTGACGTTGTGCCATTCTTTTAAACAAACTCTTCTCTGGTATCAAATTATCGAGCGCAATTAATGCGAGAAAGCCACTTACAAACAATCCAATAAACCAAATAACCGGGTGGAGAGTTTTGATTTTTCGAGACAACAACCAACCCAGTAAACCGAAGGTGATAGCCACTAAAGCATAGCTTTTTACAGTGACGAGGAAAAACAAACTCAACAGAATGAGAGCCAATCTTCCGATAGTGAACCCTTCGTTTATCAAATTCATCATTCCATAAAGCAAGAGTCCCAAACCGAGAAGAAGCAACGGTTCTTTTAAAACACCTGAAGCCCAAAACATCATTCCAGGCATAAGAAATACTCCAGCGAAAAACCACCTTTCTTTAGTTGGAGCCATCTGTTTCAAAAAGTGCAAAATTCCGGTAAGACCAACCAACCCTAAGAAATTGGCCACTACGCTATGCACATTATAATGACCTAAAGAGAAGAGACGAACAAAAGCATTGAAACGGATAATGGTGTGCGTATCGTTGGCAATGCTGCTACCATAAGGTCGATACCAATGGTTCATTTGATCATAATACTGCTCAAAATGAGCGGTATCATTTCCAATTCCAAAAAGCATTTTAATAAAATCGAAAGGATGCTGGCCGAGAGCCGAAAACATCACCATTCCGTCATCAAAGTACTTCCAGATATCGGCAGTTGAGCGGTCGGTGTAGTAATAGGTATAAATGAGGTAGAGCAGAAATCCACTCATCACTTTAAGCACAAAAACTCCTTGAAACCACTTTATAGGAATGCTTCCTACACGGAAGAATTTCATCCGAGAAATTACGAACAGGAACAAAGCCGTGTAGCCAAGTGTCAGAACAGTTCCTATCAGATGATACATGGCTTCAAATGTAACGGCTTTCCGTGTTGATAACTCAAGAATAACCTACGGACGTGGTTCACTACTTTTGCGGCTCATTTCAATCTCGATCCGCCTAAGATGAACAACCCAACAACTGACCAATTGACCACCGTACAAACTGCAGAAGATTTAGGCGTACGTCCTGAAGAGTTTGAGCAGATTAAGAGCATTCTTGGCCGCACACCAAACTTTACCGAACTAAGCATTTTCTCGGTTATGTGGAGTGAGCATTGCAGCTATAAGAACTCAATTACTTGGCTAAAAACACTTCCGAGAGAAGGGTCTAAAATGTTGGTTGAGGCAGGAGAAGAGAATGCGGGAATGGTTGATATTGGTGAAGGTTTGGCGTGCGTGTTTAAGATTGAATCACACAATCACCCTTCGGCTTTAGAGCCGTACCAAGGAGCAGCTACAGGTGTTGGCGGGATCAACCGCGACATCTTTACAATGGGTGCTCGTCCAGTTGCACAATTGAACTCATTACGTTTTGGAAATCCAGATTTGGAAAAAACAAAATGGCTTGTAAAAGGAGTTGTAAAAGGAATTGGCGATTACGGTAACTCATTCGGAATTCCAACTGTTGGCGGAGAGGTTTTCTTTGATGAATGCTACAACCAAAATCCATTGGTTAACGCCATGTCGGTTGGAACACTAGAAGTTGGAAAGATGGTTTCCGCTACTTCTTACGGAACTGGAAATCCTGTTTTTATCGTTGGTTCTTCAACAGGAAAAGACGGGATTCACGGAGCAGCTTTTGCAAGTAAAGACATTACGGAAGAAAGTGCTGGAGATTTACCAGCGGTTCAGGTTGGAGATCCATTCCAAGAGAAATTATTGTTGGAAGCTTCGTTAGAAGTGATTGAAACTGGTGCAGTGGTTGGCATGCAAGACATGGGAGCAGCTGGAATTACTTGTTCCACATCGGAAATGAGCGAGAAAGGAGGTCACGGAATGGATATCTGGTTGGATAAAGTTCCAACTCGTCAAGACAATATGCTTGATTGGGAAATCCTTTTGAGCGAATCTCAAGAGCGCATGCTCATTGTAGTTGAAAAAGGAAAGGAAGAAGCTGTATTGGCTGTGTTCGATAAGTGGGATTTGAACTGCGTTGAAATTGGCATTGTGACAGAACCAAACCTTGGAGAGAAAGGCGGAACCCTTCGTTACTTCATGAACGGTGAATTGAAGGCTGAACTCCCAGCATGGGATTTGGTTTTAGGTGGTGGTGCTCCAGTTTACGAGCGCGAATACAAGGAGCCTGCTTATTACGCTGAATTCCAAAAATTCAATATTGACCAACTGCCTGAGCCAGAAAGTTTGAAAGACGCAGCTTGGCACCTCATCGGTCATTTAAATATCGCTTCAAAAAACTGGGTTACCGAGCAATACGATAGTATGGTTGGAACCGTGAATATGAGTACAAACGCGCCATCTGACGCTGCGGTTGTAAACATCAAAGACAGCAATCGAGCGTTGACTATGACGGTTGACTGCAACTCGCGTTACGTGAATGCTGACCCTGAAAAAGGGACTCAGATTGCCGTGGCAGAAGCAGCAAGAAATCTTGTTTGTACTGGCTCTGAGCCAACGGCCGTTACGAATTGTCTGAACTTTGGAAATCCATATTCTCCGGAGGTTTACTGGCAATTTGTCGGAGCAATTAAAGGAATGGGAGCGGCTTGCCGTAAGTTCGACACGCCAGTTACTGGTGGTAATGTTAGCTTCTACAACCAATCGGTTTTTGGAGATAAAACAGAACCTGTTTTCCCTACTCCAACCATTGGCATGGTTGGACTCCTTGCTGATAAGGGCAACCGTATGACTTTGAACTTCAAGAAAGCTGACGACCTCATTTATTTGGTTGGAACGGCCAGAAACGATGTCAACTCTTCGGAATATTTGTACAGCTTCAGAGGCATAAAAGGTTCTCCTGCACCATATATGGATTTGAACGAAGAGCACACGCTACAGCAACAAATTCTCGAACTAATAAATGAGAAGGCCGTTGCTTCCGTTCATGATATTTCTGACGGTGGATTATTCGTGACAGTTCTGGAATCTGCTCTACCAAATGGTTTGGGATTTAAGATTGAAACTGATTCAGAAATTAGGAAAGATGCCTTCCTTTTTGGCGAAAGCCAGAGCCGAGCTATTGTTTCTGTTTCTCCGAATAACCAAGAGCGATTTGTAGAATTAATGTCGTCTTCTGATGTAGATTATTCTCTGCTTGGAACAGTTACCGCAAACAACCAAATGATGGTTGATGACGAAGATTTCGGAAAAGTGAGTGATGCCAGCAAAACGTACAACACTGTTATGGCCTCACACTTCAATTAATCTTGTAATTCTTAGTAACAGGTCTTTCATTTTCTTAGGAGCGTGGCTGTTTTTCATAAAATAGAAAAACGCGCCATCAGCTAGTAATTGAAGAGTCTTTTCCCGATTATAAGTTAGACTTTCAACCAAATCTTCGTGTTTACTTGCTGTGGTTAAATCTGCTTTAGAAGAAAGTAAAATGCAAGGCAAACCAGGCTTAGCTGCACGTAATGCACGTATCAACTCCATCCCATTCATTGCGGTTGCTATCGAGCCATTCAAATAATAGTCCACCACAATAATCTGTGGTTCAAAAGATTCGTCTGCCAAAAGATCTTCAGCAGTTTCATAGGTCCGTACCGAAAGTGAGGGTTCAGACCCTAATTCATTCGTTAGAAGCTTCAACCAAGAAGCATCATCTTCCACTACTGCGACATTTATGATCCTGCTCATGAGTGAAAAAATTAAACCAGTCGAAACGCCAATTCCTTCACATTTTTAGGAGCTGAAGTATTCTTCATTATGTAAAAGAAGGCACCTTTCTCATACTCCGCAGGCAAACCAGAACGATTAAAATCGAGTAGTCCCATTAGGTAATCGTTGTTGCTAGTCGCACTTAAATCGGCTCTAGATGAAAGGACAATGCATGGTAAATGCGGTTGCTTTTCTCGCATTCTACGAACCAGTTCCATGCCATTAATTGCATCAGCCTTATCGCTGTTTAAATAATAATCCACAATCAATAAATCAACATTTTGATCGCTATCGAGCACCTGCTCGCCTGTGGTATAAGCCGCAACTTCGTAATTCGAATCGTCTTTAAACTGCTGTTTCAGAATCATCAGATACATCTGATCGTCATCCACCAATACTACTTTATTTGCCATAAGCCAATGTTACTTTTCAGTTTATCAGCTCCAATTAGCCATAATCAAACAACGACTTTGAGTTCCTAGTTCAGCTTGTTTTAACCTTCAATCACATCAAAAGTTTCATTTTACCTATTTAACATTGCGTTCCGACTTCGCAACGGTAATTTCCCGCACTCATGAATGCTTGGATTTCTAACAATTAGCTCTCCGAAACATTCGCTTGATTTCTATGATTGAAGCCTTATTTTTGAACCTATTAGAAATAACACTAATCAGTACTAAAACACCTTCAATGAGTCGTCCGCTTCCTTTAGATATGATGTACCGTTGGGAAAGAGAATCTCCCGACTTAGTTTACATGCGCCAACCAATTAACGGAAAATGGCACGAATGGACCTGGAAAGAAACGGGGCAGGAGGTACGGAAAATGGCCGCTTATCTGAAGGGACTTGGTTATGAACCAGGCACTAAGATTGCCATGATTTCTAAGAATTGTGCGCACTGGATAATTACCGATTTGGCAATTCAAATGGCAGGATACTGTGGTGTTCCGTTATATCCAAATTTGAATGATGAAACCATCAAGCAGATTTTAGAACACAGCGAATCGAAATTGCTTTTCGTTGGAAAATTGGATGATTGGGCGTCTATGCGACCTGGAGTTCCAGATAACGTGAAGTGCATTGCTTTCCCTTTCTACGCTGAGCAGGGTTATGACGAATGGAATGATTTGGTAAAAGATGTTACCCCTATCAAGGATAACGTGCATCGTGACCCAAAGGATTTAGCTACGATTATTTACACTTCTGGAACTACCGGTATGCCTAAAGGTGTAATGCACAAGTTTCACAATTTTGGATGGGCTGCTGAAAAAGCAATGGAAGAGCTACGATTGCAGCCGCATACACAGCGATTCTTCTCTTACCTCCCACTCTGCCACATAGCAGAAAGACTGTTGGTTGAAATGGGTAGTATCTACACAGGAAGTGAAGTGTCGTTTGCTGAATCGTTGGATACGTTTGCCGCAAATTTGGCTGAAACAAAACCAACGGTATTCTTAGGAGTTCCACGAATTTGGAGCAAATTCCAGCAGGGAATTCTGGGCAAAATGCCCCAGAAAAAACTGGACTTATTTCTGAAAATTCCAATTCTTAATGGAATTGTGAAAAAGAAAATCCAGGCAGGATTAGGACTTGACGAAGCTCAAAATGTGTTCACAGGTGCAGCTCCTACACCAGACTCACTCATAAATTGGTTTGCAAAACTGGACATCAATATTCAGGAAGCTTACGCGATGACTGAAAACTGTTGTTACAGCCACGTTACGAGAAATGACGCAATTAAGGTTGGATACGTTGGGCAACCACTGCCTGATTGTGATGTAAAATTGAGCGACATCAAAGAAATTCTTGTAAAGCACGAAGCATTAATGGATGGCTACTACAAAGAGCCAGAATTGACGGCCGAGACAATGGTTGACGGCTGGCTACGAACAGGAGACGAGGGCTACATTGACAATGAAGGTTTCTTGAAAATTACCGGCCGAGTGAAAGATCTTTTCAAAACCACTAAAGGAAAGTATGTTGCTCCTTCTCCAATTGAAATGAAGCTTTCTGAGAATTCAGACCTTGATCAAGTTTGTATTGTTGGAGATGGAATTCCTCAACCAATTGCATTAATGGTTATTTCCGAATCAGGCGCTCTAAAATCCAAAACTGAACTTACAGATAGCATCCTTAAAACACTTGACAGAGTGAATCCAGAATTGGACCATCACGAGCAAGTGAAGAAAGCTATTGTGATTAAAGAAGCTTGGACTGTTGAGAACGAATTACTCACTCCAACCATGAAGATTAAGCGTAATCCGATTGAGAAAATCTACCAAAAGCATTACGTTGCTTGGTACGAATCTGCGGATAGAATAATCTGGGAGTAACCCGAAAACTATAGGTTTTGAAAAGCCACCGAAATTCGGTGGCTTTTTTTTATTCCGCACAAACGAAGGATGCCAATTGTTATGTCGTCTAAACATGTAATTAAACCAAAGTTGATTTTCCGAGTCAGTTCACAGTAAATCAATAAAACAGAACGAAACACTAATAGCAGTATGAAAAAACTATTTCCTCTTTTCGCATTCATTTTAATGACTGCACCCACTTGGGCGCAAGACTTTAACGGTTATGCCCTTTATGCTAATCAAAACCAAAACAACGCCTATCTAATAGATGACGAAGGCGACATTGCTAAAAGTTGGAGCTTACCAAGTTCTGCCAATTATGCTTGCGCGTTGGATGACAACGGAAACTTCGTTTACGGAGCCGTAAATCAAGGTAATACCCTTAATGGTGCGGCAGTTGGAGGAAAAGTTGTGTCAATTGATTCGAACAACGACATCGTTTGGGAATTTACTTACTCTAGTTCAACCTACGTTTCTCATCACGATATCTGCTTGATGCCGAATGGAAATGTTCTGCTCATTGCCTGGGAAGTAAAATCTGCTGCAGAAATGGAACAGGCTGGCTATTCAAGTTCAGGCAGTAAATGGCCAGATCATATTGTGGAAGTTCAGCAGAACGGCAATGGAGGTCAAGTTATTTGGGAATGGCACATGTGGGATCACTTTGTGCAAGATCACGATGCCTCAAAAGATAATTATGGGGTAGTTGCAGATCATCCAGAACTGTTTGATATGAACTTAGTTACTGGTGGCGGTGGCCCTCCTGGAGGCGGTGGAGATTGGTTTCATGTAAATGGCATCGATTACAACCCAGAATTGGATCAAATCGTTTTCAGTTCAAGACACTTAAGCGAGATATATGTTATCGATCATAGCACTACTACTTCTGAAGCTGCAACTCATGCAGGAGGGAATGCAGGAATGGGCGGAGACATTCTTTACCGGTGGGGAAATCCAGGTAATTATGATGCTCCAGGATCTACAATTATACCAGCAGCAACACATGATGCACGTTGGGTAAAAGCTGGAAGACCGAATGCAGGTTACATACAAATATTTAATAACGAGGGAAACAACGGGCACTCCGTAGTGGATGCATTCAATCCTCCGCTTAACGGTTATAACTACGATTTGACAGCGGGCCAAGCGTACTTGCCTGCAACGTATGATTTGCGTCACGAATGTCTAGAAGACTCAGATGGCCAATCTTCGTCAGACAGAATGAGCAACGGAAACGTTTTTATAAATGTGGCTGATGAATACATGTATGAAGTGGATGACCAAGATAATGTGGTTTGGCAGTACGCAGCTGGTCCAAAAAAAGCGTTCCGATATGAGTGTGATCATCCTGGTCTTACAGCACTTTTAGGAGCCGACCCATGCGGATTGGTTGGAATTGACGAAGCTGAATCTGAAAACATTTCCATCTATCCAAATCCATCAAATGGAATCTTCAACATAAGCGGAATTCCAGCTGACGAAAGCATTACGGCTATTTCGGTTTACGATATGCTGGGAAGTGAAGTATTGGCTTCAAGCAATTCAAATGCTATCGATTTAACAAACGCTACAAACGGATTCTATTTCATCACCATCGATTTTGAAAGTGGAGATAGAATTACCCGTAAAGTTTCTGTGAGCCACTAATTAATGGGCTTGAGACTGACATTATTCTTAGTAATTGGATGCCTGAGCAATGTGCTCGGGCAATCTAATTTCTATCATACTGATACCATTCAGGAGATTCGAATTACGTTCTATGAATCAAACTGGGATCAATTACTGGATGCGCTTTATGTGGCTGGCGATAATGACCGTTTAACCTGCGATTTGGAGATTAACGGTGAGGTTTTAGACAGCGTTGGAATACGCTACAAAGGCTTTAGTTCTGTAAGTACAGATAGAACTAAAAACCCGTTCAACATAAAGTTAGATTATGTTCACGGCAATCAGGATTACAACGGTGTTACCAAGCTGAAATTGGGCAACGTTATTCAAGACCCATCATTCCTTCGCGAAGTTTTGAGCTACGAGATTGCCCGCAAATATATGCCCGCCTCTCAAGCCAATTTTGCTCGTGTTTACATCAATAATGTTTACTGGGGATTATTCACAAGTGTGGAAGATGTAGATGATCCATTTTTAGTTGACCATTATGGCGAAAGCCACGGTTCATTTTTCAAGTGTGCGCCCGATAATTTGGATTTTGACGGAGATAACGCCAACCTAGGAAACAGCTACGGAACAGATTCAACAGATTATTATCCGTACTACGATTTGCAGTCGGATTATGGTTGGGAAGACCTGTATGAGTTGGTGGGTGTTCTGAACGAAAACCCAAATGATATTGAAACGCTTTTAAACGTTGACAGAACACTCTGGATGCATGCGTTCAACTATTCGCTTATCAATTTCGACAGTTATGTTGGATACGCGCAGAACTACTACATCTACAAGCAACAGAACGGCCAATTCAACCCTATTCTTTGGGATTTGAATATGTCTTTTGGCAGTTTCCGATTGGCAGATGCATCTGAATATTGGGATGGTTTCACCATCGCGGAAGCGAAAACAATGGACCCTCTGCTCCACCTCAACAGTGTTTCGGTTTACGAGCGTCCGCTTATGCGAAATCTATTTGAAAACAGCACCTACAAGCGCATGTATTTAGCGCATATGCGCACCATCATGGAAGAGAACATTGGCAACGGCCTCTACTCTACTCGTGCCCAATTCTTGCATGATTTAATTGACACAGCCGTACTGCAAGACACCAACAAGTTTTACGGCTATGACGATTTTCAAAACAACCTTAACTCAACGATTAGCGACCTAATCGACTATCCAGGATTGACGGATTTAATGAACACCAGAAACACATATTTGAGTTCTTATACAGGTTTTTCTGGAGCTCCAAACATTTCTAACGTCAACACTAGCCCTGCCTCAATTACTCTAGGTGGAAGCGTTTCTATTACTGCTGAAATAACTGGCGAGGATAACGTTTTACTAGCTTATCGGTACGGAGCAAACGATGTATTTACCACAGTTTCTATGTTGGATGATGGCACCCAAAATGACGGAGCATCTGGCGATGGTACATACGGAAAGACTCTTTCAAACATCGGCAACACCATTCAGTATTACATCTATTCTCAAAACGCTAATGCCGGAAGATTTTCTCCTGAAAGAGCCGCATACGAGTTTTATGAAATTCAATCTCAGATTACATCAGGCGACTTAGTTTTGAATGAATTGATGGCTTCTAACGAGTTCACCGCCTTAGATCAAAGTGGAGAAAGCGATGACTGGATTGAGATTTACAATACCACACAATTCGACATCTCAACCTCTGGTTTGTACCTCACAGATGATGTCACCAATTTGGACAAATGGGCATTACCGAACTCCGTAATCCCTGCCGATGGCTACATGATTATTTGGGCCGATGAAGATGGTGAGCAAGGTGACAATCACGCCAATTTCAAGCTTTCCAGTAATGGAGAATTTGTTGGATTGCATTATGGCGATGGAACTAAAATTGACAGCATCAGCTTTGGCGCACAGATCACAGATGTGGCTTTTGGCAGATTTCCGAATGGAACGGGACCTTGGATAACCATGGCGCCAACGTTTAACGGTAACAACAACTTCACAAGCATTACCGAGCAAGAACAACTGGAAGCCACGCTATACCCAAACCCAGCAAATGGAAATTTCTTCATTCGGTTTATCGAGCCAACCGCATCATCTATCCGAATTCATTCCATAGAAGGAAAACTGGTGAAGGAGCAATCCTATTCGGTAAGTGGTACATTACAAATGGACGTTTCAGACGTAGTTTCGGGAATGTATTTGGTTTCCATTTCTACTGAAAAAACGACAATTACTAAACGACTTATCATCAACAATTAATACACTATGAAAGCACTTTCTACTGCCCTTGCATTAATCCTCACAATTGGGTTATCTCAAGCACAAACCTTCACTAATTATACTGTTGCTGACGGACTCATAAACAATGGCGTCAACTGTTTGGATGTGGCCGAAAATGATGTGATGTGGTTTGGAACTCAAGCTGGCGTTTCTGTTTTTGACGGAACCAATTGGACAACGCACAGCACCAGTACAGATGCTGGGTTTGCGGATGATGTAGTGACTGCGATTAAGGTTCTTTCAAACGGAGAGGTGCTCATCGGAACTGATTTCGGATTTTCTTTTTATGATGGCACTAGCTGGACCACCATGACCGAAGCAGACGGGCTAGGAGAAGATCGGATAAAGACAATCTATGAAATGGCTGATGGTGGCATTTTGTTTGGCACTAACGCTGGAATTAGCATGTTTGACGGGCTCACCTTCACCAATTTTGGAACCGGAGAGGGACTTCCTTTTGGCGGAGTAACCAGTATCACTGAACAGAATAACGGTTTGTTTTATTTGGGAACCGCATTGGGCGGAATAACTGTATCTACCAATGGTGTGTTCACTGAAATAACCGAAAACGAAGGCCTATTAAATGGTAAGGTTCGGGCCATTGTTTTAGATGATCAGAACAACAAATGGGTCGGAACTTCTGATGGCATTTCGGTGTTTGATGCCTCAGAACAGTTGATTGCTCAGCACACCATCATGTTCACGCTTCCTGCGCCAGATACGCTTAATCCTGTAGAAGACATTAAGATTGATTCTGAAGGAAATGTGTGGGCAGCAGTTTATGTTGATTACTTGGTTACCGAAGGTGGAATCAGTGCCTACAATGGAACAGATTGGACACAGTTTGATGTGAGTGATGGTTTAATTGGACCTGTTGTTCGTCAATTGGCCATTGATTCTCAAGACAATATTTGGGTGGCTACAAGCACTGGAATTTCAAAGATTTCTGACGTTGATTTAGGCGGAGGCGGAAACAGCATTTTCAACCCTCAGGTTACTCAGTTAGATGTATACCCGAATCCTGCTTCTGATCAAATTTCAATTACACTTCCTGTTGGAAATGAAATTGGCTTAATCGAATTCTATGACACTTCACTGAGATTGGTAAAATCAGAATCAATCAACCAGAATTCTGGTATGATTCAAATCTCGGTTTCAGATTTGAAAACAGGTGTTTATATCACGAGAATCGGAGATGCCCTTTCTCGATTGATTATTAAATAACTCGCACATCAAATTATTTTAAGAGCCACTCTACAGAGTGGCTTTTTTATTGCCCAATAATTCTCGAATCGACCTGAAAATCCAATAAGCCAAGAACAACCACGGAAATCCGTGAAATACAAGGTCGAACCAATCCATTCCTGTCATACCAATAGCTCCACCTGCCACCCAACGGATTTTACCAACGATGTGTGGTTCAGGATGAAATGGAGCAAGTCCGAGGGTTAATGAGACTAGGAACCACGTAAGTAACTGACCTTTTGTTTTTGATTGCATGAAGCAAAGGTGAATCAAACAATGATTCTGGTTAGTGACTCAACTCACTTCAAAGCTATTCCACGTTTCGAATTTCCAGACTTCAAGTACTTCTTCTGCTTTAATCGAATAAGGCTGAAAAACGCGATTCGTTGACACCAACTGAAAGCTTTTTTCAGCCTTTAGATTATTGTAAACCAGCTTAAAAACCACGCCATCGTCTTTGGTAATGATGATACAAGGCGTGCCATTCTTTATCTCATTCCAATCTTGGATAAACGAACCCGTTACCCACGCATTTTCGGGTATCGGCAACATGCTATCTCCTTTTATCTGAAAGCACCGGTAGCTCTTATTCTTGGATAGGAATGGCAACTGAAACTTAGGTAGTTTCCCTACAAACTCTGGATCGCCATAACCATTGGCATAACCAGCTTGCGCCTTGGTCGCCACCATTTCTATGTTCTCGTTTCCAGCGCTATCTGTGGTTGTGGTCAGCACGCGCAACTTCTGCCCTGTGATGTCTACATCCATTCCGCGCTCAATTTCCGAAAGCTGAAATACAGACAACTTGGTCAAATCATATCGTACCAAGGCATCTAAACTGATTTTGAAATTCTCTGCCATTCGGATGAGTTTCACAAATGGTGGCTGCACACCTTTCTCGTAACCAATTAGCGTGGTGCGACTTAGCTCCAACATCTTGGCCAAATCGGTTTGCGAAACACCTTTTCGCTTTCTAAGAAATTTCAGGTTTGTTGATAAAAACACGTCTCGAAATTAGGATACTAAAATAGCAATAGTCTAAATTATAAACTAATTAATGTCGATTATTTAGACACAAGCATTTGTTAATTAACTGCCACTCATATTATAGCTTCCATTACGGAACGGTAAGCCCCAAGCAATTGCTGGAAATTGCCGTTCGCGCAGGAGCGCAATCTGTGGCATTGACAGATGTAAACAGTTCTGCCGCTTGCTTGGAGTTTTTACGGCAGTCGCGCGAGTTTGATGTTCATCCTGTGGTTGGCATCGATTTCAAGGTAAAGGCACAGACCAAGTACGTGGCGCTAGCGCGAAACAATGATGGTTTCCTCGAAATCAACAAACATCTTTCTCAGCACTTAATGTATGGCGAAGAGGTTCTTGATGAAGCGCCTGAATTCTCTCACGCTTACATCATTTATCCGTTATCCAACGCGCCAAATCGCAAACTGAAAGAGAATGAGTTTGTGGGGGTTGCTCCTACCGAACTGATGCGTTTGAGGTTTTCGCCATGGATAAAACAGAAAGAAAAGTTGGTGGCTTTGCAACCAATGACATTCCGAAGCAAGTACGATTTCAACACACACCGATTGCTACGTTCCATCGACCAGAATTGTCTGCTCAGCAAACTACCTCCCGACCAACAGACAACCGAAAAAGACACGTTTTGGAGTTGCGAAATGCTTCACGATGCGTTTGCAGAATTCCCAGACATCATCCAAAACACCAAACTTCTATTACAGGATTGCCACGTCAATTTCGAGTTCGGCAATTACAACATATCGCACAATCAGCACCATTTTCTGGGTTCGTTTCAAGAGGACAAAGAACGGCTGGAACAGCTATGTCAGCAGAATATAAAATACCGCTATCCGAAGCCAAACAAGATTGTTTTAGACCGTTTAAAGAAGGAGCTCGACATCATTGAACAGAAGAAGTTCTTCAGTTACTTCCTCATCAACCATAATATTGTTCAGTACGCCAAGCACAAGGGCTATTTCCACATTGGCCGCGGTAGTGGCGCCAACAGCATGGTGGCCTATATAATCGGCATCACGGATGTGGATCCGATTGAGCTCGACCTCTACTTCGAACGCTTCATTAATCCATCACGGAAAAACCCGCCCGATTTCGATATTGATTTCTCGTGGAAAGACCGTGCAGATGTGACACGCTACATTTTCGAGCGCTTTCCAAAGGCCGCATTGCAAGGCTCCTACTCCACTTTTAAAGACCGTTCTGTAAAACGTGAATTAGGGAAAGTGCTTGGCCTTCCGGCCGAAGAGATTGACAGATTGAACAGCCGCTACACCAATCTTAACTCACTCGACCATCTCTCAAAACTGGTGCTGAAATACGGTTATCGAATTCAGGGTTTTCCCAACCACACCACGGTACATTCCAGTGGCATTCTCATTCCCGAACTCGATATTCATTCTTACAGCGCCACGTTTCTGCCGCCCAAAGGTTTTCCTACCACGCAGTTCGATATGCACGTAGCAGAAGACGTTGGCCTACACAAATTCGATATTCTTGGTCAGCGCGGATTGGGGAAAATCAAGGATAGTATTTCCATTGTGCGCGAAAATCAAGGAGTGGAAATCGACATACATGATATTCCGCGTTTTAAGGAAGACCCAGCCATTAAAAAGCTTCTGAAACACGGCAAAACAGTTGGCGCTTTTTATGTGGAATCGCCTGCCATGCGCATGTTGCTCATCAAACTAAAGGCGGAGGATTACAATCGTTTGGTGGCGGCCAGTTC
Source organism: uncultured Flavobacteriales bacterium (assembly GCA_937900875.1). GTDB lineage: Bacteria > Bacteroidota > Bacteroidia > UBA10329 > UBA10329 > UBA10329. Next base: position 20,372 of record CALCGD010000238.1, read on the forward strand.
CATCATTCGTCCAGGTGTTTCTAAAAGTGGAATGATGCGCGAATACATTCTGCGTTTTCAGGATGTAAAAAGACAGAAAGCGGCTCGGGCAGAACTGCCTGAGATGTATGATATTCTGCACGATACGTTCGGGGTAATGGTGTATCAGGAAGATGTGCTGAAAGTGGCACACATGTTTGCAGGGCTCACATTAGAAGAAGCCGATGTTTTGCGGAGAGGTATGTCTTGGAAATTCCGCGAACGAAACGAATTCGGAAAAATCAAAGACCGGTTTTTCAGCAATTGCATTGCGAAAGGCCATCGGCAGGAAACCATTGAGAAAATCTGGGAACAGATTATGAGTTTCGGAAACTTCGCTTTTGCCAAAGGTCACTCGGCCAGTTATGCGGTAGAGAGTTTTCAGGCGCTGTTTCTCAAAGCGCATTACCCGATGGAATATATGGTGGCCACAGTCAATAATGGTGGTGGTTTTTACTCGCGCGAACTGTACCTCCACGAAGCAAAACTGCACGGAGCAGAAATTCATTTGCCGTGCGTAAACCGTAGTAATGGTGGAGCAACCATCTACGGAAATAACATTTACATCGGCCTTGGAATGGTCAATAGTTTGGAGGTTGAAATGCTCAAACATCTTTTAACCGAACGGCTAGAAAATGGCGAATACCTAGACCTGCGAGATGTAGTAAAACGCGCTCCAGTTTCATTGGAACAGCTTCGCATTCTTATCAGAATTGGGGCTTTCCGTTTTACGGGAAAGGATAAGAAAACCCTGCTTTGGGACGCACATTTTCTACTCGGACACACCAAGGTTTCTAAACCCGAAAAGAAGTTGTTTGATGCCGATGTGAAGGAATTCCGGCTACCCGAACTCTGGTACCACAAACTCGAAAACGCCTATGACGAAATGGAACTTTTAGGCTTCCCTGTCACTATATCGCCTTTCGACCTGATTGACCGGACGGGGTTACCCACAACTACAGCGTCCGAAATTCATAAACGCGTAAACGAAACCGTGGAAATTATCGGTTACCGAGTGCACATTCGCGGTACGCACACCAGCAATGGCAAGTACATGACCTTCGGTAATCTCATTGATTTAGAGGGCGAATGGATAAACAGCGTTCAGTTTCCGAATGTGGCTACGCGCTATCCGTTCCGTGGGCCAGGCATTTACAAATTGCGCGGAAAAGTGACCGAAGAGTTCGGGCATATCAGTCTGGAAACGACTTATGTGGAGCGCATTCCGAACATTAACATTGACACACCGAATACGCGTGTGGCAGATTCGGCTTTGGTGGCTTAATCACACAAAGATTATTTTGTCGACAATTGATAGATAGAGAACATGAAATTCGGTAAAGTAGACGCTCCAGAACTTGTTGATTTCTCCATGTTGGACGACCATCCTGGAACGCAATTACTGCTAAAAAAACAAGAAGAAAAAACAGGAAAACCAAAGTTATATGTTGGTTTTCCAACTTGGAACAAAGTCAAATTGGCCAACTTCTACCCAAAAGGAACCAAGGATGAATTGGTGTACTATTCCACACAATTCAACGCCATAGAATTGAACGCTTCATTCTATCGCATTTTCCCAAAAGTTCAGTTTGAAAAGTGGCGAGATAAAACACCAGAGGGATTTATGTTTTTCCCAAAAGTGGTTCAAAACGTGAGCCATTGGGGACGCTTGAAAGACACCGAAAAGGTGGTAGACGAAATGGTCTATGCCATAGAGGGCTTGGAAGAAAAATTGGGTCGGGTATTTCTACAAATGCACAACAATTTTGCGCCAAAGGATTTTGACCGAGTAGTGAAATTCGTGGAGCATTGGCCCAAGCGTATTCCGTTGGCAATGGAGTTCCGTCATGCCGATTGGCACAGTGATAAAACTATTGCAGAAGAACTTTATCAATTGCTGGAAAAGCATAGCATTTCAAACATCATAACCGACACAGCTGGCAGACGAGACTTGGTTCATATGCGGCTGACCACACCAAACGTATTTGTCCGATTTACGGCCGCAAATCATCCTGTTGATTTCAAACGGCTGGATGATTGGATTGAGAGACTGGCAAATTGGACTGAACTCGGTTTGCAGGAAATCGACTTTTTCATTCATCAGAATGCAGAAACCGAAAACCCGCTTCTGGCCAGCTATTTCATTCAGAAAATGAATGAGCGATTGGGTTTTGATTTGAAAATTCCTGCTACGCTAGACAAAGCGTAAGTAGGTTACGGGCTACCCTTCTAATGTTGTGATGTAAAATGAAATCCATAGTCCACCTAGACCTCGATACTTTCTTCATCTCCTGCGAACGTTTGCTGGAGCCGAAGCTCAATGGCAAACCTGTGCTTGTGGGTGGCGTTACCGATCGTGGTGTGGTGGCTTCGTGCAGTTATGAAGCGCGAACGTTCGGTATTCATTCAGCCATGCCGATGAAAATGGCCCGACAACTTTGTCCTGAAGCCATTGTGATACGTGGCAACAGCAGTATTTACAGCAAGCAATCAGATATCGTAACCGAAATAATTAAAGAAGAATCGCCTTTGTTTGAGAAATCGAGCATTGACGAATTCTACATTGACGCTACGGGAATGGATCGTTTTTTCGGTTGTTACAAGTGGTCGCAGGAATTGCGCACACGCATCATAAAGGAGACAGGACTTCCGATTTCATTCGCACTTTCTACCAGTAAAACGGTGGCTAAAGTGGGTACAGGCGAAGCCAAACCCAACAACTACAGAGAAATTCCGAAGGATTTCGAAATGTCTTTTCTAGCGCCACTTTCCATCAAAAAAATCCCGCAAGTTGGCGACCAGACGTATCGTATGCTCCGCAGTATGGGCGTAGAGAAAGTGAAGACGGTGCAGGAAATGCCGATGGAACTAATGGAGCGTGTAATGGGCAAGCCCGGCATTTCTCTATGGAAGAAAACCCATGCTATTGATAACACGCCTGTTATCCCCTATCACGAACGGAAATCAATTTCTATTGAACGAACCTTTGAGAGAGACACCACGGATATAGTGAAGCTGAAAAGCATTATTAAAGCCATGGCCGAAAACCTCGCTTATCAGCTACGAAATGGCGATAAGTTGACTGCCTGCATCTCCGTTAAAATCCGTTATTCAGATTTTCAGACACACAGCAAACAGCGTAGAATTCCGTACACCAGTACCGACCATGCCATCCTTAAAACAGTAGAAGAACTATTTGACCAACTCTACGACCGAAGAGTGCTTATAAGATTGGTTGGCGTGCGCTTCAGTCACTTGGTTGGTGGTGGCTATCAAATCAATCTGTTTGAGGATAGCGAGGAACTGATAAAGCTCTACCAAGCGATGGATGCCATGCGAAACCGCTACGGACAAGATGCCGTGAAGCGTGCCGTAGGAATGGGTTCAAAAGGTATTGGGAGAAGCAATCCGTTTAACGGACAACCTCCAGTCATTCCTGCTCATAGAAGAGCGTGAGCTTACTTCTTTACGAAGGCATTTTCGTAAACCTCAATCCAATCATCAGCAGTCATTTTGGTCATTAATTCGCCAAATAACTCGAACGGGATATTCTCGACTTTCTTAAACCGAATACAGCTTTTACCCATATCTAGTTTGCCTTTTACGTGCTTCGAGTATTCATCCACAAACCACTTTAATAACTCAGGATTGGCATAAATACCCATGTGATAAAATGCCACAAAATTCTTCTGATTGGCGATACTCATAAATGGAAGCGGAAGCTTCGTATTGCAATGGTAACCAGCAGGATAAACCGAATGTGGAACAACATAACCAGGCATTCCATAGCTTAAACCAGCTTCAAACTTTGCGGGAACGTTATCGGAAACAACCTTCCACAACTTCTTCATTGCTTCTTGTCTTTCTTCTGGAATGTTCTCGAAATACTCGTCTACAGAATTAGCTTCAACTTTCATGGTATTCAGGTTTTGATACCACTAATTTAATGGAGTTAGGCTAAAACTGAATTCGTATAATGTATTTCGACCTGCATTATCAGTTTGATTTTTGTCTTCCGGAAAACGTATGCATGCATAATAGTTTTCAACATTTGGTATGCATGCATACTATTTTATAAATTCGCATTCCATGGCCACAAAACGTCATTTACGTCCAGAAGAAAGTGTGTGTTTTACCACAAAAACCACATGGCATGCTATATCTAGATTGTACAACACAACTGGGGCTGAGCACGATGTAAGCGCTGCATCTGGGTTCGTATTGCTGAATATTGATTTAGAAAATGGGTCGCCTGCAACTAAGATTGCTCCTGCTTTAGGAATGGAACCTCGCAGTCTTACTCGAATGCTGAAAAGCATGGAAGACAAAGGCTATTTGTATCGCCAAGCTGACCCAACAGACGGACGGGTGATGCGCATTTTCTTAACAGAAGAAGGCAAGAAAAAACGTGAACTAGCCAAAATTGGAGTGGTTGCTTTCAACAAAGCGGTAAGAGAAATTGTTCCACCTGAGAAGTTGGACATCTACTTTGAAGTGGCCAACAACATCAATGAAATAATCGACAAGAAGTCGATATACGATAAAGTGAATATTAACGGAATAAGTCAACAATAAATAACATGAAGAGAACTATTAAAAAAGTAGCAGTACTTGGTTCTGGAGTGATGGGCTCGCGGATTGCGTGCCATTTTGCGAATGTCGGTCTAGAAGTGCTTTTGCTTGACATTGTACCAAGAGAACCTAACGCTACGGAAGCTGCAAAAGGTCTTACAACAGATCATCCTGCGGTTAGAAACAGAATTGTGAACGATGCGTTGCAATTCGCTATCAAATCGAACCCAAATCCGCTTTACAAAAAGTCATTCGCAAATAGAATTACTACCGGAAACTTTACAGATGATATGGCCAAAATTGCTGATTGCGATTGGACCATTGAAGTTGTAATTGAGCGTTTGGACATTAAGAAGCAAGTGTTTGAGAATGTGGAGAAATACCGCAAACCAGGAACACTTATCACTTCTAATACTTCAGGTATTCCAATCAACCAAATGTTAGAAGGAAGAAGCGAAGATTTCCAGAAGCATTTCTGCGGAACTCACTTCTTTAACCCACCACGTTACCTGAAATTGTTGGAGATTATCCCAACTGCTAAAACAGATCAAGCGGTCGTTGATTTCCTAATGGATTACGGTGATCGTTTCCTAGGAAAGACAATGGTTCTTTGTAAAGACACACCTGCTTTCATCGCCAACCGAGTTGGTGTTGCAAGTATTCAGGCTCTTTTCCACTTGGTGGAAGAAATGGACCTGACAGTTACTGAAGTTGATAAGATGACTGGACCGATTTTAGGTCGTGCCAAGTCCGCAACATTCAGAACTTGTGATGTAGTTGGATTGGATACGCTCGTGCTTGTTGCAGGCGGATTGAAAGCCAACTGCCCAGACGATGAAGCAAGAGCAACATTTGATATGCCAAGCTACATCTCTAAAATGACTGAGAAAGGTTGGTTAGGTTCTAAATCAGGACAAGGATTCTTCAAGAAAGTTGGAAGAGATATCCTTGAATTGAATCTAAAAACCATGGAATATCAGGAAGCTGCGAAAGTTGATTTCCCAACATTGAAAGCTGCGAAAGCGGAAGACAACTTGAAGGCTAGAATGAAAATTCTTGCTGGTGGAACCGACAAAGCAGGCGAATTCTACAGAAAAGCATTCTACGGATTGTTCCAATATGTATCGAACAGAATTCCTGAGATTACCGAAGACTTATATAAGATAGATGATGCGCTTGGTGCTGGTTTCGGCTGGCAGTTAGGGCCATTTGCTACTTGGGATGCTTTGGGCGTTGCTGAGGCGGCAAAAGCCATGGAAGAAGCTGGAAAGAAACCTGCTCAGTGGGTTTACGACATGCTTGCTGCTGGTTGCAACACGTTCTATTCTGTCAAGGATGGAAAGAAGATGTACTACGACATTCCGTCTAAGTCATACAAAGTTGTTCCGGGAACTGAGCACCTTATCATCTTGGACAACCTTCGCGAAACCAACGTGGTTTGGAGCAACAGCGGAGCAACCATTTTCGATATAGGCGATGGCGTTCTAAACTTGGAATTCCACACGAAGATGAATACCATCGGAAGTGAAATTCTACAAGGAATTAACAAAGCCATTGATCTTGCCGAAGGCGATGCTAAATGGAAAGGGATTACAATTGCAAACAACGGAGATAACTTCTCCGCAGGAGCAAACCTTGGAATGATTTTCATGCTTGCTGCACAGCAGGAGGTGGAAGAATTAGATATGGCAGTTAAGGCATTCCAAGACACGGTAATGAGAATTCGTTACTCGTCAATTCCAGTTGTTTCTGCACCTCATGGCATGGCTTTGGGTGGTGGTTGCGAAATTTGTTTACACTCTGATAAAGTTGTTGCAGCAGCAGAAACCTACATCGGACTTGTTGAGTTCGGAGCAGGAGTTATTCCAGCTGGAGCAGGGTCGAAAGAGATGGCTTTGCGCGCTTCTGATGATTTCCAGAAAGACAACTTGGAGCTTCCAGCTTTGAGAGAGCGTTTCCTAACCGTTGGTATGGCTAAGGTTGCCACATCGGCTGAGGAAGCATTCGAACTCGGCATCTTCCGCAAAGGAATTGATGAGGTTTGTGTGAGTTCGGAAAGGCGAATTGCGAGAGCAAAACGTGCAGTTCTTGAATTGCATGAGCAAGGTTATTCTCGACCAGTAGAAAGAACAGATATTAAGGTTTTGGGCAAGAAAGGCCTCGGAATTTTCGTTGCAGGTGCAAGAAGCATGGAAAGCGCCAAGTACATTTCTGAACATGACAGAATTATTTCTGAAGAGTTTGGTTACGTTTTGGCAGGAGGCGACCTCTCTGCAGCAACAGAAGTTTCAGAACAATATTTGTTGAAACTAGAGAGAAAAGCATTCCTAAAACTTGCCATGACCAAAAAGTCGATGGAAAGAATGCAGAGTCTAGTGACAACAGGTAGACCACTCAGAAACTGATTCTTTCCTTTGTATAAACGCAAGGAAAGGCCAAATGCCAAAATTTCGATTTAAATATTTCGTCTTACTAATGCTTATCTCAGCACCTTTTTTGTCCGTTGCCCAAAGCGAAAAACGACCAAAGTATTCGCCTAGGAAAGACAAGCATAAAAATGTGCGAGATGAGTTTGACCGAAAACAAGGCCTTTGGAAACTCTATTCAGCATCTCGTCTCATTATTGCGGAAATCGAATATCTCAACGACAAAAAGCACGGAATGTCTATGAGGTATTATCCACACACGGGAGAGATGATGGAGCAAGCAGAATACTTTGATGGTAAGAAGCACGGTGAGTACAAGAAATTTTACTACACCGGAGCGGCAAAAACCGAAGGTGAATATGACCTTAATAAACGAACTGGCTATTGGGTAAATTATTATCACAATACTGGCGAAATAAGGTCGGAAGGTTCTTACCAACGAGGTCAAAAACATGGTGATTGGAAATACTATAATTCGAAGGGAGACCTCAATTATACCTACACCTATGACAAAGGCGTGCTTGTGGCAAAAGATGGAGTGTCAATTGAGGAATTGAAAAAACAAGAAGAACAAAAGAATCAAACGATAAACATTAAATAAAATGGACGCATATATAGTAGCAGGATTTAGGTCAGCCATAGGAAAGGCGCCAAGGGGAGTTTTCAAATTTTCTCGTCCTGATGATATTGCCGCAGAGGTTATCAAGCATTTGGTAGCTTCTGTACCGACTTTAGATAAAGACACGATTGACGATGTAATGGCTGGTTGTGCAACACCTGAAGCGGAACTCGGACTGAACATCGGAAGAATGATTTCTTTGATGGGATTGGATACCGTTAAAGTTCCTGGAGTTACCGTGAACAGATACTGTTCGTCAGGTTTAGAAACTATTGCCATGGCAGCTGCAAAAATTAATGCTGGAATGGCTGACTGCATTATTGCGGGTGGTGTAGAGAGTATGAGCCCAATGCCATTTGGTGGTTGGACTGTAACTCCAAACGTAAACGTGGCCCAAAATCATTCAGATTGGTACTGGGGAATGGGATTAACTGCTGAAGAAGTTGCTGAGAAGTACAAGATTAGCCGTGAGGATCAGGATATTTTCTCTGTACGATCTCATGACCGTGCTTTGGCTGCCATCGCAAGCGGAAGATTCAAAGATGACATCGTTCCAATTACGGTGAACGAAGTTTACTTGGATGCAAGCGAAAACCGTCAAGAGCGCTCTTTCGTGGTTGATACAGATGAAGGTCCGCGTAAAGGATCAAACGTAGAAGCTCTTTCTAGACTTCGACCAGTTTTCAAAACTGGAGGTTCTGTAACCGCTGGAAACTCATCACAAACTTCTGATGGTGCTGCCTTTGTAATGGTGGTTTCTGAGAAGAAATTGAAAGAATTAGGAGTTCAGCCAATTGCAAGAGTTGTGTCCTATGCTGTAACTGGTTTGGAGCCACGCGAAATGGGTGTTGGTCCAATCACTGCAATTCCGGCTGCATTGAAGCAAGCCGGTTTGAACCAAAACCAGATGGACATTATCGAACTAAACGAAGCATTTGCTTCTCAGTCTTTGGCTGTTGTTCGTACACTCGGTTTGGATGACACGAAAGTGAACGTGAACGGTGGAGCAATTGCTCTTGGTCACCCACTAGGTTGTACTGGCGGAAAACTAACGGTTCAGGTAATGAACGAATTGAAGAAAACAGGCGGTAAGTACGGAATGGTAACCATGTGTGTGGGAACAGGACAGGGCGCTGCTGGAATCTTCGAAATGATGTAAAACCAGCTCTTGGCTTCAGAATTTGGCCATCAGCAAATACAATAATTCATAATCACTTAGATAAATGGAAACAGTAGAAAAAAAAGCCCTCCAAGGTGGAGAGTGGCTTATAAGAGAAACCAATTGCCAAGATATTTTCACTCCTGAAGAGTGGACGGAAGAGCAATTGATGATTGCACAAACTTGCCGTGATTTTATCGCACAAGAAGTATCTCCAAACTTGGATAGAATCGATTCAATGGAGGAGGGTCTGATGAAAGGTTTGATGGACAAAGCCGGAGAGCTTGGTCTATTGGCTATTACTGTTCCTGAAGAATTTGGAGGAATGGGGGCTAGCTTCAATACAAGCTGTTTAGTAGCCGAAGCAACTGGTCATGGACATTCGTTTTCTGTAGCTATTTCAGCACATACAGGAATTGGAACATTGCCAATTCAGTATTACGGAAATGCCGATCAACATACCCGTTACTTGCCAGGATTAGCTTCTGGAGAATTAAAAGCTGCTTATGCTTTGACTGAGCCTTCTTCGGGATCTGATGCTAACTCTGGAAAAACCAAAGCGGTTCTTTCTGAAGATGGAAAGCATTACATCCTTAACGGACAGAAAATGTGGATTACCAATGCAGGTTTTGCAGACGTTTTCACTGTTTTCGCCAAGATTGATGACGACAAGAACCTTACAGCGTTCATCGTTGATGGAGACTCAGAAGGATTGACTTTAAACGCAGAGGAGAAGAAACTCGGCATCAAAGGTTCTTCTACACGTCAGGTGTTCTTTAGTAATGTGAAGGTTCCTGTAGAGAATTTACTTTCTACGAGAGGAAACGGATTCAAGATTGCTGTAAACATTCTAAACATTGGTAGAATTAAGCTTGGAGCTGCTGGAATTGGTGGTGGAAAGCAGTGTATTACACAGTCGGTAAACTATGCAAATGAGCGTGAGCAATTTGGTCGTCCTATTTCTAAGTACGGAGCCATACAGCACAAATTAGCGCAGCAAGCTATCCTTACATGGGTAAACGAAACGTCTTGTTACCGTGCTGGACAGGATATCGAAAACTGCATTGAAAGCTTTATTACTGGCGGAATGGCACCAGAAAAAGCAAAGCTTAAGGGTGTTGAATCTTACGCAGTTGAATGCGCCATTCTGAAGGTTTTCGGTTCTGAAGCAATCGACTATATCGTTGATGAAGCAGTTCAGATTTATGGTGGAATGGGCTTTAGTGCCGAAGCACCAGTTGAGCGTGCTTACCGAGATGCGCGTATCAACAGAATCTTTGAAGGAACCAACGAGATTAACCGAATGCTAACGGTAAACATGCTGTTGCAGAAAGGACTGAAAGGCCAAATGGACTTAATGGGACCTGCACAGAAAGTTGCTGGTGAATTGATGAGCATCCCAGAATTAGGAGAAGCTGATGATACGCTTTTCGCAAAGGAAAAAGGCTATTTAAGAAACTTCAAGAAAGCTGCTTTGATGGTTGCTGGTTCTGCTGTTCAAAAACTGGCAATGAGCTTAGCAAAAGAGCAAGAAGTGTTAATGAATGTTGCTGATATGCTTATCGGAATTTACACAGCTGAATCTGCACTTCTTCGTGCTGAGAAAATTGCAAGTGTTCAAGGAGAAGCAGCTGCATCAGTTCAAATCGATATGGTCCGAGTTTACATCACCGATACTGCCGATAACATGGCAAAGTGGGGTAAGGATGCCATTTCTTCTTACGCTGAAGGCGATGAGTTGAAAATGATGGTTCTTGGATTGAAGAGATTCACCAAAACTGACATCTACAACTCTAAAGATGCCCGAAGAAGAATTGCTAAAGTGATTATTGACGAGAACAAATATCCTTGGTAAAAGTATTTGGTTGACAAGGTTAAGCCCCGAACTACTTTCGCAGTTCGGGGCTTTCTTTTGTATGACTGTATCCTTGCAAACAATTATCCACAACGCACCACATATATTTACGTCTTGTAATTATACCAAAGCCAAATGAAAAACATCTTTACGCTTATCCTTTTCTGCCTTGCCGTAAACATTACTATAGCACAGGAAAAACCAGAAGTAGTACCTGGAAACATCATTGTGCAAGTACCAGAAAAGAGTATTGACGAGGTCATTCTTGCCAACCAATTCTATGATGGTCAGCCTACAGGGTTGAAGCTAAACAGATTGCTTTCTGCCCCAATGGCAGCTTACCTACTAGACTTTAACGAGAACATCCATCACCAAAAATTCTTGCAGCAAATCTGGAATCATCCGGGAGTAACTCTTATCCAACTTAACCATAAAATACAGCAGCGTATTGTACCAAACGACCCACAACTTGGGCAGCAATGGTGGCATGTAAACGATGGAGGCGGTGGCGGTACGGCAGATGCCGATATTGATTCTGACGAAGCATGGGAAATTACCACTGGTGGTGTTACTGCCGCTGGCGATACAATTGTAGTTTGTGTGGTAGATGATGGTGGAGACTTAGATCACCCAGACCTAATAGCCAACAATTGGATTAATCACCACGAAATACCAAACAACAACATTGATGATGACAACAATGGGTATGTAGATGATTACTTCGGATGGGATGCAGATAACGGAAACGGCAATATTGATGGTGGAAACCATGGCGTAAACGTAGCTGGCATGATTGGAGCAGTGGGCAACAACAACACAGGTGTGGTTGGTGTAAACTGGAATGTGAAAATCATGAATATGGAATACGGAAGCATTGGCAGTGCGGGAAATCCGAACGAAGCCAATGTAATTGAAGCCTACACCTACCCTCTTATAATGAGACGCCAGTATGAAGCTACAAATGGCGCTTTGGGTGCCTTTGTTGTAGCTACAAACTCTTCTTGGGGACTAGATAATGCAGACCCATTAGACGCTCCATTGTGGTGTGCCTTTTATGACACGTTGGGTGCCGCAGGAATCCTTAGTACTGGAGCTACTGCCAACAATAATGTGAACATCGATAATGTGGGAGACCTCCCAACCGCATGTTCTTCAGAATACATGATATCGGTAACAGCCACAAACAACGAAGATGTGAGAACGTTTTCTGGCTACGGACAAACCACCGTTGACCTTGGTGCCCCTGGAGAAGATGTTAGAACCACTGCAGCTGGCGGAGGATACACAACCACAAGCGGAACATCGTTTGCTTCTCCGGCTACGGCAGGTGCTATTGCTTTAATTTATTCTGCACCATGCGCCTCACTAGCGGCCATTGCGCACTCATCTCCTTCTTTAGCCGCACAAATGGTGAGAGATGCCATCTTTAATGGCGTAGATCCCGTAGCTAACCTCACAACCGAATGCGTTACAGGCGGTCGATTGAATGTAAAAGGAGCATTAGACCAAATTATCAACAACTGTTCTTCTGGCGGTTGTATGCCCCCATACAGTTTAGGAGCGGGCGGCATTACAGACGGAGAGGCTACACTTGTGTGGAGCAGCTTAATTATCGTTGACTCCTTTAATATTAGCTACGGAATAGAAGGCGGTGCTGCAAACATAGTGGTCGATTTGAATGCCGTATCCTATGATTTAACAGGACTTACTGCCTGTTCAGATTATTGGTTTACAGCGCAATCTATTTGTGATGGAGTTACGAGCAATTGGTCTGACACACTTTTCTTTTCTACCGATGGATGTTGCGAGCCACCAACTGGAATTACGATTGTTTCTGTTGGCAACAACTCAGCAGAAATAAGTTGGAACTCAGTATTAGCAGCAAGTACCTATGAAGTAGAATGGCAAGAAGCTGGATCTGCAAACTGGACCCTCGAAACTGG
>CALCGD010000239.1 GCA_937900875.1 uncultured Flavobacteriales bacterium
CAAACCGCATTAAGCGATACATCTTACGGCTTTTACAGCAACAGAGATGTAAACGCAAGCATTAATATGAATACCACCCTTTACGGCTTGGTGCAATTTAAAAAGGGTTGGATAAGAGGTATAAGGCACGTTTTTAACCCAACGGTAGGATTTACATACAGACCCAAACTGGCTAATGATGAGCATGGTTTTTATGGTGAAAATGCTTCCTATGTTAGCTATAGTCGTGATGCATTGAGCATTTACGGTCGGCCGCCCACTTCTAATACTGGGGCAGTTAACTATGGTTTTGGAAACTCGCTAGAAATGAAGGTTCGTGCGAAAAAAGACACCATTACTGGCTTTAAAAAGATTAAAATTTTAGAAGCACTTAATGTTGGTGGCAGCTACAATTTCTTTGCCGATTCGTTAAACCTTTCCGACATAAGAATTAGCGGAAGAACGCGGATTCTTGAGCGATTAGGAGTGAACTTCAATATGAACTTATCGCCTTATGCGCAAGATACCAACGGAAGAAGCATCAACAAATGGCTTGTAAACGAGACAGGAAAGTTGACCAGGTTAACCACCGCTAGTGTTGCACTTACTCTTAACCTCAACGGTAAAAGCAAGCAGTCTGATTATAAGAGCACAAAAGGAACCGATGCAGAATTGGCACAGATTAATGCAGCCAAAGCAGCTTATATAGACTTTAATGTGCCATGGCGATTGGATATCAGTTACAATCTTACCATCAACAACTTGGCTAGTGCTGCCAATAGAATCGTTCAAACTTTACAGTTTCAAGGGGATATTTCATTGACTCCGAAATGGAAAATTGGAATCAATTCTGGGTACGATTTTGTCAATAGCGATTTCAGTTATACCTCGCTAAGTATATACCGCGACCTGCATTGTTGGGAATTTAGTATGACTTGGGTTCCGTTTGGTGCCCAGCAAATGTGGAGTTTTGACCTGAAGGTGAAATCAACCATCTTGCAGGACCTCAAACTGTCGAGGAGAAAAGATTACTACGATTTTTAAGTCGATGGAAACGCTGTTTATTCTCATTTCGTGGCTTCTGGCACTTGTTACATGGCTACCAAGTGGAGCTTACGTTCTGATAAAATTTGGTAATCCAATACAAGACCAACCTGTACATCGTCTAATCTTTTCGCTCCTACTTGGAGCGGCTACCACCTCGGGTTTACTTGGTGCAATTTCTCTGTTCAGCCCTATCTCAGTCTTGTGGCCAGTCAGCATTTCTATTTTCACGGCTATCGGGTTTAGAAAATCGTGGATTCCTGTTTTACTTGAAGCTGTTTCTGGAATCAAGAAATGGCCAGTTTTATTGCTGATTGGAGCAGCGTTGTTCTTCGGCATAACGCTTTTAGTTTCGTCCCTAGAATCACTCAATAACGATTCAGGATTGTATTACATCCAGTTTGTAAAGTGGATAAACAATTACGCTGTTGTTCCTGGGCTTGCCAATTTACACGACCGTTTTGGCTTCAATTCGCATTGGCATTTACTAACTGCGGCATTCAATCTTCATCCGTTTGATCAATTTGAAGGCAACGATTTAAATGGATTACTACTGTGCCTTTTTGCGCTTGGCTCACTAGATTCTGCTTCGCGACTAACAAAAGAGCAAGATTCCTTCAACCTAACCTGGGCTCTTTTCCCACTTCCTTTTTATCTTCTAGTTCGGTTTCTTACAAGCAGCGCACCCGACCTGCCATCAACCCTCATTCCATTGGCGTACTTCTCCCTTTTATTGAAGGAAAAGGACCGAAGTTCATTGCCAATTCTAGGCTGCTTATTGATTTTTGCAGCCACTGTAAAGGTGCTTTCTGTATTACATGCTATTGCATTTTTGCCACTGCTTTATTGGGTTGCGAAACGAAGAGATTGGAAATCGATCGGTTCTACAATAATTCTTGCCTCCATTATCCTAGCTCCATGGATTGCGCGAAATGTGGTGCAAACTGGCTATCTGGTTTTCCCGATGGAAAGTATTGACTTGATTAATGTGGATTGGAAAGTTCCGAACGAGTTGGCAGGAAATGCCAGGAAAATGGTGGACACTCATGCTCGAACAGGGAGTTATGACCTCAGCAAATATGGTGCTCCAACCTCTACGTGGATTGGGTTCTGGTTTAGCGTGCAATCTAAAAGTGTATTAGGATTACTGCTATTTGTACTTGCTGGAAGTTTTATGTTAGTGTTAGCTGACGTTTTTCTTATTGATAGAAGGATAAACTCGAAACAGACAATCCTTCATCTATTTTTAGGGCTAACGGTACTTATGAGTTTTGCTTTTTGGTGGAAATCTGGGCCAAACCCAAGATTTATTTACGGTATTGTCTTCTTCGTATTCGCTTACCTAATAGCTTTAATATGCTTGCAATTAAGACTAGCAAAATGGCTACGTTTTGCGCCATTGCTGGCTTTACTCCCGCTGGTAGCTATTACAAGAACTGTTCTGAATGAATCTGCGCCAAAAAAGCCAACGAACTTCTCTTCATTTCAAATTCCTGACGGTACAATTTTCTACCCAGATGGAACGGATAAATGTTGGAATGAAGACTTGCCCTGTGCCAACATGAGTAGACCTAATTTGAGGTTTAGAGGAGAGGATTTCCAGGACGGATTTAGAAATTCCGAATTATCGGAATAACCCTAGTACAGTCTCAAAATCAGTAGGAGAAAACCAGATTACCTCTTCGTCCTTTTTAAACCAAGTCATTTGCCGTTTAGCAAAACGCCTTGTGTTTATTTTGATTTTTTCTGTGGCCTCTTCCAACGTCATTTCGGCACCAAGATGGGCGAATAGTTCCTTGTATCCAACGGTGTTTAATGCATTCAAATGGCGCTGGTCAAAAACTGATTTAACCTCGTCTAGCCAACCACTTTTAAGCATTGCATCAACCCGATTGTTAATTCGCTCAAACAATTCTTCTCGAGGTAATTCCAACCCAATTTTCACAATTCTGAATGATCGTTTCGGTTTTTCTCCTTCATGAAAGGACGAGAATGGCTTTTTTGTTGAAATACAAACCTCTAATGCGCGAATAATGCGTTGTGGATTTTTTGAGTCCATTTTATCAAAATGAGCAGGGTCTAATTGCTTCAACTGGTTTTGGAGAGATTCTAGGCCTTCCGATTCTAATCGTCCATTTAATTCTGCTCGCAAATTCACATCCGCATTTGGCATATCGTCCAACCCTTCGGTTAGTGCCTTTATGTACAGCCCAGTTCCTCCGCAGCAAACAATTGTATCGTGAGAAGCGAATAACTCGGCCAGCAACTTTAATGCGTCTCGCTCATACATTCCTGCATTGTAATCTTCTGAGATAGACCTACAAGCAATTAGATGATGTCGGATTTGAGCAAGTTCCTCTAAACTAGGTTGTGCTGTACCGATAGGAATTTCTCTATAAAGCTGCCGGCTATCGGCAGATATTATTTCGGAATTAAAATGTTCGGCTAGCCGAATTGCGAACTCAGTTTTCCCAACTGCCGTGGGGCCGCAAACAACAACCAGTGTCTTTTCCGCTTTGGCGGTCATTACATAAGGTCATCCATATCAAACTGCTCAAAACCATCTTCTGGTTTGTCTTTCTTTTTAGCAGCTTTTTTCAATTTGCTAAAATCAAAATCAGGGGCTTTAATTGCGCCTGCTTTGCTTGCGGCTTCAGCCTCTTTTCCCATTTGTTCAATCTCTTCCTCCGAAGGTCCATCTCCGTCAAACATATCGTCACCTTCTACTGCAGAGGGAGAATCTTCAGGTCCATCCACAATTGGTTCTGGTGGTGGCTGTGTAAAGTATGGAGGCTCTCCTGAACTTTTTGACGTATGCGGATACTTTACCTCCGGGTCATCTTGCAGAATTTTCTGCAACTCCAAGGCTAAACCAACCTCCTTGTAGCTACTCGTGACACACAAAAACCGCTGTCTGGGAACAGAAATGTGATTCACAATTTTCTGATGGTCGCCTTCCAAGTTTTCGTCCAAGACAACTACTTCATCTCCTTCATACCATTGCTGGTCTGAATGATAATACGAAACCGCCTGACTGGGCTGAAAATTAAAACTCTTAACTACTTCCGAGTGCAAATCCGCAAAACGCTGTTTTCCAAGCACATCTATGTCGCGAAACACCTCGTGATCATCTTCTATATAAACTCTGAATCTGTATACTGCCATGGCATAAAATAGATTGCAAAAATAATGTTAGGAATTAGGTTGAAGCGGCTCTACGACTTTTAATCCCAATTCGTTCCCTTTCTCTACCATAAAATTGATTGCTGCGGTACGATTATTCTCAATTTTACCGTCCATAATAGCATCTTTTATGGCGTCTTTTATAGTTCCCACTTCCCTACAAGGACGAATTCCGAACGCTTGCATTATTTCTTCGCCACTCAACGGAGGTTGCCAATTTCGCACATGATCTTTTCCTTCTACTTCCTTCATCTTCTGACGAACGATTTCGAAGTTTTTCATGTAGCGTTTAACTCGGTCATCATTCTTTGATGTAACGTCAGCTTCGCACAAGGTCATCAGGTCATCTACATCTTCGCCAGCTTCAAAGAGCAACCTGCGAACGGCAGAGTCTGTAACCACATCTTGCACTAAGGAAATTGGTCTCAAATGCAACAAAACCAGTTTCTGCACATACTTCATCTTCTCGTTCAAGGGTAACTTCAAATCGCGAAAAACTTCAGGAACAACTCGAGATCCACGGTCTTCATGACCATGAAATGTCCAGCCAACTTTAGGATGAAACCGTTTGGTTATCGGCTTTTCTATATCGTGCATAATTGCTGCCCATCTCAACCACAGATTATCTGTGTTTTCAGAAATATTATCAAGCACTTGCAAAGTGTGATAGAAGTTGTCTTTGTGCGCTTTTCCGTTTACAATATCAACGCCAAAAAGCTCTGCCATTTTTGGAAAAACAAGATGGAGCAAACCAGTATTAAACAGCAACTTAAATCCTTTTGAGGGCACTTTAGCAAGAATAATCTTGTTCAGTTCGTCTGTAATTCGTTCCTGAGAAACGATGGAGATACGTTCGCGATGCCTGTAAATGGCTTGAAACGAATCATCTTCAATTTGAAAATCAAGCTGGGTTGCAAACCGTATAGCGCGCATCATCCGCAAAGGATCATCACTATAGGTTTTGGCTGGTTCCAATGGTGTTTTTAGAATGCCTTTTTTAAGGTCTTCAACACCATTAAAAGGGTCAACCAATTCTCCCCAAGTCTTGGCATTCAAGCTAATTGCCATGGCATTGATGGTGAAATCGCGTCTATCCTGATCGTCTTTAATTGTACCGTCTTCAACTGCTGGTTTGCGAGAATCTTCGCTATAAGATTCTTTTCGAGCACCAACAAATTCAACCTCCAAATCTTTGTGGTTGATCATGGCAGTACCAAAGCGTTTGAACACACTAATTTTTGCCCCTCCCAATCGCTTGGCTACCGATTGTGCCAATTCAATTCCCTTACCAGTAGAAACCACATCTATATCCTTGGTGTTTCTATCAAGTATGCAATCACGTACATAGCCGCCAATAACATAAGCCTCTACACCAAGGTCGGCTGCAGATTCAGAAATTAGCTTGAAAATGGGATGAGATATGTGCTGTTGCAATTGCATTGAAGCGCAAAACTAAGACTAGCCCTGAGATTGACTAAGAACTTGAACCAATTCGTTCACATCAATAGATTGAGCACATTTGAAATGACCTTTCGGACATCTTGATTTACCGTGCATTCCGCATGGGCGACAATCCATCTGCTCTTTGCTTTGAATGATGTGAGAATTGTCAGACAAAGGAGTAAACCCTAACTCTGGTATTGTTGAACAAAAAACTTCAGTTACAGGTGCGTTTACTGCCGATGCTAAATGGACTGGCGCTGAATCATTCGCATAGTTCATAATCGCAGATTTCATCAATGCGGCAGTTTCAAGCAACTTTAATGCACCTGATAAGTCAACCACTTTTCTTCGGGCCTTCTCTTGAATTTCAGCTACGATAGCAGCGTCCGATTTCGCTCCAATTAAATAGATAGCTGTCTTATATGGGATCTGATTGATGAGCTCCACCCATTTATCTACAGGAAGCTGCTTGGTAAACCACACTGAAGCTGGCGCGATGGTCACAAATGGTTTGTCGGTGTATTTCAATATTGAACCAAAATCTCCCTCTGTGGGATAAAGTTTCGGGTTCACTTGAGTAGCATTTTCTTCCAACAAATCGACCACGCGATTTACTTCATGCACGTTTTCAAACCCTGTTCCGAAGCGATGTTCTACAGATTTCGTAAAGCGAGACGACAAAGGATTGTTCTTGTATCCAATTTTATTATTCGCTTCTGAAAATGCAGTCAAAATTCCGCTGGCCAAGTAGCGCTGCACATTGTAAACAGCATCATACTTACGACTTCGAATTTCTTTTAGGGTAGAGAATAATTCGAGATATTTTGAGCCTTTTTTATCCCAAACCAACACTTCGTTTAAGAACGGATGATTGGTAAACAGCGATTGATTTCCGTTTCTAACCAAATAATCAATTTTAGCATTAGGATATTTCTCATGTAGCTTTTCGAGAAGAGCCGTACCTAAAATTGCATCACCAATAAAGGCGGTCTGAATAACCAACACTTTATCCATTACACAGCCACGTTAAACTCGCGAAGCGAGTCGTTAAGAGACGTTTTTCTATCCGTGCTTTCCTTTCGCTTTCCAATAATTAAAGCACATGGAACATTATAAGTACCAGCAGGGAATTCTTTTGGATATGTGCCAGGAATAACAACTGACCTTGGCGGCACATAGCCTTTGGTTTCTATCGGTTCAGAACCCGTGACATCAATAATTCTTGTACTCATGGTAAGAACAACATTTGCGCCTAGTACCGCCTCTTTTCCAATACGCACGCCTTCCACAACTATACTTCTCGAACCTAAAAAAGCATCATCCTCAATGATTACTGGGGCCGCTTGTATCGGTTCCAAAACACCTCCAATTCCAACCCCACCACTCAGATGTACGTTCTTGCCAATTTGAGCACAAGAACCTACCGTTGCCCAAGTGTCAACCATCGTTCCGCTGCCTACATATGCACCAATGTTTACGTAAGATGGCATCATAATTACACCCTTTTCTAAGAACGAACCATAACGTGCTATTGCATGTGGGACTACGCGAACACCTGCTTCCTTATGGCCTGTTTTCAAGGCTATCTTATCGTGAAACTCAAACGGGCCGACCTCAATCGTCTCCATTTTCTGAATAGGGAAGTACATAATCACAGCCTTTTTCACCCATTCGTTCACCTGCCAATCATCTCCATTCGGTTCTGCTACTCGAAGCTTTCCTCCATCCAGCAACGCCACCACATCTCTAATCGCTAAAACCGTTTTTTCGGAGCTTAGTAACTCGCGGTTTTCCCAAGCCTGCTCTATAATTGCGCGTAATTCATCTATCTGCATGCCGCAAAGATAATCCTTAACTTTGCCGCGCTCTAAAAAAGCGTTTAAATGGGCAGAATTCTAGCCATCGATTACGGAACAAAACGGGTGGGAATAGCCACAACAGACCCTTCGCAAATAATTGCGACTGGTTTGACAACGATTCATCCAAACGAATTGATTGCTTTCTTGAAGCAATATATGACCACCGAAACGGTAGATTGTATTGTGGTTGGAGACCCAAAACGTTTGAATAATGAGCCAGCACAAGCTGCTGCTGGGGCCAACCAAATGACGGCTAATATTCAAAAACACTTTCCGGAATTGAAGGTTGACAGAATGGACGAGCGTTTCACTTCAAAAATGGCATTTAGTGCTATGATTGAAGGTGGATTAAAGAAAAAAGCAAGAGCTGATAAGGCTACTATTGATAAGGTAAGTGCTACGATTATTCTGCAATCGTACATGGAACAACAGAACAGTCAGAATAGAATATGAGTAAGAGTAAAACCAAAATATTGCCAATTGTGGCGTATGGCGACCCTGTTTTAAAGAAAGTTGGGGAAGAAATTGAACCAGAATACCCAGAACTTGGGCAGTTGGTCGACAACATGTTTGAGACCATGTACGAAGCATCGGGTGTTGGCTTGGCTGCTCCACAAATTGGCCTAAGCATTCGTCTTTTCATTGTTGATGCGACCCCATTTTGCGAGGATCATCCCGAATTAGATGGTTTTGTAAAAGTGTTCATCAATCCTATTATTCTTGAAGAAACTGGCAAGAAATGGGACTTTAATGAGGGCTGTTTGAGTATTCCTGCAATTAGAGAAGACATTTCTAGACGACCTAAAATTCTTATTGAATATTATGATGAGAATTGGGAGCTGCAGGAGAAGGAATTTGATGGAATGGCAGCTCGTGTAATTCAACACGAATACGATCACATTGAAGGAATTCTTTTTACGGATCACCTTCCCGCCCTGAAGCGCAGAATGCTGAAAGGAAAGCTAAACGACATTACCATTGGCAACATTGATGTTGACTATAAAATGAGATTCCCAAAATGAGATACTATCTGATTGCTTCCATCGCATTAACATGTGCGTTTAGCTCATGTAATCAAGGTCCATCCAGTTCAAACAAAGATTCTGTCGAAATAAAAATAGACAGCTTAGAGGCAATTGTTTATGCCGATGAGAGTACCCAAACAGATGCACGTGCTGGAATGCAGCTTATCAGAGAATACGCCAAATACTACAAGCTACATTCTTCCGACAGCCTTGCAATCGACAGATTGTTTAAAGCAGGAGAAATAAGTATGGATGTTAATCAAGGTAACCTAGCTGTAAAGTATTTCAGAACAATTTCTGACGACCACAGCGCTTTTCACAAAGCGCCAGAAGCCCTATTTCTTAGTGGGTTTTGTGAGGAAAACTTGAACAAAGACACAGCTCAGGCACGTTTTTTCTACAACAGTTTTATCCAAACTTTTCCTAATCATTCACTAGCGAAGGATGCTGAATTTTCAATTCAAAACATGGGTAAGTCTGATTTGGATCTAATCAGAATGTTTGAGAAGAACCTTGAGGCACAGAAATAAAAAAGACCGCTAGTTTATTCAACTAGCAGCCTTTCAATTTCTGTGATTGGAGAATTTATTCTCCTACTATTCCTTTCAATTTTGTGAAGTCAATAAGGTTAATGAACTTTTCAGCTTGACCATCTTCAGTCAACCCACTAGCTTCAACCATAATAAACGCTCCGCCTACGATTACCATAGCCGTTTCTGTTTTAGGTTGTCCCATCATCATTCCATCTCCTTGACCTTGACTTTCGCCACCAGAGGTTTTTAACAACCCACGGTAACCGTCAATTCTCACAGCCTGTGATTTTTGGTTACCATTCATCATTCCTTCTTCACTCATTGAATGGGCATTCTGCACTTCATTGGCCATCATCATGTTGGTAGTTATTGTCACTTTAATTTCCTGTGTACTACTCATTTCACCGCCCATCGTCATAGGGTCGTTAGCCATCCCATCACCATTTTCAGATTCAACTTTTTTCTCAACAGGCTTTCTAAATGCTTTCGTAACGCTTACGCCTTGCGTTTCCATTCCTCCTCCTCCATACGGATTTATATAAACTACCATCTCTCCAAACTTTGCAGGAAGAACACTTGCCAATTCACTGGAAATAAGTTCGGTAATAGCCTTCTTAGCTTTGTTCAAATCATCAAGTGCAGCGATGTATTTTTTAGCCTCAACGTTTGTTTGAGCAGCTTTCAACTCAGTTTGCTGTGCGAAGGTCACGGTACTCGACACAAAGAAAGCAGCAAGAAATAGAATTCCTTTTTTCATTTTTTTAATTTTTATAGAGTTCAAAAATAGCCTTTTGAATATAGCTTCAGTCACTTGATTTGCAATTGTACTTTTGCGCCAAATTATACTCAGATGAAAAATATCGTTCTTGAAAAAGCTGAAAAGTGGACCTCTGATGCTTTTGATGAAGTAACAAGAAACTCGGTAAGGGCGTTAATTAGCGAGAACGGTGCAGAATTAACCGAAAGCTTTTACAAAGATTTAGAGTTTGGAACGGGGGGGTTACGCGGAATAATGGGTGTTGGTACCAATCGAATAAACATATACACGGTTGGAATGGCAACGCAAGGGTTAGCCAATTACCTTAAGAATTCTTTCGATGGACCAATTAGTGTTGCCATCGCTCACGATTCTAGAAATAACAGCCCACTATTTGCACGAAAAACTGCAGAAGTGTTTGCTGCTAGTGGCATTAAAGCTTACTTATTTAGTTCATTAAGACCAACGCCAGAACTTTCGTTTGCCATTCGTCATTTAGGCTGCAAAGGTGGTGTTGTTATAACTGCATCTCACAATCCAAAGGAGTACAACGGGTATAAAGCTTACTGGGAAGATGGCGGTCAATTGGTTGCACCGCACGATAAAAACGTGATTTCTGAAGTTCAGAAAATAGGTGGCCCTCAGGATGTAAAATGGAATGCAGATGAGGAGATGATTCAATTGGTTGGAGAAGAAATTGACGCGGCTTATATCGCTGGTTTAAAGTCACTTTGTCTTTCGCCAGAAGCAGTAAAAGCTCAATCTGATTTAAAAATCGTCTTCACATCACTCCACGGTACTGGCGGAACTATGGTTCCTAGAACCCTGAAAGAATTAGGTTTTACTAACGTAGAAACCGTGGCGGAACAAGATGAGCCGAATGGTAATTTCCCAACGGTTGTTTCTCCAAACCCAGAAGAAGCAGCGGCTCTAAAACTGGCGCTAGAACAAGCCGAAAAACTTGGTGCAGATTTGGTAATGGGAACTGACCCAGATGCCGACCGAGTTGGAATTGCTGTGAGAAACCTTAAAGGGGAATTACAACTTTTAAACGGGAACATGACTGGTTCCTTGTTGGTTTATTACCTCATCAAAAGATGGGAAGAGCTCGGCAAACTCAACGGGAAACAATTTACTGCCAAGACAATTGTAACCACCGCGCTTATCAAGAAGATTTCTGAATCTCAGAAAGTGCCTTGCTATGACGTACTTACCGGCTTTAAATACATCGCAGAACTCATTTTAAATCTAGAGGGTAAAGAAGAGTTTATTGGTGGTGGAGAAGAAAGCTACGGCTACCTAGCTGGCGATCTTGTAAGAGATAAAGATGCCGTATTAAGTTGTGTACTTATCGCTGAAATGTGTGCATGGGCTAAGAACAACGGTAAGAGCCTTTATGAAATCTTGATAGATATTCATTCTGAGTTCGGCTTCTATTTAGAAGACCTAATTAGCATTACTAAAAAGGGAAAAACTGGAGCTGAAGAAATTGCTAGTATGATGGAAGAACTGAGAAGTAATCCGCCAAAAAATTTAGCAGGTTCATCAGTACTTACGCTCCGAGATTATAAGTCTGGGAAAGTGACCGATTTGGGCACTGGCAACCAATCGGAAACGGGACTTCCCGCGTCTAACGTACTTCAATTTGAAACTGCCGATGGTACCGTGGTTACTGCCCGCCCTTCAGGTACAGAGCCTAAGATTAAATTCTATTTTTCTGTAAATAGTGAATTGAAAAACAGAAATGAATATGAAACAGTAAGAAATGAATTGCAAGACAAAATAGCGGCAATTCAGTTAGACTTAGGATTGAAATAAACCATGTGCCTTTGCCTCTTTTCTATCAACGAACATGATGAATTCCCGTTCATTTTACTTGCTAATCGAGACGAATTTCGAAAAAGGCCAGCGGCAAAAGCCAACTTTTGGACCGATAAACCGAATGTACTGGCTGGTCGAGATTTAGAAGGTATGGGAACTTGGCTCGGTACCAATAAAAGTGGTAGCATCGCCTTTTTAACCAATTACAGACATCCTGATTATTTCAACAGAAAAGGTCCAACGCGCGGCACCTTAGTTTCGGATTTTCTAGCGCAAAAAAACGACCCAGAAGTGTATCTGAATGCGATACACAACCCGGATGATTACAACGGTTTTAATCTGGTGATTGGCAATGCCAAACAACTATTTTATTACTCTAATGTTGAAGGAAAAATACAACGGCTAGAAGCTGGTACGCATGGTTTAAGCAATGCATTTTTAAATACGAGTTGGCCAAAAGTAGATGATGGGAAACGAAAACTGAATGAAGCGGTTAAGACAAATAATCTTTCGTCAGATAATCTATTTTCCATCTTGTATGACGGTAATTTCGCTAACGATAAAGACTTACCAAAAACAGGCGTCTCTTCGGAATTAGAGAGGATTCTTTCAGCAAAATTCATCAATACCAAAGAATATGGAACAGTGTGTTCCACCGTTGCCAAAATAAACCAAGAAGGAAAATGCTTGTTTGAGGAACGAACCTTTGACTCTAATGGAAGTGTAATTGATAAGGTTAAGTACGAATTTCAAATAACAGTTGATTGAGAAATTGACTCCACCCAAAAGCAAAACCATGGATAGAAGGCTAGCACAATTTGAGCGTTTATTGAACATTATGGACGAATTGCGTGAAAAATGTCCGTGGGATAAAAAACAAACGCTTGAGAGCCTAAGACATCTTACAATTGAAGAAACTTATGAGTTAGCTGACGCTATTCTTGACAATGATTTAGAAGAAATCAAAAAGGAACTTGGCGACATTCTTCTCCACATTGTGTTTTACGCTAAAATTGGCTCAGAACAGAAGGCTTTTGACATTGGAGATGTAGCCGAAGGAATTTGCGAAAAACTTATTCATCGTCATCCGCACATTTATGGAGATGTAGAGGTTGCGGATGAAGAAGAGGTAAAACAGAATTGGGAAAAATTAAAACTGAAAGAAGGAAAGACTTCCGTTTTGGAAGGTGTGCCAAAATCTTTGCCAGCCATGATAAAGGCCACGCGAATTCAGGAGAAAGCTCGAGGTGTCGGTTTCGATTGGGACAATCAGGAGCAAGTTTGGGATAAAGTGAAGGAAGAACTGGGTGAATTAAAAGAGGAAATTGACAAGGGCGCTGAGCACAAACACATTGAAGATGAATTTGGTGATGTTCTATTTTCGATGATTAACTATGCTCATTTTGTGGATGTTGACCCAGAAATGGCTTTGGAACGAACCAACAAGAAGTTTATAAAACGATTTCAATACCTAGAGGCTGGAGCTAAAAAAGCGGGTCGTGAGCTTTCTGATATGACATTAGAAGAAATGGACGCGTATTGGAACGAAGCTAAAAAGCTTTAGTTCTACAGTTTTATAAGTAGGGCCTTTTGTAATCCTTCAGAAGAAATTCTGAGAACGAATACCCCTTTAGAAACTTGAAACTCGTTTGCAAATATCCGATTCATTGATTTACCGGTTTGTATTAGCTTGCCGGCTTTGGTGTATAAATGCCATTCTACTGGCTGGTTTTCTGGCAACTTAATCTCGGTTAAATGCAGCTTCAAATTGTACACTGGTTGCAAATCAAAGTCAACCAGCGTATTTGCAGCCGACACGAAAAGAACGGGGTTAATTCTGTACATCTTCCCTCCAAGGCCAAAAGACTCTTCGTCTGTTACATACAAAAAACCGTTTTTAAAGCAGACCCCTTCTTTCTGAGAGAAATCACCGAGTAAAAGCTCGCTTACCTGACCACCAAAAAAATTGGTTCCAGTGTAATTTGTACAAAGCCAAATTCTGTCTGAATTGAGTAGTGCAATTGATTGACCGTCTTCAGATATATCGGCACTGGTTACCGAATAAATGAAGCTAGTTCCACCCGTTTCTAAACTATCTATCAAATTTGCAATGTAGGTGCCGCCAGACGTGGGAAGCGTGTAATGTTTAGTGTAACCTGTAGAAGGATTAGACCGGTCTTTTGAGAACAAATGCAACGAATCTTGATACCAGAAAAATGCTTCCATATCGAAATTTCCATAGCTCCCACTTGGAGGGAAATTCATTTGATCCGGATACGAGAAATTGATGATGTCAGTGACGAATGTTGTACCCGTGCAAGTGTCTATACTAGGCACCTTTACAATTCTTAAATCCGTTCGGTTTAATGAATTATTCCCAAAGTTTCCGATATACATATTGCCAAGATTATCCTTTGCAATGTCTTCCCAATCTGTGTTCGCATCTCCAACTACTGTAACCGTTCGTTGAATAACTCCTGTTGTATCTAAGCAGTACAATACGGATGGGTTTCCGCTGTCATTATGCGTCCAAAAACAATCATCAGGTCCATTTTCTAATCCTGAGGTTTCAATTACCTCAGAAGGTAATTCGCACAATTGCGTAATAATTAAAGTTTGGCCAAAAGCCACGGAGTTAACAGAGAGAAACGCAAAAAAAAGTAATCTTTTCATGACCGAAATTTACGGCAAATAAAAACCCCATTCCATAAATTATGGAATGGGGTTTTACAATGTTTGATATCGATTAGTGAGCAGCTAAATAATCTGCTACGCCATCATGAGTTGCTTTCATTCCTTCAGATCCTTTTACCCAGTTTGCTGGACAAACTTCTCCGTTTTCTTCAAAGAAAGTTAAGGCATCTACCATTCTCAATGCTTCATCTACATTTCTTCCTAGAGGAAGGTCGTTAACCAATGCATGACGTACTGTTCCATCCTTATCGATAAGGAAAAGACCACGGTATGCAATCATCGGTCCTGTAGCCATCAAGTTTCCATATTCATCCATATCGTAGTCTCCGAATAGCACTCCGTAGTTGGCAGAAATGCATTTAGAAGTATCTGCTACAATTGGATAAGTAACCCCTTTAATACCACCAGCTTCTTTGCCCATTTGCAACCAACCCCAGTGAGACTCTTCTGTATCTGTAGAGCAAGCAACAACTGCTGTATTTCTATCTTCAAACTCCTTTAGTTTAGCCTGAAAAGCATGTAATTCTGATGGACACACGAACGTGAAATCTTTTGGGTAAAAGAAAAACACAACATTCTTCTTTCCTAAATACTGATCTAGTGAGAAATCAGCCTCAACAACCCCTCCATTTACAACCGCTGCAGCCTTAAATGAAGGTGCTTTTTGTCCTACTAATGTTGACATTTTATATTATGATTTTAGTTAAAATTCGATTTGGTGTGCAAAGATAACAGGATGGTTCGGGTCTTGTTCAACACAAGCGGATTAAACCGATACAAATGCCAAAATAAAGCCCGCCACAATTGCGGTAAGCTTGGTAAGGTTAAAGGCATGTCCCTTATCTGATTCGAAAATTATTGTTGTGGCAATATGAAGAAATACACCAACCAAAATTGCTTGTACAATTCCCTGAAAAGCTCCAACATCAATTATCTGACCTTCTAACAAATGCGTGATGATACCACCTAGTGGCGCCATGGCAGCAAAGCCAAATATGGCAAGCGCTCCTTGCGCAAGCGTAAAACCAGCACCGCGCAGTACAGTTCCCAAAATAAAAGCAACAGGAATTTTGTGAATAATAACTCCCGCCAAAAGCGAATGATGTTCGTGTGCATGTTCACCACCAAATGGCAATCCTTCTAGCAGAGCGTGTAAGCCTAGTCCAATGAAAAGCGCAAATGGTAACTGTTTACCATGCAAGGCATGCGCGTGACCGTGTTCCATTCCGTTTGAAAGAATTTCGAGCATTATTTGAACCATGAACCCAGCCAAAACCCAAACTCCTGCAGTACTTCCAATCGTTTCATAGGCCTCTGGCAGCACATGAAAGAAGCATAAACCAAGCATAAAGGCACCACTGAAGGCCAATATTAGCTTCATCTTAGATTTTTCAACCTTTAATGCCCAAGCCAGCATTCCTCCTACAAATGCACCAATTAAAAGGATGAGCAGTTCCATTAAGCTTTTAGTTTTTTAGCTATTAGTATTAGTCTATCAGATGTTTCTTCATTAAACGGGTTTAGCTGATAGTCGCCAAAAACATTTTCTATCCGCATTCCAGCGTTTTCAAGATACGAAGTGAAATCTTTCAATTTCAGGGCATCAACTTCTTCTACAAAATCAAGCTCTATGTCTCCATCAATTACATGAATTCGTTTTACAATTATGTCATTTTCAACGTCTCTTGTAATCTCATACTTGATACCACCTATAGTTTTTTCCTCATGCGTAATGAGTTCAGCAATCACTTTCTCAACATTCATGAAATCTAGAACGAAAAGCCCACCTGGTTTTAACCCTTCGGAGACAGAATTGAGTGTCTTCTGATCATCTTCTTTATTATGGAAATAGCCAAAACTTGTAAACAGGTTTGCGACCAAATCAAAGTATTCGAACCAATACAAATCGCGCATATCGTGCTCAAAAAACTCTAAACCATCGGTTTCGTATATTTTTGCTTCTGCAATACTTTCTTCCGACAGGTCAATTCCAATTACATCAAAGCCTTTCTTTTTTAATTGTAACGAATGTCTTCCCTTACCGCAGGCTAAATCGAGGGCTTTTGCTCCGCGAGGAAAATCTAGAAACCCAACAAGTGAATCAATAAAATTTTCTGCTTCAAGCAAATTTCTATGCTTGTACAAGGTGTGGTAATACGGAGAATTAAACCAAGTGGCGAACCAGTTTTCCAATTGAATGTGTTAAGTGCTAAAATTATTCATTTGAATTGGTTTGAAATCGTACTAGATCCGCCTCAAAATGAAGCGAAAAGTCGTTAAACTGATATTTTTTCGGTTTAGAAGTAACCTAATTGGAAGTTGCTAGTATAAGATTGAAAACCAGGTTCATTGGCCACCTAATAAATACCAACGAACAAGCTTTATGACCAACAATACAGCTACAACAGGAAGAAAATTTGAAGAGCGTGATTCTGCTATGAACATATTCGATTTATATCATAGAATGGAGTCTAATAAGGTGGTGTTATCCTTTAAGGGTGACGTTACTTCCGAGTTAATGGCCTCCATTCTCAATATTATTGAGCAGCGAATGGAGGATTTGAATGAGGCTCCGAAGCTTCGAAAGAAGGTTTACAACGTACTAGTAGAATGTTTGCAGAACTTGTATCACCATATTGATGATTTACCCGCTGAAGATGGAAAGAACGGAAGAGACAGATCGGCCATTTTTATGATAAGTCTTAATAGTAATAATGGCTATACCATTACAACGGGTAATTACATTCAAACGGACAGAAAAGCTTCTTTCGAGGACAGACTTAAGCGTATTAATTCATTGGATAAAATGGAATTGAAAGAACTTTACAAAGAAGTTCTTAGTGCAGATGGAAGATCAGCCAAAGGAGGTGGTGGATTAGGAATGATTGACATTGCGCGTAAAACAGGAAAAAAACTGAATTACGACTTTGCAACACTAAGCGATGAGTACTCGTTTTTCAGCTTGAATATTAACGTAGAAGAGAATAATTAATACAAAGATCGGTAACATGGATTCAATTTTAATAGAAGGAACACCAAAAACCCCGAACGTAAGTTTTGACCATAATAAAGGAGCTTTGCTTCTTAAGGGACGGTCTATTCCAGAAAACTCAATTGAGTTTTACAAACCGTTAGTCGACTGGCTTGAGGCTTATTCGGCTAACCCGCAATCAAAAACGGTATGTGATATTCAATTAGAATATTTCAATACCAGTTCATCCAAGTGTCTATTGGACTTGTTCAAGAAAATGGAGAACATGAGCAAAGGCGGTAGAGAGATTGTCATTAACTGGTACTACGAGGAAGATGATGAGGATATGCTTGAGGCAGGAGAAGATTACCAGAGTATTATAAATGTGCCTTTCAAAATGATTGAAATGCAGGAATAATTTTGAGTAAAAACTTTTCTACCAAAAAAAAGCCTTCCAATTTGGAGGGCTTTCTTGTTACCAGTAAAATGGAAGATCTACTACAATATGCTGACTCGTTTTGTTACCATGCCTTCTAAAAACTGAAGTTTTAGCACGTAAATACCAGGTTTAGCACTCATCCGAAACGGATATTCCTCTTCAAATAGTTGAATCAACCTTCCATTTAAATCAAATAATCTTGATTGAGTAAGATGTAAATCCGATGAATATTTCAGGTGTACTACTCCTTCGGTTGGGTTTGGAAAAACTGAAACCATCGAATTGGCTAATTCCAAATCCTCAATTCCTGATGGACTTACTGATCCGTCTGCCAAATCAACCCGTGCGGTTTCCAACATGCTCCGCATTATTCCGACCTGATTGGCAGTAAATAGGTTCATGCATTGGTCCTGTGCATAATCCATGTAATTCTCAATCATATCAGGATAATCGACAGGGGTATCTACACAAGTATTGTTGTTGAAATTGCAAACCTGAGCCGCATTGGACGCTGCATTTGGCGTGTCATCCAATCCATCATCTTCTGTGCAACCATCAAAAAAAGCGTCTCCCCAAATGTGTCTTAGTCCGAGATAATGACCAACCTCATGTACTGCAGTTCTGCCTCTATCTGCAACGCTTAATGGCCCTGTGGCTAAAGGGTTTCCGTCTCCAAAAACTTCAAAATGAATAACTACACCTTCCAATTCTGGTGATGGAGCCGAATTGTTTTGCGGCCAATTGGGCGCTGATGCTGGTGGATAGGCAAAGCCAAATATTTGGAAAATGCCACCAGTACCAATTAAGTCACAAACCCAAATATTAAGGTATTCATCAGTATCCCAAGAAGCAACTCCGCCAAGGCTACTTTGCTTTACGTCATCTAATCCATTCCCTAAGAAGTCAGGGGCAAAATCAGTTCGCGTTACCTGAGTCCGAGTAATTCCTCCTGTAGGACTTCCATTTGGATCTGTTCCGGCTAAATAAAACTGAATACCAGCGTCAGCAGCTACTGGAAGAAATTCCGCCCGAGTATCAGTTGTATCATCATTTAATCTTCTGTAGTCTTTGTTCAATCTTGCAATTTGAGCATGAACTAAAGCATCAGAAATATTTTCTTCTGGCGTGTTGTATACAATATGCACGACCACTGGCACCATATAAATTGGGCTTGGCTCGTTCACATCTTTCTGAGAGGCATGCTGTTTTGCGCTATTGAAAGTATTCTGCACAGCTTTAGAATAACCAGC
Organism: uncultured Flavobacteriales bacterium; assembly: GCA_937900875.1. Lineage (GTDB taxonomy): Bacteria > Bacteroidota > Bacteroidia > UBA10329 > UBA10329 > UBA10329. Next base: position 18,999 of record CALCGD010000239.1, read on the forward strand.
TTGTTCTGCATTCCGCAATTCAATAGCCTCAACCGAACCGCAACGCTGATAATCTTGTGCAAAAAGTGCCGAGGATAATAAAAGTCCTATTGCAGTGAATCCTATTTTCATTTATAAGCTAGCTATCAATTCCTTCATAATAAGTGTCATTTTCGGTTCTGCCTTTGCGGCAACCTCGATTACGTCTTCATGCGTCACTTTCACAATTTTACCAGGCACGCCTAGATCAGTAATAATCGAAACTGCAAAGCATCTCATTCCCCCATGTCGACCAGCAATCACTTCTGGTACTGTGGACATTCCTACAGTATCAGCTCCTATGTTCCTAACATACATATACTCAGCAGGCGTTTCTAAGCAAGGACCACTTAATCCAGCATAGATTCCAACTTGAACTGGAATTCCGTTGGCTGCAGCAATTTGCTTTGCCTTGGCTATTAGGCCTTTATCGTATGCCTCGCTCATATCTGGGAAACGTGGCCCTAACTCTGGGTAATTTTTACCCATAAGCGGGTTTGTAGGGAACAAATTAATGTGATCACTTAAAATCATTAAATCTCCAATTTCATAATCGGGGTTTACTCCGCCACTGGCGTTAGAAACAATTAGGTCGTTCATTCCAAGCTGCTTCATTACTCTTACAGGGAATGTGACCTCCTTCATGTCGTAACCTTCATAGTAATGGAATCGTCCTTGCATAGCCATCACTGACTTGTTGCCAAGCTTTCCAAAAATCAACTTTCCTGAATGCCCTTCTACTGTAGAAACCGGGAAATTTGGAATCTCTTCATACGGCACAACGTGTTCGGCAGAAATCTCATTTACCAGTCCACCAAGACCAGTACCAAGAATAATTCCGACCTCTGGAGAACATCCTGTGCGTTGCCTTAAATAAGCTGCGGTCTCCTTAATTTTTTCAAGCATGTTTTCCATACGATAATATCATTTTGTCAAATTGCGCTGCTGTGGTTTCGTTGAAAACAACATCCACAGGTAAATAGAACACCGGAATTTGATCTAGTTGGTTTAAAAGATTAGAATTTACAAGCCGAGCAGCATCCTTTTCTGTAGTAACAATAGCCATCTCAGCCGCACCAAAACTATTATATTTTTCTTGCAGCCGTTGAAGATCACTAGTGGTATAATTATGATGATCTCCGAATTGTAGGTGGCCCGATATTTTAAAATTCTTGGATGCAGTTTGTTCGAATCTTTCAGAATTGGCTATTCCTGAGAACAGCAACACCGATTTTATGTCATTCAGATTTCTTCGTTCTCCCGAAATCCAATTCAATTCACCAGATTCCATACTGGATTGAAATACGTTTCCATTAAAATTAGCGAGAGCTTGCCTGTGCAAATTGCTAGAAACTACGACAGCTTCAGCTCTACGCAGTCCTAGCAAAGATTCTCTTAAGGTACCCACCGGCAACAAATAATTGTCTGACAGAGATTGTTTAGAAGATGCCGTAAGAATATTGAGTTTTGGTTTAATCCAACGATGTTGAAAACCATCATCCAACAAGATTACATTCAAACCACCGTGCAATTCAATTAATTTCCTTACCCCTTCCACCCTATTCTCGCAAACTGCAACCGTAACATTAGGAAACCGAAGTTTAGCTTGTATTGGCTCATCACCAACTTCTTGCGCGGCACAATCCTGATCAACTAGCCTAAATCCTGAGGTTTTCCTTCCGTATCCACGACTTACAACAGCTACCTCTAAGCCATTTTCAGTCAACACTTTAAGCGTATACAAAATCAAAGGAGACTTACCTGTACCACCAACTTCGAGATTGCCAACACAAATAATCGGCACTTCAAACTCTTCGGATTTCAGCAATCCAAAATCGAATAATTTATTTCTAATAAAGACACCAAGCCCATAGAGAAACGCAAAAGGCCATAAAAAGTGACGGTACCAAGGCATCGGTCGAAGATAGCAAGTAACCCCGCTTTCTTCTTAATATTGCTTCAAATCTCTACTATGAAGGCATCTGAAGTAATTGAATTTTTGGAAGGACTGGCTCCACTTTCTTTGCAAGAAGGCTATGACAACTCTGGACTTATTGTAGGGGATTCTGCCACAGAAGTGACTGGAATTATGGTTAGTCTTGACTGTACAGAGGATGTGATTGAAGACGCAATTTCGCAAGGTTGCAACCTAATTGTGTCTCATCATCCAATCGTTTTTGGTGGGTTGAAAAAATTCAACGGTAAAAATTATGTGGAGCGCACAGTCATTAAAGCCATTAAAAACGATGTCTTATTGTATGCTATTCACACCAATTTAGACAATGTATTTGACGGGGTTAACCTGAAAATTTGCGAGAAAATTGGGCTAAAAAACACGCGTATTCTCAGCAGGAAAAAGGGACTACTCAAAAAAGTGGTGACGTACGTTCCTCATGAACATGCTAAAAAAGTAAGAAGCTCAATGTGCAATGCAGGAGCTGGCGGCATTGGTAATTACGACCAGTGCACCTTTAATACTCCTGGTATTGGCACATTTAGAGGAAACGAAAAGACAAACCCATTTGTTGGAAAAAAAGGTGAAATCCACTCTGAAAATGAAATTCGGATTGAAGTCATTGTACCAGACTATCAGTTAAAAAATGTGCTTAACGCTATGCGAATGGCACATCCCTATGAAGAGGTCGCGTTTGATATTTTCAGCATGGATAATGTTTGGAAAGAAGTTGGTTCAGGAATGATCGGTGATTTAGCTGAAGAAATGGATGCACTAGAATTTCTGAAGTCGCTGAAAGAGACAATGAACACCGATTGCGTTAGATACACCCTCCCGCATCGAGAAAAAGTAAAACGAGTTGCAGTTTGTGGGGGATCTGGTAGTTTTCTTCTTCCTAATGCCTTGGCTGAAAAAGCAGACATTTTCATTACTGGTGACTTCAAATATCATCAGTTTTTTGACGCAGAAAACAGCATAATAATTGCGGATATCGGGCACTACGAAAGCGAACAGTTTACGACTGAACTTTTAGCTGAAAAACTGGCGAAGAATTTTCCTACCTTTGTGCCCCGTTTGACAAGGGTAAAAACAAACCCAATCAATTATTTATAAAACATGGCGACTAAAAAAGCTACAGCAGGTTCAGATTTTACAGTTGAGGAAAAACTGAAAGCGCTTTTCAATCTTCAGACGATTGATTCTGAAATTGACAGAATAAGAACTATTCGAGGCGAACTTCCTTTGGAGGTTCAAGACCTAGAAGACGATATTGCAGGTCTTGAAACAAGATTGCAGAATCTTACCGATGAGGTGAATGCTTTCGAGGATGCAATCGTACAGCGTAAGAATATGATTACTGATGCTCTTACGGCCATCAAAAAATATGAGACACAACAAGGGAAGGTTAGAAACAACCGTGAATTCGATTCTTTGAATAAAGAAATCGAATTTCAAAACTTGGAAATTCAGTTGTGTGAAAAGAAAATGAACGAATTCAAGGCTAACATTGAAGCTAAGAATGAGTTAATTGAAGTAGCAAAAAACAACTTTTCAGAACGTCAGAAAGACCTTGAAGCAAAGAAAGCTGAGTTAGATTCAATTATTTCTGAAACCGAAAAGGATGAGGCAAAATTGACTAAGCAATCAAAAGCTGCTGAAAAGGTAATTGAAGACCGATTAATTACGGCATACTCTAGAATTAGAGAAAACGCAATTAATGGTTTGGCAGTTGTGAAAATTGAAAGAAGTGCTTGCGGAGGATGTTTCAATAAAATTCCACCTCAAAGAGTTCTTGATATCAGCCTTAGAAAGAAAATTATTGTATGCGAACACTGCGGACGCGTACTAGTTGATCCTGCAATTGACGGAGTTGTAGAAGATTAGTAAATCAATTTTGGTTTAAAAATTGAAGGGGATTCGGAATGAATCCCCTTTTTTTGTACAAGACTTTGAGACTACTGCTCACCATAACTTTAATTCTAGGCTTGTTGGTGCCGCTTACGGCACAGCACTTCACTGTCAATTCTAAGTTCGAAGAAAGCTATGCTCTACTTCTCAACTTAGAATTTGAAAAAGCTGACAAACTCATTAAAGAGTTAAAGGTTGAGGACCAAAGCAACCTAGCATCTTTTTATCTCGAAGACCTTTCAGACTTCCTGTTTATAGTAGTATCCGAAAACCAGGTTGAATTTGAAAAGAGGAAAGATCAACGGTCTGAAAGGCTTAGCCAATTATCTAAACTCCCAAACAATTCTCCTTACAAACTATTGGCCATTGGAGAAGTGCATTTACACTGGGCCTTTTCCAAAATGAGATTTGGAGAATACTTAAGTGGTGCTAGAGATATAAATAAGGCGTTTCATGCGCTTGAAAGCAACGTTCAGAAATTCCCCGACTTTCTTCCTACATACAAAAGCATGGGGCTCTTACATACGCTTATTGGCACAGTTCCCGAGAATTACCGCTGGGCCACAAACCTAATGGGAGTGGATGGTACGATTGAACAGGGCGTGTTAGAAATGGAATCGGTAATTCAAAAATCTGAAGTAAAAAAAGAGCTTCAAAATCTGAGAAAAGAGACGCTATTTCTTCTAACATTTCTACACATTAACCTGTTAAATGATAGCGAAGCACTGCTAAAGTATCAGCAACATTTGCAGAGTGAAAATGGTCCCCTCATGGACTTCGCCAAGGCAAGCTTACTTAAAGAACTAGGGAAAACGGATGATGCCATTCTTGTTTTAGAGAGCAATTCAACTGCCACGAAACTGTTCCCGTATTTGAATTTTCTCCTTGGTGAAATGAGGCTTTCAAAAATGGATAAGAATGCCGATCAATCCTTAATAGAATACACAAAGTCCTTTCAAGGAAACAGTTACCTGAAAGCTGCTTATCAAAAACTTGCGTGGCATGCTTTATTGGTGAAAAATGACCCTGCTCTTTATAAAAAGATGATGCAGAAAATTGATGGAATTGGAAATACCATGCTCGATGAAGACAAGGCGGCACAGAAGGAATCTGAAGCTGGAAAGACACCGCAAAAATCTTTGTTAAAGGCCAGATTGCAGTTTGATGGTGGGTATTATAAAAACGCTTTAGCCACGCTTATTTCCTCAAAAACTGACGGATTTACCGAAGAGGACCAATTAGAATTTATGTATAGGTTAGGGCGAATTCATGATAGACTTGAAAATCACAAAGAGGCCATTTCTTACTATCAGCTCACGATAAATACAGGAACGGAAAGCAAGCGTTATTTTGCTGCTAATTCATCTTTGATGCTTGGCCTTCTTCACGAGAGACTAGGGAATAATGAGAAAGCTAAGCAAGCGTATCAGGCTTGCACAGGCTTCAACAATACTGAATACAGAAACAGTATTAACCAAAAAGCTAAAGCTGGCCTAATCAGATTATCAGATTAAAACCTAAATCCAACCGTAAATAAGATGTTGTGGTCTAGTGTCACGGTTTCTGCCAATGCAGTATATGCGTCATCATACATTTGGTAGTTGCTTACCGTCCTATTAAGATTGTAGCCCAAATCGGTAAAAAACCGCTTCAACCGAAGCCCCAATCCTAGAGAATAACGAGTGTTGTCAAAATTATAAGCTCCCGTAAACGGGTCACCATTAATACCAAATCCGCCTCTAATACTTAGCGCCTTAACTCGCCACTCGGTTCCAATTCTAATATTACCGGCCCAATGCAATCTACTTTGTACGTTCGCATTTTCAGCATCGAAAGAATAATTACGGGACTTTAGTTTGGCCATAGAGTAGTTGACGTATTCATAATCAGCTGATATCAATCCTACCTTACCAATTACGAATCCTAAACTTCCAATAGCTCTGAAAGGAGTTTGAAGGTTATAATCGAAAGATCCTTGCATAGTAGATTGTGAATACGTGGTATTGTAAACGTTAGATGTGAGAACGCTTGTAAACTGCTCATCAATTTCAAAGAATGTTGGCGTGTGAATTGCTCCACCAATTCTCAACCATTTAACTGGTCGATATAATAATCCAAATTTTACATTGAAACCATTACCACTAGCCTTGAGATAATCTGTTTTTGTGAACGAAGAAAAATCTGCAATAGAATCTTGAGTATCGCTCTCCGTGTAAGCACGCTCCACCTCATAGCTAATTCTAGGAATTCCAACTGTCGCACCTACGTAGAGGGTATTGCCAAAATTCCCACCAAATGTTACGGCAATTTCTCCCATAGAACCCTTACTCAACTCTCTTACTTGCTGGGTTTGCCCATAATTAGGAACCACATTACGCATGTAAGAATCTACAGAACCAGGCACGGTGTCAATTAAGAAAGTTCCCCAACCGAGATGAGCATTAGTGAGCTCGGCTCCTGGTATTAATTCTGAAGGAATATCCGTATAAACCGTTCCCGAAGAATTTAATTGGCCTACCCAACTATCAACAATTGAACTCGTGGTGTTAACGCCAACCACAGAAGTTCTGCGGTTAAAATTTGCAGTTCTATTATATGAAACACCTAAATGGAATGCTTTCCAGGCCCACTGCTTTTCTTGTGCTTTTTTTCGATTAAATCGTGCAACAAAACCAGCGTTTGCAATATTCAGGTTAATCTTATTATCTGTAGAAGTTGAACCTAAATAAGTCGCATCGGTATTGGCAGTAAGTATTGAAATAGTAACAGACCCAGTGGTCTTATTGAACACCCCAATTCCAGCTGGATTGACACTCATTGAAGACATGTCTCCGCCCAAAGCCCCAAATGCCCCACCCATTGCAGAATACCTTGCAGAACCTAGCACATCAACCCGTGAATACCGCAGCGCGTCAAATTCATTTTGAGCGTGTAGCTGCATGCTAACGCCAATCGTTAGGATTAACAGAGATACTTTTTTAAACCTTTTCATGTCTCAAAACTTTATGGTCTTCCACCTTTAGATCTAGTGCCAGTGCTACCAGAAGTGCTTCTTCCGCCAGTACCTGAACCTGTAGACCTTGCTGGTGGTGTATAAGAACCTTTACTTGGCGTACTGCTTCTTGTAGGCTGAGTTGTTCTCACAGGAGTTTGAGTTCTCGTAGGTTGGGTTGTAGTCCTAGTAGGCTGTGTAGCGTTTCTGGTTGGCTGGCGATAGGTATTTGTTCGCTGCTGAGTTGCTGGTCTAGAATACTGATTACTATTACCAGAATTAGAACGAGACGGTTGTTGATATCCATTAGTGTTTCCACGATTGTATCCATTCGTATTGGACCTCTGAGAATTCCGATATGTACTTGTCCGAGTTTGACTCTGAGCATTGTACGCGGGTCTGGTATTTCCTCTCTGGTAGGTGTTTGTTCGGGTTGTATTAGTTGAATACGTTCTAGGTTGCGCAGTGGTGGTTCTAACTCTATTCCTATCCACATTCACTGGGTTTCTGGCGGATGTACTAGAACGCTGCGCGGTTTGTCGTTGATAAGGGTTATTGCTTGCTACTGCGCTTCTAGTTTGCACTTCTCTAGTACTAGTATTCTGATCTTTGACCCTTGTTGAAGTAGAAGTAGAACCACTTGATGTTTTATCTACGAACCTTCTATCATTAAAACCATTAAGACTAGCCAGATCTATGGATTCCCCATCCTTCGTTTTCAGAATATTATCTCTGTTGGCATGGCTAACTTTTCCGTCAATAGCGGCTTCATTATATGCGTTTGCAAAAGATTTGCTACGGAAACCTGAGCCTAGCCCCATGCCAGACGTTCCTTCCGAACCTCTATGTCCGTAATAAATACCGCTATTAGAATCGTAGGTGTTGTAATAGCCTCCATAACTCAGACCATCATTAAAGCCATTGTTGTAACCATTCCAATAGCCGTTGTTAATACCTCCATAACCGTAGCCACCATAGCAAGCTGGGTAACCACCATAAGGCGAGTTCCAACCAAACCCACCGTAGCCGTATCCATAGCCGTATGTATTTCCAAAACCACAATTCAAATTGCTGTAATAAGAAGGTCGGTAGCCTATGTAAATACTTGTTCCCCAAAAGAAAGGGTCATACGTATAATAATACATGTTGGTGTACCATGGGTCGTAATAACCCCAAGAAGAATTGTAATTGTGAAATCTTCTAATTCTAGATGAGTACGAATAATCATTATCGTCCTCATAATAATCTCCGTAGTAATTGTTCGTCACATTATTCCCATTCTCATCTACGTATTGTTCAGAATAATTCTGACTCGAGCCATTATCTTCAGAAACATATCCTTCTTCCGGATAGTAATCATCAGCCGTAGAATACCCATCTAAAGGCGAAACTGTGTCTTCCATAACCTCCTCAATTTCAGGAGTTTCATAGATGTCACCGTAAATGCCGTCATCATCCTGAGAAAAACTCAATGTTGATGATACAAGAACAACCAATAATGTGGCAAGGGTGTTTTTGGTAATCGATGGAAAATGATTCATGACCTAATAGTTTAAATTGCGTTCTTCATTCTAGACTCTCCCCGAAGCTTAATGTTTAATTTTAGCTTCGAAATTTTCAATAATTAATTAGCAAACATCATACCAAAATGGCGAAGGATTTCACTTCACGTGCAGAGGATTATTCAAAATGGTACAACGAACTTGTTGTTAAGGCAGATTTAGCCGAAAACTCAGCAGTAAGAGGTTGCATGGTTATTAAACCTTATGGGTATTCCATATGGGAAAGTATGCAAGCGGAACTTGATAAGAAGTTTAAGGCAACAGGGCATAGCAATGCGTATTTCCCACTTTTTATCCCAAAAAGCTTTTTCGCTAAAGAAGCAAGTCATGTTGAAGGCTTTGCCAAGGAATGTGCTGTAGTTACCCATTACCGCTTAAAAAGCACCGAAGATGGTGGAATTGAGGTAGACGAAACCGCAAAATTGGAAGAAGAACTAATCGTTAGGCCAACATCCGAAACCATTATTTGGAACACCTATCGGAACTGGATTCAGAGTTATAGAGATTTGCCAATTCTAGTAAACCAATGGGCCAACGTTGTCCGTTGGGAAATGAGAACTCGTTTGTTTTTACGAACTGCCGAGTTTCTTTGGCAAGAAGGTCATACTGCGCATGCCACCAGTGCTGAAGCGATAGCAGAAGCGGAACAAATGATGAATATTTATGCTGATTTCGCAGAGAATTATTTAGCTATTCCAGTTTGGAAAGGCACAAAATCGGCAAACGAACGATTTGCTGGGGCAATTGAAACTTACTGCATAGAAGCCTTAATGCAAGATGGGAAAGCGCTTCAAGCGGGCACTTCGCATTTTTTAGGGCAAAATTTTGCCAAGGCCTTTGATGTAAAGTTTACTGGAAAAGACGGAAAACAAGATTTCGTTTGGGCAACATCTTGGGGAGTATCTACCAGATTGATGGGAGCGTTAATAATGACGCATTCTGACGATAGCGGCTTAGTCCTTCCTCCTAACCTAGCTCCGTTCAAGGTGGTTATTGTGCCTATTTATCGAAAAGATGAAGAGTATAATCTGGTATGCGATCGGGCAAGAGAAATTAAAACTAAGCTTGAAGCTCGTGGAATAAGCGTAAAACTTGATGATAGAGACACCCACAAACCTGGATGGAAGTTTGCTGAGTACGAATTTAAAGGAGTGCCTGTAAGAATTGGCCTCGGACCACGAGACATAGAAAATGGCACTCTAGAAGTAGCCAGAAGAGACACACTTACCAAAGAAACTGTTGCCGCTGAAGGGATTGACGATTATGTTGATGATCTGCTCAAGGAAATCCAAGACAATCTCTTTCAGAAAGCATTAAAACACAGAGAAGAGCATACCACCTCGGTTGATTCTTGGGATGAGTTTAAAGATGTACTGGAGAACAAAGGCGGGTTTATTCTTGCCCATTGGGATGGGACATCTGAGACCGAACTTAAAATTAAGGATGAGACAAAGGCTACCATTCGACTTATTCCATTAGAAGACAAGTACAAAACTGAAGGTACATGCGTTTATAGCGGAAATCCATCAAACCAAATTGTCGTTTTTGCAAAATCTTACTAATGGATTCAAAAGAGCAATACAACTCAATAGTTTCTTCTCTGAAGGAAAAGACAACCCTAAAGCAGAAAGTCTTAGACCAAACTAAAGATCAGTTTGAGTCTCTTAAAAAAGAAGCCGAGAAGATTGCCAATGAATTGTGTAAAGATGTGGAGTGCGTAAAAAGTGTCAATGTCCAATTCACCGAGAAAGGTGCATATCATGCAGAGTTAAAATTTGGCGAAGATGTATTGGTTTTTTTCCTGCATAATGACGTTTTTGACTTTGAGCCAAGTCATCGAATATGGAAAACTTCGTATGTCAGCAACGACAGGATGAACGCTTATTGTGGAATGATTAGCGTTTTCAACTTTCTACATACTTCTTTTGAAATGAACAGAATGGGCGATTTGGGCTATTTGATAGGTCGCCTTTTTGTCAATCATGAAGGGGAATTTTTTATGGAAGGGAAAAAACAGTTAGGAATCTTGTATAATGATTTCGGACAAAAAAAGCTTGAATCTAATTCCCTGAGGTCCATGATCTTGTCCTCAATTGACCACTGCCAAGAGTTTGATATGTTAGTTCCTCCTTTCCGCAGTATGGCTGAGATTCAAGTTGGTCAAATGATTGATATTTCGAATCAGATGAGTATAAAAACTGGTAAGCGGCTTGGCTTCAAATTCAGTGTAGAAGAAGATTCTGAAGAATAATTTCGCCAAGTAGGTTTTCGTTTTTGAGAAAATTTTACATTTGCACTCCGTTAAACAAAACGGCCCGTTCGTCTAGGGGTTAGGACGCCAGGTTTTCATCCTGGTAACAGGGGTTCGATTCCCCTACGGGCTACCAAACGGGAAACATCCAATTTATCATGGAGTTTCCCGTTTTTATTTTCTCTGAAACCCTTATCAGCATTGAGACACAGCAAAACAGCCTCGTTGATTTTGGGGGTTCGACATTTGTTTCCGTCAAATTCGATCATTTCGGGGAAAATCGAACCAAGAATTTTCACTTTCGTGCTTGCGTCCGCGTTCGAATAGACGGTTCCCAAGCTATCAACGCCCTTCACGGCTTTATGTAACAATTCCTCTTTTCCCGAATTGTCTTCCTGCAATGAAAGCAGCTGTTCTTGTGCAGTTCGTTTCGAACTTGCAAACCTTGTTTTCATAGACACGAAATCTTCCGATGAGAGTATGCCGTCTGCCAAATTATCTTGTAGCCTTTGAATTCGTTCCTCCTGCTTATCGATTTCGGCCTGAAGCTTTTTCCGTTTCGTGGCCTTATCCCGATTGTCGCCATTCAGCAAGCGCTTCACCAATTCTTCGTGCACAACTTTACACGACCTGCTGAGTTTGATTCCTCCAATAACCTCTGCCAGAGTCTCATTCACCGCTTCTGCTCTGTACCGCTCGTTCCCACAATTATTGCAGTGATAGTAGGCGTATCGAGTTCCTCTTCTTCCTCTTGAACGACTCCCAGTTAATCTATATCCGCATTCAGAACAAGACAGGATTCCTCTTAGAGGAAGTAGGTCATTTTTAACGGATGATGGAATTCTATCGCATGGATTGTTGGCCGACAATGCTTGTTGCACCTGATAGAACAGTTTATCGCTTATTAGTGCTTCATGCTCACCTTCCACTATTTGATAGGGCTCATTTTCAAGGGCTGGAACTTGAATCTTTCCCGCATATACTGGGTTTCTGAGAATGAGAGATAGCTGACTCTTACTGATTGGTGTTCCTTTCTCTTTGAAAGCGACAAGAACTTCTGACTGTTGGGTGCCTTTGGCCACTTGACGATAAGCCTCTCGTATTGGTTCTGCATACTCATTCGGAACTATAATTGGCCGATTGTTCTCGTCTCGAGAGTTACGGTACCCGTATGGAGCTTTCCTGCACCACCGCCCTGCCTTCAACGCTGCTCTCATGCCCTCTTTCACCTTCATGGACCTCCGGTCATTGTCTATCTCTGGCATGACCAGATACATTGCCAAAAGCATCTTATTCTCCGGCACGGTCAGGTCTATCGGCTGCTCAATGGAATTGGCAGTGACTCCATGTCTCTTTAGGGTGTCTATCATGTGATAGGCGTCCTTAGCGTTTCTGGAAAACCTATCCCAAGTCGTGAATAGCAATAGATCTATAGCGTTCTTGTTTCGTTTCAAATGCTCCAGAAACTCCTTGAAGCTAGGCCTGTCAAAATTCTTGGCAGAATGGTCTTCTCTGAATGAGTAGACGATTTCTATATCGTTTCGATGACAGTAGTTCTCCAGTGCTTCGGACTGTATATCCAGACTATATCCTTTGGCCTGTTCATCACTTGACACTCGAGACATCAATGCAGCTCGTCTTCTCATCTTCTTCTGTTGTTAATTGTTCAACAATAAGCTGAGCTAATTCCGTTTGGAACGCCAGCATTGATTCTAATTCTTGTTCTGTGTACTTCTTATAATTTTCTCCAAATAGTTCTTTGTACTCTTTTAGCGTTAGCATTATTAATCACGTTGCATCGCACCCCGTTGGTCCGGTAGCTTGATACGTGTCTCAAAAGGCCTGATTTGTTCAGTACCATCATTTCAGTTTCAGTTTTCGTGTGTTTTCGCAACGGACGATATTTCCATTTTCGGTCTTTACGGTTATGTCCTGATAGCCGTTGGTCAGCAACAGTTCCATCAACCGGGCGCGTTTGCTAACTTTTTCAGCTTTGGTGACTTCCAAAAAATCCATGTTATTTTTTCGATCAAACCGTATCATGACCGAAGCCAAATCGTTCTCTCTTAGAGCCTCCAATACCAGTGCCTCTTTTTCTGTTACCAGATGTAGTTTTTCAGAGACCTTTTGAATCGGGGCCAACGTAAGAACCCGTGCTAAAAGTTCGGTTATACTGATACTGACATGTGTCTTTTCCATCAGATCGGACAGAAAGTCATTGGCCAGTGGCGTATCAAAGAAGATGGGGCTGTAGATCAATCCCGTTTCTTTGGTATCTATTACATAGGATACCGGCTGCTTGGTTACCAGCGCTATTAGTATCAGGACACCGAGGAGATTCATGCTGGTTGTGGCCTTACCAAAAGTTGCGACCACTTCCTTTCTGATCTTTGGGTCCGCCAATGCGGCTTCAAACTTGGCTCGATGTTCCTCACCATGCTTTTCGATTATCTGATCCATCAGACTGTCATAGTCCATTACCTCGGTTACGTCTATCCCCACAGGAATCGCCAACTCATCCTTGATCTTCTTTATGGATGTAAAGGAAAAATTGTATTGGCGCAACTTTTCGATCATCTTAATCCACAGAAACTCCGATGCACTTAGGCGATGGTGTTTACGCGCAACCCTTGGCGAAAGCAGTAATCCTTCCCTGTTCCAGTCCGCTACTAGGTTCGGATGAACTTCGGTTTCAACCACCGTGAATGGTTTCTCATTCATTGCAGCCATCAACTCAGGATACTGTTCGGATATACTCTTCGTATATTTAGTTAACCATTTCTCGTTAAGTGCTTCCTGTTGTTTTGAGTGGTTCATTATGCCTGGATTTGCTCGATACAAATATACTTATATCCTTATAACATTTAGCATCTACAAATATTTGTAGTGGTTTCTTGTTGCTAGTGAAAACACTGGTCGGTTGCAATTTTTAGATCAGACCAGTGCAGTAAAATGCGAGGTTTTTTTTACAACTGGTCAGTCCCAAATGGAGGAGGTTTTGCACATCACGATGCATTAACTTTTTTCGCATTTTCGAAAACTTTTATATCCGAAAATGAATTCGAATAGGTTTTCGAAAAAAGCAGCTTTATCCAACTATTTGTGCTTGGAGGAACATACCCATGCTGGTCTTTCGGTTCATAAACAGCATGAAATAACTGGATAGAATCTCCACTGGTCGCTTAGTCTAAACGGGCGATAATGGGGTGAAAATCAAGTACTCTTGAATCACAACTGGTAC
>CALCGD010000240.1 GCA_937900875.1 uncultured Flavobacteriales bacterium
CCATGAAAGGACATTTGAAAATGAAATGATTCCGACAATGCAACCAAGAATGAATACAAAAATGTTAATTCCGTAAGTTGTAATCAATTGGATGTCAGCAGATTTAAGTCCGTCAACTAAACTGCTTATCGATTCTAAAATAATACCATAAGCACCTAGCAAAAGAAGTATGAAACTACCCGATATTCCAGGTAAAATCATAGCGCAAATAGCGATACATCCAGCAAGAAAGATGTACACTAATCCCTCTGGCATTTGAGATGGAGCTGCTATGGTTATGTAATAGGCGAGACCTGCACCAGCAACCATCATTCCAACGGCTTTAATGTCCCACTTCTTTATATATCTTGAAATAATGATGGTAGAAGCAACGATAAGCCCAAAAAAGAACGCCCAAAGTAGAATTGGATATGTTGCCAAAAGAAATGTAATGCCTTTGGCTAAGCTGATTACCGATGTGAAAATTCCGGCAAGAAGAACAACAAGAAAAGTGGCATTGGTTTGGTTCCAAGTGGCAGCAATTCCTTCTGTTTTTAGGGTCTTAAACACTGAGAAGTTAAAGCCCTTTATGGTGTCAAGTAACTCTTGATAAATACCAGTGATAAAGGCGATGGTTCCTCCCGAAACGCCTGGAACAACATCGGCTGCTCCCATGGCCATTCCTTTTAAGTACAATAAGATGAAGTCTTTCGAGCTTCGTTTGGCTTCAATTTCGGTCATTAATACTTTTCCAAACTAGTATCTACTTCTTCTGCCCAAGCTAGTATTCCGCCTTTTAGGTTGTAAAGGTTTTGCTTGTTTGTGTGCATTTCCAGTGCATTTACCACGTTAGACGACCGTCCACCGCTTCGGCATTGAATTACCACTTTGCCAGCTTCGTTTAACTCGCCAGTTCGTGTAAGAATTTCGCCCATGGGTATGTGATGCGAACCGTTAATCACGCATACTTCAAGCTCCCAAAGCTCTCGTACATCTATCAGCTGAATTGCTTCTCCAGCATCCATCATCTGCTTTAATTCTAGAACAGAAAATTCTTTCATTGTGTCTTCTTCTTTGTTCTTGCAATTACCTCATTTACATTAACCCCTTCAGGCAGGTAATTGAAAAATGTGTCTCCACGAACGCCAAGTCTTAGGGTTTCTAGAGGAATAACTTCTGCTGGACCAATGTTTCCTAAGTTTACTTCTGCACCAAGTAAGTTGATGAACCAAACTTGCTGAGCCTTAATTGGCGCTTCCCAAAGAATTTTGTCTTTTGGTACAGCAGCAAGAATTTTGTTGATTAAGCTGACATGAGCAGATCCATTTGGACGATAAATTCCTACGTTTCCGCTTTCTCTAGCTTCAGCAATTACCTTCCATGAGCCTGCCGCTAATTCAGCTTGCATCATAGATTTCCATTTGTTTGGGTGAATGATGATTCCCGCTTCTTTAGACCCAACCTCAGACAACACTTTGTAATCTTTGGCCAAGTCATTAATTAACTCACACTTTAAACCATGGTCTAAATTGATGGATCCATCCGATACCTCAAGAGTGGTTAGGCCTAGTTTGTCTAACAACTTTCGGTAATCTTCTAACTGCCCACGAACGAGAAAAGCCTCGAATAGTGTTCCTCCTAAATAGACATCAATGCCATGCTCATGATAGAGTTTAATTTTTGCCTGTAAATCGTTAGAAACCAAAGATGTTCCAAAACCAAGTTTAACTATATCAATAAGGTGACCTGAAGCAGAGATTGTGTCTTCTGCCTGCCTCAAACTAAGACCTTTATCCATCACCATTGTGAGTCCAGACTCTCGTGGTTTTGGTGTTCTTTCGGGTATGTGAGAAAGTTCGAAATTCATTACTGTCCGTAGATCTGAATTAGATCCATTACCCGGGGATTATGAATTGCTTCCGGGTATTGTTCGAACAAAAGTAGGTGTTTGCTGTAATCTAATTCCAATCCATTTTGAAGAAAGTTCAATGCTTCGGAAACTTGTCCGGTAGCAAGCATAAATGCTGTCTCTAAATAGTGTAAATCGGCATTGTCAGGACAAATCTTCAGCGCTTCCATAAGAACCTCAGTGCCTAATTCTGGGTCAACGTGCTTAAATACCAATTGAGCTTTTGAAACCCAATAGCGCATATCTTCCGGATGAAGTCCATTTGCTTTATCCAATGCTTCGATGGCATCATCATAATCCCCAGATTGCTCTTTTAAATCGGCAAGAAAGTTCCAATATTCTGGATCGCTAGAATCTATTTCCAAGGCTTTCGTGATGTAAGGGAGGCAGGCGTCATACTTTTCTTGCTTCTCACAAACTACAGCCATTCCGTACCAGGCCTCCGCATTAAAGGCATCTTGCTCGGTTAT
>CALCGD010000241.1 GCA_937900875.1 uncultured Flavobacteriales bacterium
TAGAATCTCAGATTTCGGCTCTGAGGGTTAGAGGTTCGAACCCTCTCGGGGTCACATTAAGTTTCTTAACCCCTTGTAAACAAATCGTTTGCAAGGGGTTTTTGCTTGTAGGTTAAACTTGGGTAAAACGATTTACATTTAACTATTCGTTGGGATTTATGCCTGCTTTTTCATGAAAAGTCAAATACTGACCAATATCATATCACTGGATTAGACTATCTTCATCAGTTCAGATGAAGCTAAATCAATTATTCTTACTGCGAATAGGTTCTCTTAT
Source organism: uncultured Flavobacteriales bacterium (assembly GCA_937900875.1). Classification (GTDB taxonomy): domain Bacteria; phylum Bacteroidota; class Bacteroidia; order UBA10329; family UBA10329; genus UBA10329. Next base: position 278 of record CALCGD010000241.1, read on the forward strand.
GGGTGCCATTTGGATTTTGCTGGTAAGCATCGGTGCTTCGGTAAGTATTCATTATTGCAACGGCAATGTCATTGATTTCGCTTTTGATAAAAGAGCAGAAGCTTGCAAAGGATATTATCAAGCCGTTGAAACGAACTCTCACTATTGCTCGTTTGCAAAAAAAGGATGTTGCGAAGACACTAACTGGTTATTTGTGGTTGAAAACGACTATCCGCCATCAGAATCATCTGAAATTCCTGTTGCAATAGAAATTGCTCCGTTTACAGTTCAGTATGCATCAAATTTTGTGAATCACGATGTTAGCGAAGTGTATTGTTTCGCAAACGCACCACCGCTTATTGAAAATGATTATCAGGTGCTGTTTCAAGTTTTCTTAATCTAGAATTGAAGTTTTGGTTTTGCCGCACTTTTCAATTCAATACTTCTCAAATAATCAGATTATGAAAACACTTTTTACACTTATATCAACTTTTTTGTTCGTCAGTTTAGTAAACGCCCAGACGAATGTTATTCTAAACATTGAGCATAGATTAAACCAGACTGAATTTGCTTTTAACACTGAGGCCATGGCCCCAGGGAATTATAGTTTTGACGTAACCCGTCTTCAGTATTACATCTCAGGAATTGAGTTAGTTCATGACGGTGGACAAGTAACCTCGGTTGATGACACTTGGCTACTTGTTGATGCTGGTAACGATGTGAACTTTGACCTCGGAAACCACAGTATTACTTCAATTGAAGGTATCAACTATTACATTGGTGTTGGTCCAGACGTGAACAATGATGACCCAGCATTATGGCCTTCTACACATGCATTAGCCCCAAAAAACCCATCTATGCATTGGGGATGGAGTTCTGGATACAGATTCGTAGCCATTGAAGGCGGAGCTGGAGCAAATACGGCATTTGATTATGAAGTGCACGCTCTTGGAAACAACAACTATAATCAAGTTCAAATTTCCACTGATGCCATCGACAATAATGGCGATTTAGAGATTGTTGTTTATGCGGATTACGCACGAGCGTTCGGCCGAGTTGATATTTCAAATGGGTTGATTTTACATGCCTCAAATGGAGATGCTGTTCGGTTCTTAGAGGACTTTGCCGACCACGTTTTCTTCCCTGCAAGTGCCTTAGGAGTAGAAGATGCTGAGTTTAAGGGAGTGTTTGACTTGTATCCTAACCCAACAGAAACTAGTAGCCGAATTTCTTTTGAATTACCAGATAACGGCATTTACATGGTAGTTGTTTATGGAATTGACGGAAAAATGATTAGTTCGGAGCAGCTAAACAGTGTCTCTGGATATCATCAATTACCAACGGTTTCTTCGGGAATGTACTCCGTTTCTCTTGAGAAGAATGGGGCCAAAGTTCTTACCCACAAGTGGGTTGTGACCAAGTAAGTTTCGCTTGTTCCGTTCGTTCTTATTTCTTGGATTCATTGGGGTCTGGGCTTCGCTAATATCTGTTTCCTTCGATTCAGGTAAAGACGAATTCGGACACCTATTGACCGCCCCAAAAGGTTTTCCGGAAATTCCATTTCCAGAGGGTAATGGGTTTTCTGATGCACGTTATTTGCTTGGGCGTAAGCTTTTCTACGACCCAATTATGTCTGTAGATAGTAGCATAAGTTGTGCGTCTTGCCACTTGGCTCAGTTTGCTTTTAGCGATACGATTGCAATGAGCCTTGGAGCGGCAAAGGCTCTTGGAACTAGAAATGCGCCTACGTTAACCAACGTGGCTTACAACACTTCTTTTACACGAGATGGTGGCGTTCCAACTTTGGAAATGCAGGTATTGGTTCCAATTCAAGAACACAACGAGTTCGATTTTAATATTCTGTTGATAGCAGATAGAATGTCTAAAGATTCGACTTACGTAAATATGAGCCGAGAAGCATATAACAAGGGCCCAGACCACTTTGTAATAACGAGAGCGTTGGGATGTTTTGAAAGAACCATTATTAGCGGTAATAGTCCATTCGACCAATTTCATTTTCAAGAGAAAAAGGACGCGTTGAACGAAACGGAACGGAAAGGAATGGACTTATTCTTTTCAGAACGTATCGGATGCAGTAACTGCCATGCCGGCTTCAACTTCACCGATTACTCATTTAAGAATAATGGACTGCACGTAGCATATCAGGATTCGGGCAGAAAACGTCTGACCGATCTTGAAATAGACAGAGGTGTTTTCAAGGTGCCAACGCTACGGAACATTGGTCTCACTTCGCCTTATATGCATGATGGCTCGTTGAAAACCTTGGAACAGGTTGTGGAGCATTATTCCGCTGGCGGAAAACCACACAAGAATAAAAGCGAGTTGATTAAACCGCTAGACCTTAGGGGGCAAGAAAAGGAACAACTCGTTGCCTTTCTCAACTCTCTTACAGACACAGAATTTGTAAACAAAACTGAATACAAACCGGAAGGTTATTGACCTTCCTAAACACAAAATGATGAAAAAATTATCGATACTAACCCTTTTTATGGCTGTCATAATTTCAGCTTGTAACCAGGATCCAGACCCGGACCCAGTTGTGTATGATGACACGCCATACACTTTAGATTTTGGAACATTTCCTCCACCTACTGCACAAGCCGCAAATCTGCTTACCGCTCAGAAAATTGTACTCGGAAGAATGCTGTTTTATGAAACCAAACTATCAAGCAATCTTACTCAAGCTTGTGCAGACTGCCATCGTCAGGAACACGCTTTTACAGATACTGCACAGTTTAGCGTTGGTGCCGAAGGCGACATAGGAGGTAGACAGGCCATGGCCATCTTCAACATGGCTTGGCACAGCTATGGGTTCTTCTGGGATGGTAGAGCACCTGAATTGCACGATCAAGCCACTCAGCCAATTCAGAATCCTGTTGAAATGAATGAAACAATACCAAGCGTTATTGCCAAGCTATCGGCAGATCAATCGTATAAAGACCAGTTTGTGCGGGCCTTTGGAGACGAAACAATTACCGAAGAAAGAATGGGTGAAGCCATGGAGCAGTTCATGTTCACATTCATTTCTAACGATTCTAAGTATGACAGATTCCTTGCTGGCTCGGCTACCCTCACTGCAAGTGAAGAACGTGGTCGCGCATTGTACTTTGCAGAATACAACGAATTTTTTCCAAATGAGTCAGGAGCTGATTGCGCCCATTGTCATAGTGGAATCACGTTTGAGAATGATCAATACATGAATAATGGATTGGACGCTGAAGCAAATTTCGATGACTTAGGTCGTTTTGAAGAGACTGATGATGCGGCAGACAAAGCAAAATTCAAGGTCACTTCCCTCAGAAATATTGAGATGACCCCTCCGTATATGCATGATGGCCGATTCCAAACTTTGGAAGAAGTAGTTGATCATTATAATAATGGAATAGAGCAATCCTCTACTCTTGACCCAGCT
>CALCGD010000242.1 GCA_937900875.1 uncultured Flavobacteriales bacterium
GTTTGGTTCTTAATCTTCTCAATTGACTTAAGCGCAGCCTCATAATTTTTGGTGGTTAAATACACCTTCAACAAAAACTCATAAGCCTCATCTACCCTCGCACTATTCGGGTTTTTGTCGATGTATTCTTCAAATGCTTGAACCGCTTCATTATACGGGTCATATGAAAGTTCGTAGGCTGCTTTAGCGAAATTGAACAGGGCATCTTCCATAATTTCTTTATCGAAATCATATCTAGAAGCATTTCTAAAAGCACTACGTGCTTCCATTTTCCTGTCCAATTTCAGGTAAATATCGCCCATGTAATAATGAGCCAATTGGGTTATGTCGTCCTCCTCATCTGTTACCTGTTGGAAATACAGCAAAGCCTTTTCAAAATCTGAACCTCGATAAGACGCATATGCCAATTTATATCTGTCATTTCGATTACCACCGAGTTCGGAAATAGCAATTTCCATATCTGGAATGGCGGCTGCATAATTCCCCAAATTGTAGTGTGCTTCGCCCATCATCCGATGAATTTCGCCACGCTTACTTTCTGAAAAATCTTTCTTCAGCAAATCAGCACCATAAGAAAGAACCTCTTCGTTTTTACCCTGTCGGTAGTAAATCTGTAGCACGTAAAAAGGCGCAACCGTGCCAAACAATTTATCGGTTTCAAGTTCCTTAAAACCCACTAAGGCCGCTTCGTTTTTCCCTTCACGATAGAGAATATATGAGTTGTAGTATAAAGCTGGAGAACGATACTTTTTCCCTCCTTCAAGCACCTTTGAAAGTGCATCTTTGGACAAGTCATATTCCTCTTGTTGAAAATGAGAATACCCTTTTTTAAAGAAGTACTCCTCTTGGTATTTCTCGTCTAAATCCAACTCATCTACAAGTTCGAACTGACTTAGAACCGACCGATACTTCTTCTTGGTGAAATAGTACTTTCCAAGCTGATAGTTTGCCAGATTTACAAATGGATGTTCTGGATAAACCTCAATAAAATCACGCATGAGGTACTCACCATCCTTATTAAACAACTCTAAGGCCGATGATGCCTGATAATAGACTGCATTTTCTTTCTCAATGCTTGGTAGTGCTCGGGTGTGACTTAACGCAACATCAAATCGCTCTTGAGCCGCGCCATACTTTTGCTTTTGATAAAGCTCTACTCCAACTGAATATTCTCGAATAGGATCAACATCAACCGACACGCGTTGCGCGAATAAGGCGTTAGGAGCAAGCGTCCAAAGACCAGTCAACCACACAATTACCCACACTTTTATTAGCCAGACAGACTTACTCATCCGTGCTAAATTATCCTGATTCAGGTTCTACTATTTGCGCTACCTCAATACTTTTCAACGCGCTTATGTTAAGATAAAAGCCATAAAAATTCAATCTAAGCGCTAGTTCAGAATATTAACTTTGGACTTCTCAGCATGGAAAATCAAGATCACATTGTTCAATTATCTGATGTAACCGTTTACATCCGAAATAACGTTGTCTTAAACAAGGTGTCGTTTGCAATAGATAAAGGCGAGTTCATTTACCTTATTGGCAGAACTGGCACTGGAAAAAGCAGTTTATTAAGAACACTTTACGCAGACTTACCTTTACAAGATGGCGAAGGATTTGTAGCAGGACACACCTTAGCTGGCATTTCTCAGAAGGAAATCCCATACCTAAGAAGAAAACTTGGAATTGTGTTTCAAGACTTTCAGTTGCTAACGGACCGGTCGGTTGAGAAGAATCTCAAGTTTGTAATGGAAGCCACAGGGTGGAAAGACAAAGAAAAAATGGACGAACGGGTTGATGAGGTATTGAATCTGGTCAATATTTCGTTAGAGTCTAAATTCAAAATGTCGCATCAACTTTCTGGCGGAGAGCAGCAGCGTGTAGCAATTGCAAGAGCGCTGATTAATCATCCAGAATTGATTTTGGCGGATGAGCCAACTGGAAACTTAGACCCAGAAACGTCCGAAGGCATTCTTCAATTAATGATTGACATTACCAAAACTGGTACAAGTGTGATTTTGGCTACTCACAATTATTCTTTTTTCGAAAAACACCCTGCTCGTACCCTTAAGTGCGAAA
>CALCGD010000243.1 GCA_937900875.1 uncultured Flavobacteriales bacterium
GGTGCAGATGACTACATCACCAAGCCATTTGAAGAAATGGACCTTTTAGATGCCGTAGAAATGCGTCTAAAGAAAAGTGATGCCATGAAAGCTAACTCCAACAGAACGATTGCTGGAGTCCAAGGTTTCATGGCTTCGGCTACAGGACAGATGGTGGAGAACATTACTAAAAACCATAGAACCAAACTTTATGCGCTGCGCGAATACGTATTTCGTGAAGGCGATGCTCCTATCTATTTGTTCTTTCTGAGTAAGGGAAAAGTAAAAACCTTCAAAATGAATGAGGACGGGAAGGAATACATTACGGGCCTTTACAATGCAGGAGATTTTTTCGGTTACCCAGCTTTGTTAGAACACGGAAATTATGCAGATTCCGCTCAAATAATTGATGATGCGGAGATATTGCTAATCCCCAAAGACGTCTTTTATCACCTAATGAGTTCTGACCGAGAAGTTATTGGAAGTTTCATCAAATTATTGGCGGATAATATTCACCAGAAAGAGGAGAAACTTATTGAATTGGCATACAGTTCTGTTCGTAAACGAGTTGCTAATGCCCTGGTTCAGGTGTATGAGAAATACAATACAGAAGGGCGAGAAGATTTCACTATAAGTTTAGGTAGAGAAGACCTAGCAAGCATAGTGGGTACTGCCACCGAAACGGTAATTCGGGCGCTTTCGGAGTTCAAACAAGATGGCTACATAGAATCTAAAGGCCGCGATATTCATGTGTTGGATATAGCTGCGTTGAGAAATTATCGTTTTTAGTTTTAACTGACAATCGTCAGTTTTCTGTTTGATGGCTATCACGCGCAAGCGGTGCTTACTCCATCAACTTTGCGGCAGTATTACCATCTATGTCGTCAGTAAAAGAAAAAACCACCTGCTTTCATTGTAGTGATGATTGCGCAGATGAGACCATCCGCTTGGATGCCCATACATTCTGTTGCAACGGGTGCAGCACGGTTTATCTGTTGCTTAAGGATGTGGGTTTGGGCGAAACCTACGCTAACGGTCCTCTAGGCATAAGACCAGATGAGGCAAAGCAGCACGAATTCAATTATTTGGATAATGCCGAGGTAAAGGAGAGTCTTCTCGATTTCTCGGATGGCAAGCTCGGAAGAATCTCGTTTGAATTGCCTGCCATTCATTGCAGTGCATGTGTTTTCCTGCTAGAGCGTTTGGAGCGTCTGAATTCTGGAGTGAAGCAATGTGAGGTCAATTTTCCAAAAAAGACAGCCAATATCCTTTTTGATCAAACACAGATTTCGCTCAAGGATCTAGTGTTGTTGCTTCATTCCATCGGTTATGCTCCCAATCTCAACTTGGCAAAATCTAGCGATAGACAACAAGGCCCAGTAACCGATAAGGCGCTACTGTATAGAATTGGAGTAGCCGGGTTTTGCTTTGGCAACATCATGCTTCTTAGTTTTCCCGAGTACCTTTTGAGCGGCCAAGAATTAGAATCGAAATGGTCCACATTATTCAACTATCTCAACTTAATATTGGCCTTGCCCGTGGTACTTTTTGCTGGCCGCGATTATTTGCTTTCGGCTTACAAAGGATTAAAAGTGCGGCACGTAAATATGGATGTCCCAGTTTCCATTGGAATGCTTGCCATTTTTGGCCGTAGTGCATTTGACATCATATCTGGTGTTGGACCAGGGTTTCTTGATTCCTTGGCGGGGTTTGTTTTCTTCCTTTTAATTGGAAAATGGTATCAGGCCAAAACCTATTCTGGTTTATCGTTTGAGCGAGATTACAAATCGTTTTTCCCAATTGCGGTGAACAGGATTGGTGCCGATGGACAGGTGAATGCCCTCATGATCAAGCATCTCTTAAAAGGAGACAAAATTCAAATTCACAATGATGAACTAATTCCTTGCGATTGCGAATTACTATCAACCAGCGCCTCCGTTGATTACAGCTTTGTTACCGGAGAAGCTGTTCCATCATTGAAAGAACGTGGGAGTAAGATTTATGCTGGCGGAAAAATCCGAGGATCAGTAGTGGAATTGGAGGTGTTGAAACCCGTTTCATCTAGTTACCTCACTTCCCTATGGAATAATGCCGAAACAGGAGATAAAGATAATCGACCACCACTCCTTACATTCTCAAATAGGATAGCATCCTGGTTCAGTGCAGCGGTGCTTTCCATTGCCGCAATTACCGCAATGTATTGGTTCATTACAGATCCATCCAACTGGTTAAACACCACCACAGCGGTGCTCATAATTGCTTGTCCATGCGCATTGGCTTTGAGCATTCCATTTACATATGGCTCTATGCTTCGGCATTTTGGTAGGCATGGTTTTTTTGTTCGTTCCGTTGAGGCTTTGGCCAAACTGGGGCAAATAAATCATGTAGTGTTTGATAAAACAGGTACCATAACCGTTAGTCAGAACAACCTAGTTTTCTTTTCCGGAACTAAACCAAATCAGGAAGAACTGCGAGCATTGGTGAATGTGGCCAGAAACTCACTACATCCGCTTAGCAAGACTTTTGCCGATGCACACCCACAGTTTGAACGCTTGCCCGTGATTGGATTTATGGAACGAGCAGGGATTGGCGTCTACGGCATGTCGGATGATATTCAGGTGGAGCTAAAGAATCCGCTTTTATTGAAACCGGATGATCAAGAGCTATTCAACTCATGGAGCGATAATAAGGTTGGAATGGGACGGACCGCTGTGCTTATTGATGGAAAGTTGACGGCACGGGTAGATTTTGCATCGGCCTACCGACCGGGATTAAAAAACACTGTTATTGAAATTCTGAAAGACAATAAGCTTTCCCTTTTGTCTGGCGATAATGATACGGAGGCAGAGACCCTCAGCGACCCAGCAGTTATGGGTATTGCTCAACGTGATATGCGTTTTGAAATGGACCCTCACCAGAAAAAAGATTGGATTAAAGAGCAGCAAGAATCTGCTGGTGAAAAAATCTTGATGTTGGGAGACGGACTGAATGATGCTGGGGCCTTAAAAGAAGCCCATTTCGGTATTTCTATTGCAGAGAGTAATACGCAATTTACCCCAGCCTCAGATGGAATTCTCACGGCAGATTCGTTCAATAAACTGCCCAAACTCATCAAGCTGGCGCGTCAAGCCAGGTATGTTGTGCTGGCGGCATTCGGTTTATCTCTCATCTACAATGTGATTGGCGTTGCTGTGGCGGTTCAGGGCCTCTTATCACCTGTTATTGCTGCTATTCTGATGCCTCTAAGTTCGGTTTCTATCGTATTGTTTACAACCATTTCAACTTCGCTGTTGGTAAAATCAGCATTAGGTAAGTCATAGCCTGACCAAGATCAGTTTTGGCTGTGACCGGTCTCACTTTGAGGTACGTGCTTCACAGATTTCTTTGTCGCACCATCATGGAAGTCATTTTTCTTCTAATAGCCATCAGCATAATAGCCGCCCTCGGGTTTCTAGCCGCCTTTTTATGGGCAGTTAAATCGGGGCAATACGATGACGATAAGACGCCTGCTATGAGAATCTTATTTGACGACAAACAATCAACAAAAACCAATAAATAATAAGAATGGAAAAGGAAAC
>CALCGD010000244.1 GCA_937900875.1 uncultured Flavobacteriales bacterium
CTAACAATTGGACAGCAGATATGGGCGGAAATCAAGACCATGGCTCTAGCGGTCAACTTACCCAAGCATATCGTCTTTACACATTAGCTCTAGCCGGTTCGCCTGCACTTGGCGCCATGAATCGGATGCGAAGCATCAAGAATTTACAGCTTGCTGCGCGATGGAGATTAGCGGCAGCTTATCAGTTAATTGGTCGCCAATCAATTGCAGAAAGCTTAGTCGCTGGTAGCGGAACAGACATCCCTTATTACAGAGAATTGGGGTATTCATACGGTAGTTCGGAGCGCGACAAAGCCATGATTTTAGAAACGCTCACCCTAATGGGGCGAAAGGCTGATGGAAAGCGCATTCTGGATGAATTGGCAAAGGGAATGTCATCCAACAGATGGCACAGTACTCAAACAACGGCCTACACTCTTATGGCAGCTGCCAAATTTATTGGAACATCTGGAGGTGCGGGAAAACCATTGGTTTACGGCTTTTCTCAGAACGGCTCTAAGACAAAAGATGTGAATTCAAAAACGCCTTTTTCTCAAGAGAGATTAAAAATAACAAGCACAAAAGGCGGGAAAATTGAGGTTGCAAATACTGGGTCTTCTACCCTGTTTATCAAACTGCAAATGGATGGAATTCCTGCTATTGGAGACCAGACAAGCGCTGAAAGCAATCTGAAAATGAAGGTGCGTTATACTGACTTGAACTTCAAGGAAATTGACCCTTCTACGCTTGAACAAGGGACTGATTTCATTGCGGAAATTTCCGTTTCACACCCCGGCTTCAGAGACCGATATGACGAAATGGCTATCACTCAAATTTTCCCTTCAGGTTGGGAAATTAGAAACTTGAGATTGGACGAAGGCTCCAGTACCAAAACGGCTTCTGTTCCCGAATATCAAGACATAAGAGACGACCGTGTGCATACTTACTTCGACTTGAATAGAAGTGAAGGAAAAGTGTTTCGGGTACTGTTGAACGCTACTTATCTCGGAGAATTTTACCTACCAACAGTTGTTTGCGAAGCAATGTATGACAACGAAATAAGTTCGCATAAAGCTGGACAATGGGTAAAGGTTATTGAGGCTGGCAGCGTCACTTCGGCAAAGTAAACTAGTACAGATGTTAGGCGGCAAACTACTCGGAAAGAGAAAATGGACCTTGGTGGCAATCGTAATTGGACTTTCAGTCTGGTTTGCGATTTGCTTGCCAAATCCGCTGTTTAACACCCCTACAAGCACCATTTTAGAAGACAAAAATGGTCGCCTCTTGGCTGGAAGAATTGCGGCTGACGGACAATGGCGGTTTCCGCAATCCGACTCGTTGCCGGCAAAATTCGTGCAATCCATCATTCATTTTGAAGACGAGTATTTCTTTCAGCATCCTGGAATAAACCCTGTTTCGTTTGCAAGAGCTTTCAAGCAGAATATCAAGGCGAAAAGAGTTGTAAGCGGAGGCAGTACGCTCTCTATGCAAACCATTCGATTATCTCGAAAAGGAAAGTCTCGAAGTGTATTTGAGAAGGTGATAGAAGTGATTTTGGCTATAAGAATGGAGCTTAGCTATTCAAAGGATGAGATTCTAAATCTATACGCTGCAAACGCACCATTTGGCGGAAATGTGGTCGGTTTGGATGCCGCTGCCTGGCGCTACTTTGGGCGATCAGCGCACCAGCTTTCGTGGGGAGAAACGACTGTTTTGGCAGTGCTTCCCAATGCACCTTCCTTAGTTTACCCAGGGAAAAATAGTGAGCGATTAGCAAACAAGCGGAACCGTCTTTTAGACAAACTTTTAGCCAAAGGTGTTATTGACTCGCTTACCTGCGAATTAGCAAAAGAAGAGCCTTTGCCAGGCAAACCTCATGGCATACCAGGTACCAATCCTCACCTCTTAAACAGAGCTATAGTGGATGGTCATTCTGGCGAAAGAATTAGAACCACAATTGAGAAAGAGTTACAAGAAAATGTGAACCAAATTGTAAAGCACTATCACGGTGTTTATGGTCAAAATGAAATACATAACATGGCCGTACTTGTTCTTAATGTGAGAACAGGAGATGTTATGGCCTACACTGGGAATACTGATTGTCCTGATGAGGGTTCGGGCCGTAACGTAGATGTAATAATGGCGCCACGAAGCACGGGCAGCGTACTTAAACCGTTTCTCTATTCTTTCATGCTAGAAGACGGAGCGATATTGCCGAACGCCTTAGTGCCCGATATTCCAACTCAGATTGCGGGCTACTCTCCAAAAAACTTTGACCAAACGTACGATGGCGCTGTTCCGGCAAGCGAAGCTTTGGCCCGATCCCTGAATATTCCAGCCGTTAGGATGCTAAAAGAATACGGTACTGAGCAGTTCCATCATCGGTTAAGCAAACTCAGGATGAAGCATATAAACCGTTCTGCCGACCATTACGGACTATCCGTCATACTTGGAGGCGCAGAGGCTTCTCTTTGGGATTTGAGCACAGCATATATGAACATGGCAAGAACCCTCAACAAGGATGACAACTTGCTTGGCGCTGAGTACATAGCGTCCAATCAAAAACAAGTTCATCCGGAGTCTGACGTACTGTTTGACCCTGCCGCAGTTTGGTGGACGGTAGAAGCGATGTCGAATGTAAATAGACCAGGACAGGAAACGGGTTGGGAAGAATTTACATCTGCAAAAAAGGTGGCTTGGAAAACAGGAACAAGCTTTGGTCATAGAGATGCATGGGCAATTGGCATAACTCCAGATTATTTAGTGGGCGTTTGGGTGGGAAATGCAGATGGCGAAGGTCGTCCTGGATTAACTGGCTTAACGGTGGCAGCGCCAGTCCTATTCAAGGTTTTCAAACATTTTGATGCTGGTAATTGGTTTAATGAGCCTCAGCTTGCCATGTCGAGCGCCTCAGTTTGTTCCGAAAGTGGTTTTTTGGCAACGGATGTTTGCCCGAATAAAGTGACAATTCATGTGCCTAAAAAAGCCACGCGCTACAAGTCTTGTCCCTTTCATCAATTGGTGCATTTAGACAGTACAAAGCAATTTCGCGTTGCAAGCAATTGCTATGCAGTTAGCGACATGCAAACGGTTTCATGGTTTGTATTGCCCCCTGTGCAAGAATGGTATTACAAGAAAAAGAACCCAGCTTATCTCACAATTCCTTCATTCTTGAACAGCTGCAAAACACCTTCGCTTAATAATATGGATGTCATCTATCCGAAGAATGGGACTTCCATTTTCGTTCCTCGAAACTTAGAGGGTACCATGGAAAAAGTGGTCTTTGAAATTGCTCATCGTCAACCTGAAAATCTAGTTCATTGGCATTTAGATGATGAGTTTCTGGGCAGTACTCAATCCGAACATAGGATGGAAGTACTTGCTCTAGCTGGCAAACACAGAATTACCATTGTAGATGAAAAAGGGGAGCTCCTTAATTGGAGTTTTATAGCGCTTGAGAAATAGTTAATGCCAGAGAATTGTCTTTTAGATGCGTGTTTCACGTAGTTTTTATCGTAAGTTCACTTAGCCTAAAGGCAACTCCAAGCGATGAATCAAACGTTAGACATTCAGATTTACAGAAGAAAACGAAATCGTTTGGAATGGCATTTTAGAGATGATTGTCGCAAATTTCCAATCGAAAATTTTGAATTGAACAACCCAGATATTCGGGTTATGCAATCTATGGTGTGTCCAATCTGCTTGCGGCTACAAGCGGGAGTCGAAGGAACAATTGACGATCGAAAACCTAAAAGTTTTATGCGCAAATTTTTCTAAATCTGAAATTTGGCCATCCAATAGGGCGATTCTAGCACCTCAGATTACCAGCCTTTTACAGGTTGTTTTCCCATTTCAAATTCTAAGATGCCTCCGTTTACAATATCTGCGTGATGTAGAAAGGGCGATTCCAGCAGCACCCCATTCAGCTTTGCCGATTGGACGTAAATGTTTATGACGGAAACATTTTCAGCCTTAATCACAAACTCTATTGATTGGTTTTCGGGATCTGGGCGCACGGTGACTTTAGGAAAGAGGGGAGTTCCTATTGCATAGACATCGCTACCTGGAGTAACCGGGTAAAAACCCATAGAACTGAACACATACCAGGCAGACATCTGACCACAATCGTCATCTCCATTTAGGCCAAAGGGCTTATTTCTGTACTTGGACTGGCGATACTTAGCCACTTTCTGTTGAGTTTTCCATGCTTGTCCAACATAATTGTACAAATAACAATAGTGGTGCCCAGGTTCGTTCTCATGTACGTATCTAAAAATGCCTCCAAAACCTTTTTCAAGTTTTTTAGAAAAGGCCTCCTTGCCTCCCATTAAGTCAATCATGCCACCAATATCTTGCATCACACAGAAAAGGTATGTCCAAGGACCACCTTCGGTAAACCCACTTTTTCGATTCTTATGCCATGTTCCATCCGCATTTTTAGGCGCCATAAATCCTGTTTTGGCATTGTACACATTTCTATAGTTGCGGCTTCGCTCTAGAAAAAAGGCTGCCTCTTCTTGCCTCCCAGCGGCTTTGGCAACTTGAGCAACGCAAAAATCATCGTATGCAAACTCCAATGTTCTAGAAACACTCTCGCTGGTTTTGTCAACTGGAACATAGCCTAGCTTTTTGTACCAACTCAGTCCAGCACGTGCTTCGTAGCCTGTCCAAAGTGCGCGGTCATCCCAGCGTTTTAAACTATCGCCATCTGGCGGGGACATTGCATCTTTATGAACAGCCGCATAAGCTCGTTCAGGATTAATGCCTTTTAATCCCTTCACCAAAGCATCGGCCAGCACAGCATCAGCGTGTGTCCCAATCATAATATTGGTGTAGGTTGGATTTGGCCATTTAGGCATATATCCGCCTTGCTCGTACATCTGAATAAGCGCATTTGCCATGCCGCTTACATGTTCGGGAGCGGTCAACAATAGCAGCGGATGTTGGGCACGAAACGTGTCCCAAAGCGAGAAATCGTTGTAGCTGATGCCATTGTGAATAGTGTCGTCAAACGCACTGTAATAGCGACCATATTCCGAAAACTGGCGTGGAAAAAGTAGCGAGTGATACAAAGCGGAGTAGAAGATGCTTCGTTGGTCTTCTGTGCCACCTTCTATTTCAATACGATGCAGGTATTTCTCCCAAATCTGGCGAGTTTCTTCCTTGGTTCTTTCAAAATCGAAATGAGGAATTTCATGCTCAAGATTTTCCTGTGCCTGTTCAATGCTAATGAAGGACGAGCCAACTTTTACAAGAGCAGTTGTGGTTCCTTGTTTTGGCCTAATCCAAGCTCCAACATGCTTTCCAATAATCTCAGTTGCGTTTATGGTCTTTTCATCCCCATTCCAAACTCCAAATTCGGCTATTTCAAAATCAAATTTGAGTACGAAATAACCCTTGAAGCCCGCTAAATCTGGACCTGTGATAGCCGAATTCCTATCCGCATTGTACCCAATGATTTCACCTTTGGCGGTGTCAACTTTTATCCATCCATCAAAATCAGGGTTTTGACTTGCTTCTATTACTAAAAATGGCTCTTGGTTATCTGGAAACGTAATTCGGAAGATGCCACATCGCTCGGTGGCAGTCATCTCCACCCCTATTCGATTCCCTTTTTTCGCCTTGAGCTTTACATTATAGAAGTACGGCTTTGAGACTTCTTCCGTATGAGAAAAACGCAATTTTCGCTTTTCGGCCATACTCTGAACTTCCCCAATTCCGGGCATAAGGCTTATGTGGCCATAATCGCCCATCCATTTGGCGGGTTTGTGCGAACCTCGGAAACCGAGGATTGATTTATCTCCATAATGATAATTGAGAACGCGAATGCGACTGACCCGTGTTTGTGGTGTCCAATGTGTCATTCCAAATGGCGGAGTGACAAAAGGAGTTGTTCGCCCGTGAAAAAACAACACCTGTTTTGTTCCAATCAATGGATTGGGAATATCCGACAACTGGGTTTGAGCTAGTGCATTTTCGCACAAAATGGCCATGCAAAAGACACCGATGGAAACAAACAAGATTCTTTTCAAACGCATCACCAAATGTAAGACGGGGTTACTTAAAAGTTGGCACACTTGGAGTTACTCACACCCTAAGTAAATTTATATTATTAAACATTTGTTTAAATCAAATGATTAACCCACCTTTGTCGCTGTAATGAGCGAGAAAGATTTAGACACAGCAGGCAAGATTAAAGAAGCGGCAAGCCAGCTTTTCATAGAGAAAGGCTTCGGGCGAACAACTACGCGAGACATAGCAACTGAAGCTGGTGTTAACCTCGCGTTGGTTAACTACTATTTCCGTAGCAAAGACGAGCTATTTTCAACTATAATGACGGAGACCGTTCAAGGTTTTATTTGGCAACTACGCGTGTTACTCAATGACGACAAAACCTTTGAAGAAAAGGTGGAATTGGTGGTAAGCAACTACATCGACCTATTAAAAACCCGTCCGGACCTACCCATCTTTATGCTGAGTGAAATCAGAAATCATCCAGAGGAAATGGCCGCCAAATTGGGGATTGACAAACTCATGCACGAGATAAAATTCTTTCAAGAATTGGCGCAGCGTTGTCCAGAAGGCGTTCATCCCATCCATCTATTCATGAACCTCTTATCAATGACTGTTTTTCCATTCATTGGCAAACCAGTGATTTCAGCAGCTACGGGAATGAATGATGAAGCTTTTATGATGATGATGGAGCAACGCAGAACACTCATACCGCAATGGTTCATGTCCATGCTTAAACCTCAAGAATAAGGATGATGAAAAAACACATTCTCATAATTATTGGGCTCGTTGTCCTCAGTTTTTCGAAGCAAACACAGGCGCAAACGCTTTATGCTTGTCTAGATAGTGCCGAGAAGAACATGCCGATTTTGAAGCAACAACCGATTATGGCCGAAATGCTTCAGAATAAACTGAAGACCTATAACCGTAGCTATTTACCAATGGTAACGGCCAACGGACAAGCCACTTACCAGTCGGATGTTCCTGAATTGCCATTCTCTCTTCCGGGTGTGCCTACCGTTGATGTTCCTAGGTTCCAGTATCGTGCCTACTTAGAATTGTATCAACCCGTATTTGATGCAGGCGTTTCTAGTGCTCAGAAAACTGCTGAAACAGCCAAAAATGAAGTTTCGATGATGGCGCTAGAAGTTGGCTTGTCGGAGTATAAAAAGCAGGTAGCAAAGTTGTATTTCCAAATTCTGTTGGTGGATGACCAGTTGGAGATTATTTCCAAAACATTGGGGTTGATGGCGGAAAGAGAAAAGGCCGTCAAAATTGCGCTCGAAAATGGCGTTTCTCAGCAGAACGATCTGCTCAAACTGCAAAGTGAAGTCCTTCAACAAGAAAAGAAACAGAACCAGTTGATGAGCGCCAAAGAAAGCGGATTGGAAGTGCTTTCCATCTTAACTGGGATGGACATGCAGAATGGCAAGTTGGAAATCCCAGTTATTCAAACCGAAGTGGCTTACGATTATGCTTCAAACCTTGAATTGCAAATGATTAACACGCAGCAAAAAGGCTTGATGGCAACCGAGAAACTGCTTAAAGCCAAACGGCTCCCGCGCATCAATCTATTCGGACAAGCTGGGTTTGGATCTCCAAATCCGTACAATATTTTTAGTTCGGACTTGAGCGGTTATGGAATGGTTGGACTAAAAGCCACTTGGCACATTTGGGATTGGGGAAAGACTTCCCTCGAACGCAAAAACCTTCGCTTGAATAGCAGTATGATGGATGTGCAGCAAAGTCAGAAGACTGTAGAGATTGAAAGCGCTATTTCGCAGATGAGGAACGAAAATGCAAAGCTTACCAAAGCACTCGAATGGGACGAAAAAATGCTCGCATTGCGTTCACAAATTCGCAAGAACGCAGAAGTGCAGGTGGAGCAAGGCGTCATCACTTCCACGGATTATTTGGACGAAGTAATAGCGGAACAACTTACCGAACTCACACGCAGCGTTGACCAGATAAGCCTCTATCAAAATCAGGTGATGATACAATTTGAAACAGGCGCCCTAAAATGAACCTCTTATCTAAAATCGAGATGAAACATACACTCATTTATCTATCATTTATTGGCCTTTTGGCCAGTTGCACAGGCAGTGGCGAGAAGGCTGATGCCTACGGGAATTTCGAAACCGATGAACTCACTGTAAGCGCCCAGGCAAGCGGAAAGCTCCTTGTTTTCAATGCCGAAGAGGGCCAGGATTTAAATGCTGATGCATTGGTTGCGGTCATCGATACCACACAGTTGTATCTAAAAAAGGAACAGGTGAAAGCCACGATTGATGCGGTGCGGAAAAAGCTTCCGAATGAAGCTGCTCAACTCGCCATTTTCGACCAGCGAATGGATAAAATCAAAACGGAGATTGCGCGTGTTCAGAAGTTGGTTGATGCTAATGCGGCTCCTTCCAAACAATTGGATGATTTGAAAGCTGAATTGGATGGAACTATGAAGCAACGGGCTGCCACCGCATCCACCCTCGGAACGCAAACCCAAGGTATGTTGGCTGAGATTGACCCCATGCGTTTTCAGCTGATGCAGATTGAAGATCAACTCCGAAAATCATACATCTACAACCCTATAAACGGTTCGGTTTTGACTACACTCGCTAAAGCAGGCGAAATGACTATGACTGGCAAACCGTTGTATAAAATCGCATCGCTCGACCCATTGGTGTTGAAGGCTTATGTGAGCGAAGACATGCTTGGTGAGGTGAAAATTGGAGACAAAGTGACTGTGAACACGGATGCGCCAGCTGGCACGATGAAATCTGCCGAAGGAACCGTTACATGGATCAGCAGCGAGGCGGAATTCACCCCAAAAATCATCCAAACCAAGGACGAACGCACCACACAGGTTTATGCCATGAAAATCGATGT
The DNA here is from genome assembly GCA_937900875.1 of uncultured Flavobacteriales bacterium. GTDB lineage: Bacteria > Bacteroidota > Bacteroidia > UBA10329 > UBA10329 > UBA10329. The sequence continues at coordinate 8,875 of CALCGD010000244.1, forward strand.
TCCCAACGATGGAAGTCTGAAAATTGGAATGCCTGCTGAGGTTGAATTCGAGAAATAAAGCACGTTGAAACCCGCCATTTCCATACAGAAGCTAAACAAGTCGTACAAAGATGAACAGGCTTTGAAAAACATCAGTTTTGATGTTGAGCAAGGTGAATTATTCGGGCTTATCGGTCCTGATGGAGCGGGAAAAAGCACACTCTTTCGCATACTCACCACGTTGCTTTTGGCAGATAATGGTGAAGCGGAAGTGATGGGTTTGGATGTGGTAGATGATTTTCGAAATATCCGAAATCGTATCGGCTACATGCCAGGTCGTTTCTCGTTATATCAGGATTTGACTGTTGAAGAAAACCTCGATTTCTTCGCCACCATTTTCGGAACAACGATTGAAGCGAATTACGATCTCATCAAAGACATTTACGTTCAACTCGAACCATTCAAAGATCGTCCTGCGGGAAAACTGAGCGGTGGAATGAAGCAGAAATTGGCGCTTTGCTGCGCACTCATTCACAAACCAGAGGTATTGTTTTTGGATGAGCCGACAACAGGAGTTGATCCCGTAAGCCGAAAGGAATTCTGGCAAATGCTGAAACGCTTAAAGCAGCAAGGCATCGCGATTTTGGTAAGCACCCCTTACATGGACGAAGCCGCACTTTGCGACCGCATTGCGCTTATTCAGAAGGGCGAAATCCTGAGCATTGCATCTCCCGAAAGCATAAACGATAGTTTCCACGGAACGCTGGTGGCGATGAAAAGCCATCGGATGTACGAATTGCTGAAAGCCCTCCGTATCCATCCGAAAGTGGAGAGTTGCTACGCCTTTGGAGAGTATTTGAATGCCACATTGGTTGAAGGCGTAACCGACTGGAAACCGATTGAGCAAGACATGCGCGACAAAGGCTTCGATGATCTTGTGGCGCACGATGCAACGGTCGGAATTGAGAACGTATTCATGCAACTTTTAAGCAAAACTGAAGCATGAGCGACAAAGTAATCATAGCGAAAGACCTCACCCGAAAATTCGGGAATTTTGTGGCTGTTGATGCCGTTTCATTTGAAGTGAGCAAAGGCGAAATATTTGGTTTTTTAGGTGCGAATGGAGCGGGAAAGACAACTGCGATGCGAATGCTGTGCGGATTGCTCGCTCCCACTTCTGGAGCGGCTTCAGTGGCTGGTTTCGACATTGCTTCTCAAACCGAAATGGTGAAGAAGCACATTGGCTACATGAGCCAGAAATTCAGCATGTATGGCGACCTCACGGTGAAGGAGAATTTCCTGTTTTATGGGGGTGTTTACGGCCTGAAACGTAAAGTTATTCTAGAGCGTTTGGACATGATGCTCGGATTGCTTCAACTACGTGAGGCGACCAATTCGCTAGTTGACTCGCTGCCGTTGGGATGGAAGCAAAAACTGAGTTTTTCATTAGCCACTCTTCATCAACCGGGTATCATCTTTTTGGATGAACCAACAGGTGGTGTTGACCCAATTGCGCGAAGGCAATTCTGGGATTTAATTTATGAAGCTGCCAACGATGGCGTGACCATTTTCGTGACCACCCACTACATGGACGAAGCGGAATATTGCGACCGCGTCAGCATTATGGTTGATGGAAAAATTGAAGCACTGGATAGCCCCGAAAACTTGCGCAAACAGTTTAACGCAGAAAGCATGGATGCGGTGTTCCAAGAACTCGCACGCGGCACATCAACGAAGTAAAAATGAAGCAATACCTCGCCTTCGTTAAAAAAGAGTTTCGGCACATTTTGCGCGACAAACGCACGCTGCTTATTCTGTTCGGAATGCCCGTTGCGCAAATCCTCATTTTCGGTTTTGCACTGAATAACGAGGTGGAAAATGCAGGCGTAGCGATTTACGATATGTCGGGTGACTACGAGAGTGTCCTACTTCAAAACCGGCTTGAGAACTCGGAACAATTCTTCATCGAACGGGAATGTCAAACGACAGAGTGTATTGAGGAAGCATTTCGACAAAGTAAGGCTCGGATAGGCATTATTCTTCCTCAGAATTTCGGTTCTGATTTATTGAACGGACAGAAACCTGAGATTAAAATTGTCAGTGATGCCAGTGATCCGAACCAAGCACAGGTGCTGACTTCATACGCTACGGCCATCATCCTCACACATGTAAAAGGCCGCGCTACAATTGTTCAAAACGCACCTATCGTTTCGGCCATTCCACGTATGATTTTTAACCCCGAATTGAAGTCCGTTTACATGTTCGTTCCAGGCGTGATGGGATTGATTTTGCTATTGGTTGGCGCCATGATGACCTCACTTACTATCGCCAGAGAAAAGGAACTCGGAACCATGGAACTATTGCTCGTTTCACCACTCTATTCTTGGCACATCATTTTCGGGAAAGTCACGCCTTATTGGCTACTGAGCTTCTTCAATGCCATGGTTATTGTCACGCTCGGAATTATCGTTTTCGACATGCCAATGAATGGGTCGGCCGCCCTGCTAATTGGTAGTTGTCTGCTTTTCAGCCTCACGGCATTGGCTTTGGGCATTTTCATCTCCGCGAAAGCGAATTCGCAAATGACCGCCATGTTTGTTTCTATGATGGGATTGCTGCTACCAACCATCCTGCTGAGCGGCTTCGTTTTCCCGATTGAGAATATGCCAATTGTGCTTCAGGTGGTCTCTAATATCATTCCTGCCAAGTGGTTCATCATGATCATTAAAGGCTTGATGATTAAAGGTTCGGGAATGACTGTGATTTGGAAGCCAGTGGCTGTACTCGTTTTCATTACCCTGCTATTGGGCGTAGCCGCGATAAAAAGTGTTAAACCACGGCTGAACGAATGAGAGCACTTCCACATATCATCCGTAAGGAGTTTCGCCAAATCAGTCGGAATAAGGTGATGCTGCCATTGCTGTTCGTCCTGCCCATTATCCAGCTTATTATGCTGGGTTTCGCGGCTGATTTTGAGGTGAAAAATGTAAACTTGGCCATTGTTGATCTCGACAAAACAGTCACATCTCAGCGGCTGATAAGTAAGTTCACTTCTTCGGGATACTTCACGCAAGTAGGCAGCTTTACGAATGTGGAAGTGGCGATGCTGGAACTGGAAAAGGAGAACACTGACATGATTCTTTGTATTCCGAAAGATTTAGATGCCGACCTAAGCAATCTACAACCAGTTCAGGTTCAACTGCTGCTTAATGCGGTGAATAATCAGAAGGCGGGAATTGCCAGTAATTACAGCATTCAGGTCATCAATTCGTTCAATGAAGATCGGTTTAAAAATGTTTCGTTACCGCCCGGAATGGCACCTCTTTCCGTTGACATCCGCGAAGCGTATTGGTACAACAGCTTACTGGATTACAAAACTTTTATGGTGCCCGGAATTCTAGCTATTCTGGTGACAATGCTCACAGCTTTTCTCAGCAGCATCAACATTATCCGCGAACGCGAAATGGGCACCATTGAACAACTCAACGTTACGCCAATCACTAAATTCGAGTTCATATTGGGCAAGATTATTCCCTTCTGGATTATTGGCATGTTAGTAATGACTTTCGGGTTGGTTGTATCCTACCTATTATTCAACATTACCACCGCTGGAAGTTTGCTTACACTGTTCGCCTTCCTTGCCATTTATTTGATTGCTGTACTTGGTCTCGGAATTCTCATTAGTACCATTACCGAAACGCAACAACAGGCCATGTTTATCACATGGTTTTTCTTGGTAATCTTCCTCTTACTAAGCGGTCTTTTCACACCTGTTGACAGCATCCCAGAATGGGCCCAATTCATCAATCATTTCAACCCAATTAAATACTTTGTGGAAGTGATGCGAATGGTAATGCTGAAGAGCAGCACATTTGCCGATATCCGTTCGCACTTCATCATAATGTCGCTGTTTGCCGTGTTTTACAACGTGCTTGCCATGCGCAGTTATAGCAAGACGAGTGGGTAAACAAAAAAGGGCTACAGAATCTAATTTTACTCATTAAATAGGTTTGCTAGCAATGGAATTTAGGTTATTGTCGCCTGAACAATTTCCTTGTCGGAACATTAAATCTTAGGTCAGTTTTCTGACCCCTGAAACCAGTTTACCATTCCAATCACAAGCACCATTTCCAATTTGTTGACAAACAAATTACGTGATACACGTATTATGAAGCTAAAAAAACCAATACTTAGTATAACAATTTCACTTTAAACTCGTCAAACAAGGGTATATTCACCGAACCATCTCAATCATTTCCTTATGATATCACATGTATCA
>CALCGD010000245.1 GCA_937900875.1 uncultured Flavobacteriales bacterium
GGCTCCACAAAAAAGGAGGCATTTTGCCTCCTTTTTTGTTTTCAATTTCTACTGGCTTGCACTTTATTTACATTTGCACCATCGACCAATCAGTACAACAATCTTAATGACCAAAATTCTCGTTCCAGTTCTCTTTATCACATTGCTACTTGGTTGTGCTGGTTCAAAGAATCTCACTTCCATTCTTGTAGAAAATCCAAATGGAAATGTGGAGTTAATCTATGCTGGTACACAAGCTCCAGAAAACCTGGTAAAGGAAATTCGGTACTACGCAAACAAAGACACAATGTCTATTACCCCTATGAAAAAGGGTATGGTACAAGGAGTTGTAAGTACTTACCACTCCAACAATATTTTAAAGGAGCAAACTACTTTTCAGACAGGGGTTCAAAACGGCAGTTTTAAGCGGTATGATAAAGAAGGTGTGCTTGTGTTTGAAGGCAAACTTTTAAATGGCCTGAAAGAAGGTGTTTGGACTACATGGTATGATGAAGTGCAAATGGAAGAGCAGCGATCCTACTCAAACGATGTGGCAGACGGAAAATGGACCTATTGGTATATAGATGGAAACCTTAAAAGAGAAGAGGTTTACGAATCTGGCAAACTCATTGAAGAGAAGAACTTCAACTAATCCTAAAAATCATGAAGTACATTCTAATTCTACTCTTAGCACTACCTAATCTGGTCAATGCCCAAGAAAAAGCAAAAGAGTTTTACGAATCAAAGAGGCTTAAATCTATTACTACCACAGTGGATGGTAAGCCTGAAGGGGTGTTTCAGGAGTGGTATGAAAACGGAAGCAAGAAGGCAGAAGGAAATTTTGACGGTGGCGAAAGACACGGAAAGTGGCAAGAATGGTATGAAAACGGCAAGCTTTGGTCGTTAGCTTTTTTTGAAAATGGCATTCCAAACGGACGTTACGAAGATTACGACATGAACGGAGCCAAAGTAGAGGAAGGGAATATGGTACGTGGAGTGCCTAACGGACCATTTAGTACATGGTACAATGATGGCCGGACGAGAAGTGAAGGCACTCTTAAGGATGGGATGAAGGTAGGAGTATGGACTACCTACTTTGAAAATGGCAATAAGCAAGATAAGGGCGAGTACAAAATGAATACTCGAGTTGGTACATGGGAAGAGTGGCATCCGAACGGTAAAATGAAGTCGAAAGGAGTTTATTTTGCTGGTATTCAGCATGGCAAATGGACCTATTGGTTTGATAATGGAAGAAAGTCTAAGGAGGGAGAGTATTTTGAAGGCAACCTAAAAGGACTTTGGTCGACTTATCATGACAACGGACAACTTGCAAGCCAAGGCAATTATAAAGGCGAGTTGAAGGTTGGAAATTGGAAATATTACACCAGCGAAGGTGCTTTAGAAAATGAAGAATCACATCCTGTACCAACACAATAACTCCTCTTTGGAGGAAGTGTACGCTGCAGCTTAATTTTTTTCCTTTTCTTTAGATCTTGCAAATAATTTAAGCTAGGGACTTTGTGAAAAGATTTTTACTACTACTCGTAACCGCACTCTTCTTCGGAATTAACCATGCCTCCGCAACACATATTGTAGGGGGTTCTTTGGTTTATACTTATCTCGGTGGAAGCCAATATGCGGTAACTCTCGTTGTTTATAGAGACTGTTTAAGCGGTCAGGCCGCATTCGATAATCCAGCCAATGTTGGAATATTCAATGCCAGTGGAACGCTTGTGCAAAACTTAAACTTCGCGTTAGATTCTGTCGTAACATTACAAGGAACCATCAATTCCAGTTGTGTTACGGCTCCAACAGATGTATGTACAGAAGCAGGCTATTACACTGATATTGTCACACTTCCTCCTGCCATTGGTGGTTATACCATTTCTTACCAGAGGTGCTGTAGAAACGCGGTTGTTCAGAATATTACAAACCCGAATGATGTTGGAACTACGCTAACTGCTACCATTCCTGGTAGCGAAACAAGCCCAATCAATTCGAGTCCACAATGGAGTAATCTACCTCCATTGTATATCTGTGTAAATCTTCCATTCCAATTCGATCACTCTGCTACAGATGCCGATGGTGATTCATTGGTTTATGAATTATGTAGCCCATACGTTGGGGCTTCGGCCACAGCGCCACAGCCAGATCCACCGGGAGCTCCACCATACACACAAGTAACATGGGACCCTTCATACGGTCTTACAGATATGTTGGGCGGACCAGTTCCTCTAACCATAAACCCTGTTACTGGTCAGGTTAATGCGACACCAGATGCTCAAGGAACATACTTGATTGGATTGTGTGTTTCTGAATACAGAAATGGCGTGCTAATCGGTACAACAAGACGCGAAATTCAAATTAGCGTAGTTAATTGCCAAGCGCCAGTTGCTTTGCCTGATGATGTAAATGAGATTAGTCCAAATTCATTTATCAACTGTACTGAGTTTGTTGAGTTTAACGCATTCAACTCTGCTGGATTTGACATCTGGTGGAACTTTGGAGACCCAACTACTCTTGCAGATACAGCCAATACACAACTTACTCAATGGCAATATCCAGGACCAGGAACGTATGATTTGACGCTTGTGGTTTATAATCCAATCAATCCGAACGATCCACTTTGTACGGATACAGTTATTCAGCAAATTGTTGTTCAGGATACGGTAATTCCTGTTGCTGGTCCAGATACAGCCACTTGTCCAGGAATACCAGTGCAAATTGGAAGTCCGTCTACTCCAGGGTGGACCTACTCTTGGTCGCCAATAACTGGATTAGATAATGCGAATATTGCGCAGCCAATAGCTACCATTACAGGCCAAATTACATATACACTTACAGCAACCGATGCAGTAGGATGTTCGGGTCAGGATGAAATTACAATCAGCCTTTTGGCTAACTCGGGTGCCGATGCTGGCCCTGATGTTCAAATATGCCCAGGGGATTCCGTTCAACTAGAAGCATCGGGAGGAACATCCTACGCATGGACACCAGGTACTTTTATTGACAACGCTAATGTGTTCAATCCTAATGTTTTTCCACCATCAACCACAGATTATATTGTTGAAGTAACAAACAGTGATGGTTGTATTGGTTTTGATACGGTAAATGTTGCTGTATTCAATCCGCAGCTTACCGTCTCGGCAGATGTAACAATTTGCTTGGGAGATACAACCCAGTTAGAAGCTTCGGGTGCTGTTACTTATTTATGGTCACCGAATCAGGATATTGACAACATCAATATTTCTAATCCTGAAGTTTGGCCTTCTGCTACCACAACCTATGTGGTTAATGCTACGGATGCTAACTCTTGTGAAGTATCAGATTCAATTGTAGTTACCGTTCAACCACTCCCAAGTGTAGATGCTGGTCCAGATTTAACTATTTGCTTCGGTCAATCTGCAGAGCTTGGAGGTTCTGGAGCAACCGATTACGTATGGGTTCCGGGAGGAACGCTCAACGATCCAAATACTCAGAGTCCGATTGCTTCGCCAGAGGTAACCACAACATTTTACGTCACTGGGTCTGATCAGTTTGGTTGTTCAAACACAGATTCGATGACGGTATTTGTGAATCAATTACCAACTATTGATGCTGGAGCTGATGACATTGTTTGTAATGGAATTGGTGTTCAACTCAACGCAACTGGAGGTGTAACCTATTCTTGGGCTCCAATTTTAGGTCTTAATGATCCAAATATTGCTAATCCAATTGCCTTGCCTGCTACACCTACAGAGTATGTTGTCACTGGAATTGATGCAAATTCTTGCTCAAACACTGACACCGTTTTTGTGGATGTTTTCCTAGTTAATGCGCTTGGAGATACGACTATATGTATTGGTGATGTAGCACAACTTGGGGCAATAGGAGGAGTTTCTTGGACATGGACGCCTGTAACAGGTTTGTCAGATCCAAATGCTCAGTTTCCAACTGCCAATCCAAGTTCCACTACTGTTTATACAGTTACTGCTGATGATGGAACGGGCTGTTTAGCTACAGACTCGGCTACCGTTACAGTAGCTCCTCTACCAGAAGCTTTTGCTGGATACAATCAAGGAGTTTGTGCTGGGAACCAAGTCACACTTAACGCTACAGGTGGGGTTGTCTATTTATGGACTCCTGCTGCAGGATTGAGCGATCCGAATATTTCAAATCCGGTTGTTACGTTTACAGCAGATACAGTAACCTATATAGTGTTTGTAACCGATGCAATTGGTTGCGCTAATTCTGACACAGTTACGGCATGGCAAGAGCCTTTACCAGATGCTGTTGCTGGACCTGATACTACTATTTGCTTTGGCGAAAGCGTTCAACTGTTCTCAGGCGGAGGTGAAACATATACATGGGATCCACCAGCTGGCCTCAATAATCCGAATATCCAAAATCCTATTGCCACTCCATTAGCCACAACTACTTATACTGTTACGGTTGGTCAAACCACAGGTAATATGGTTTTCAATGGAGACTTTTCGCAAGGGAATGTTGGCTTTGGAAGTGATTATACGTACGCTACTCAGCTTAATCCAGAAGGATTGTACAGTGTAGTTACAAATGCCAATACGGTTCATAATGCTTTTGTAGGAACGGATCATACTGGTAATGCTCCAGTTGATAGTTTCATGGTTGTAAACGGAGCCGGTACGCCTAACCAAAACGTTTGGTGCCAAACGGTTTCTGTTTCTCCTAATACCGATTATTATTTCGGAGCTTGGGTTAGTACCATGGTCGCTAGCAGTCCAGCTATTCTGCAGTTCTCTATTAATGGTCAGGTTCTCGGAAGTCCGTTTAGCGCACCTTTCAATGTGAATAACTGGAGTCAGTTCTTCGAAACTTGGAACTCAGGAACGGCTACAACAGCTACAATATGTGTGGTTAATCAGAACACAAATACAGGCGGAAATGACTTCGGACTGGATGATATTACGTTCAGCACTTTCTGTACAAATACCGCTGAGGTTACTGTAACGGTTAATCCACTGCCACTGGCAGATGCGGGAGAAGACCAATCAATTTGTGTTGGTGATGTAACTCAAATGGATGGTTCTGGAGGAGTTACCTACCAATGGGTTCCACCAATCGGACTAAGCGACCCAACGAACCCGAATACTGATGCAAGTCCTATTAATACAACTACTTACACCTTAATTGTTCAGGATAATATTGGATGTACGGCAACCGACCAGATGGTACTTACTGTAAATCCATTACCAGCTGCTAGCGCAGGTGCCGACAGTGAAGTTTGTATAGGAGAGAGCGTTGTTCTTCAAGGTACTGGAGGAACAAGTTATGTATGGTCACCGGGCACGTATTTGGATGATCCAACTGCTCAACTTCCATTATCTACACCAGCGCAAACCATTACATATCATCTTACAGTAACCGATGGTAATTCATGTGTTAATACCGATTCGGTTACGGTGATTGTAAATCCATTACCAATTATTGATGCAGGACCAGATAGCATGATTTGCGCTAATTCATCAATAATCTTACAGGCATCTGGAGGTGATACCTATTTATGGAGCCCATTAGTTGGACTGAGCGACCCACAGAGTGCTAATCCTTCGGCATCTCCATTATCTCCTATCGTTTATACTGTTACTGGAACTGATGCAAACGGTTGCGTGAACACCGATTCGGTTAGCATAACCATCTTCACGGTTACTGCTGGACCAGATAGCGTTGTTTGTTTGAATGACAGTGTTCAGGCATTTGTTAGCGGTGGTGTATCATTCAGTTGGACACCTGTTGAGGGTGTTAGTGACCCAACGCTACCAAATCCTTACTTAAGCCCCGAAGTAAGCACTAGCTACACGGTTACCGTTATCAGCGAGTTTGGCTGCGAAGCAACTGGCGAAGTAGATATCGACATTCTCACATTACCAATTGCCAATTTTACAGCTGCGTTTGAACCTGGTTGTGAGGGAATACATGCCGATTTTGACAATAATTCTGAAAACAGTGAGTCATTCTATTGGATGTTTGGAGATGGGTCTACTTCTTCGGATGATGAGCCGAGCTACTTATATCCTCCGGGCGAAGGTTATGTGGTAACCTTGATTGCTTACAACAACGATAGTTTGTGCGTTGATACAGCAGTTGTCGATTACACTGGCTCTTGGTTTGGAAACGATACAATTGAGGTGCAATACAGCACTGCGTTTACGCCAAACTTCGATAACATAAACGATTGCTTCAGACCTGGTTTTGATGGTCGCTTTAGCGAGTGTTACCAACTTACGGTTTACAACCGTTGGGGAGCGCTGATTTTCGAGTCAACTGGTGGTCAAAACCATTGCTGGGACGGTCATACTAAAGGCGGAAAGCTTTGCGATGAAGGCACCTACTACTACATTTCACGTCTTAAAGACTACGAGAAGCACGGCTACGTAACACTTATATACTAATCCCAACATTACATGAGAAAAGAGAACTTCAGAAAATCACTAGTTGTTCTACTTTTCTCGTGCTTCGGGATTCTTTCAGTTTTAGCTGAAAATCAGCCTAAGTTTATTGAAAACAAAGGACAGCTTCCCTCGCAGGTAGCTTACAAATTGCAGGTTGCAAATGCAGATCTTTTTTTCGAAAAAGACAGGCTAACATTCAATTTTTACAATCCAGAGTTACTTCATCAGCATGGACACGCTCATCAAGAATCCGAGTTTGTTGGACATGCTTATCAGATGGTGTTTCTAAACTCTTCTTCAGAAGTAGAGATTCTGGGTGAAGGCAATCGTTATTCTGATTACATCAATTATATATCAAAGCAAAAATCAGTTGGTCATGTGGCCTCATTTACCCGTGTTTCGTATCGTAATATTTATGAAGGAATTGATTTAGAATATTTCGGCAGCAACGGTAATCTGAAGTATGACATCATTGTTGATGCTGGTGTAGACCCGAGCATCATTCAATTTAAATATGAAGGAGCCGATAAGGTTCAATTGAAGAGAGGTAAGCTTCTTGTCAAGAATAACTTCAATTCGGTAGAAGAGAGTATTCCGATGGCCTATCAAATCATTAATGGTCAACAAGTTGTAGTAGACTGCAAGTATTCTCTTGAAGGAGATGTTGTAGCATTCCAATTCCCTGATGGGTATAATTCTGAATACGAATTAGTAATTGATCCAACCTTAATATTTTCGTCTTATACGGGTTCGACTGCCAATAATTTTGGCTTTACAGCCACGTATGACGAAGATGGAGCATTGTACGGTGGTGGCATCTCTTTCGGACTTGGTTACCCCATTATTACTGGCGCTTATGCCGAGACATTTGGTGGAGTCGTAGATATGGCTATTTCCAAGTTTTCTCCTGATGGGACAGCGCTGGAATACTCAACGTTTATCGGAGGAGCAAGTGCTGACGTTCCACATAGTATGATTGTAAATAGTTTGGGAGAACTGGTTATTTTGGGTAGCACCAGCTCCTTGGATTATCCTACATCCCCAACCGGATTTGACGCAACATTCAATGGTGGTACTGCAGCCAATTATACCAGCAACGGAACCAATTATCAGAACGGTTCTGATATCGTTGTAAGCGTGCTTAGTGCAGATGGAACGGCATTGGTTGGCTCTACCTATTTAGGAGGGTTTTTGAATGATGGACTCAATGATGACGGAATACTTTCATACAACTATGGAGATATTTTTAGAGGTGAGGTAATTGTTGATGGCGCTGACAATATTTACATTCTTTCGAGTACAAAGTCTGCAGATTTTCCTACAACAACAGGAGCATTGGATGAGACACTAGGGGGTACCCAAGATGCGTGTTTAGCCAAGTTTAATCCAGATGTTTCGGTGCTTGAATGGTGTACTTACATTGGAGGGTCGGCTGGAGATGCGGGCTATTCTTTAAAGCTAAATTCGGCTAACGAACTGTATGTGACCGGAGGAACTGCAAGTTCAAATCTTGCCGTTGACGCTGGTGCAATTTTCCCAACATATGGTGGAGGTTCTGCGGATGGCTATTTGTTCAGGATTTCCAATGATGGCTCTACGATTATCAATAGTTCATACATCGGCACATCTTCTTACGACCAAAGCTATTTTGTGGAAGTTGATGATGAGGATGCTGTTTACTTGTACGGTCAATCGACTGGAAGCTATCCCGTGACGGGAGGTGCTTATTTTAATCTCAACGGTAAGCAATTCATCCAAAAACTGACACCAGATATTACCACCTCAATATATTCCACGGTATTCGGAAGTGGATCGGCCAATATCAACATATCACCAACGGCATTTCTAGTTGATGTTTGCAAGCGAGTTTTTGTTTCTGGATGGGGTGGTTCTACAAACAACTCTTGGAACAGTAGCACAGGAAACACTTCAGGTTTGGCCACAACCATCGATGGAGAACAAACAACGACTGACGGTAGTGATTTCTATTTCATGGTACTTGAAGAGGATGCCACGGCCTTATTGTACGGATCCTATTTTGGTGGAAACGGAATTGCCGAACACGTTGATGGAGGTACGAGTCGATTTAACGATAACGGAGTAATTCATCAAGCGGTTTGTGCTGGTTGCGGTAGTAGCAATGCATTCCCAACCACACCGGGTGTCGTATCTAATATCAATGGAAACAGTTGTAATCTGGGCGTAATTAAACTCGATTTAGAAATATCTGCGGTACAAGTAGATATTACTGGAGGAGGTAGTCAGACTGGGTGTGCACCTTTTGATGTTGATTTTGAAGCAGATTTGGTAAATGCCACAGATTTTATCTGGTATTTCGGAGATGGAGATTCTGCCAACGTTCAAAACCCAAGTCATACCTATGCCAACCCAGGTGTTTATGAAGTGATGTTGATCGGAACCGACACTGCTTTTTGCACTGGAGAAACATTCACAGATACGTCTATAACCATCATCACAGTTAATCTGCTTACAGATGCGGCCGAAGCAGGCACAGGTGCTCATCTTTGCCCTGGTGATTCGGTTCAAATTGGGGCAGACACCATTCCTGGATACACCTACAGTTGGGACCCACCTTTAGATCTTTCAGATCCAACAGGCTCAAATCCGTTTGCCAGCCCAACAGAAGATGTTCAATACTACCTCACCATTCTTAATGCCGATGGTTGTGAAGATGTAGATTCCGTCATGATTACCGTTTTCGGAATTGAAGCGTTTCCTGATACAGTGATTTGTACAAACGATAGTGTTCTGGTTTCTGTAATCGGAGGTTCAAGTTTTTCATGGCTCCCTGTTGCAGGAGTAAGTAATCCAACCAGTTCAAGCACTTATATCACAGCAGGGCTTGCACCAATATATACCGTTACCGCTTCTGACGGACTCGGTTGTGAAGACACGGCCATCGTAAACTTGGGCGCGTTGGTAGGACCTACTGCGCTATTTGATGTTGAAATAAGCCAAAGTTGTTTGGGAGATTCTGTTCAGTTCTTAAACATGTCTGATAATGCCGATTCTTACGAATGGAACATTGGCGGACTGATCACAAATGAAGATGAACCCATTATTCTTTTTGAACCTGGAGATGGGCCAGTAGTATATCTCATTGCCACAAATAATAATGGCGAATGCATTGATACGCTGACTATCGATTATATGAACGGCTGGTATTCTGAAGATTCGGTGACGGTCACTTACCCGAACGTATTTACACCAGATGGCGATAACATAAACGATTGTTTTAAGCCTGATTTTACTGGCGATTTAGACGATTGCTTTACGCTAAAGGTGTTTAGCAGATGGGGACGATTACTTTACGATTCAGAAAAACACGGAGGCAATTGTTGGGATGGAACTCAACGTACCGATGATCTTGTTTCGCGAGGGACGTACTACTACATTGCAAACGTTCGTGGCATGGATCATGCTGGGTTTGTGACAGTGTTGTACAAATGAAAACTCTAATTCTTCCGCTTTTTATCTTTTGCACACTTACATGTGATGCCCAAATTTTGGACACCCTAAACTATGCTTTGGGTAAAGTTGATTACGCCAAAAACTCGGAGTTTGTAAAAATCCCAGACCAGTACGCTAATAAATCGGGGATGTATTTGCGAAAAGAAGCGCTCGATGCTTTCATTATTATGAGGCAGGCCGCTAAAGCAGATGGAATAGAACTGAGAATCATTTCGGCTGCGCGAAGTTTCTATCATCAAAAAAGCATTTGGGAAGCTAAATGGACAGGTAAAAGATTGGTTAATGGAAAAAATCTCAGCGCCACAATTGCCGATGAATCAACTCGTGCGGTGGAAATTCTCAAGTACAGTTCCATGCCAGGAACGTCACGTCATCATTGGGGCACAGATATAGATATTAACTCACTAAACCCCGCTTATTTCGAATCTGGTAAAGGAAAAAAGGAGTACGAATGGCTAAGAGGTAACGCTCATTTGTATGGCTTTTGTCAGGTTTATTCTGAAAAAGGAAAGGAGAGACAAGATGGATATGAAGAAGAAAAATGGCATTGGAGTTATGTCCCAATAGCTTCTGTTCTTACCAAGTTTCATGTTACCCGCATCTCAGAAAAGGAGCTTTATGGTTTTGCAGGAGATAAGTCGTTAAGCCTTGCCGAGAAAAGGAAATACATCTTGGGAATCTCATCCTATTGTAAGTGAAATTCGTTAGTAACTGTTATAATAAATAGGGAAATCTAATTGCTCCTCCTTTATACAAAGGATAAATTTGTGCTCTTAAACCCTTACCCAATTTTATAGATGCAACAGACCATCTTAATTCTCGATTTCGGTTCACAATACACACAGTTAATTGCCCGAAGAGTTCGCGAGCTTAATGTATACTGCGAAATTCATCCATTTAACAAGATACCCGAGTTGGGTGAGCATATTAAAGGAGTAATTCTTTCTGGAAGCCCGTTTTCGGTTAGACAACCAGATGCGCTCATTCCAGATTTATCCAACATAAAAGGAAAGTTGCCATTACTTGGCGTGTGTTATGGCGCGCAGCATCTGGCTTATGTTTACGGAGGAAATGTAGAAGCATCTAATTCTAGAGAATACGGCAGGTCTCATTTGTCGTTTTCCGATGGAACAAATAGCCTAATGAAAGGGGTTCCTCAAACCTCTCAGGTTTGGATGTCGCATGCCGATACCATCACCGAGTTACCCACAGGAGCAAAACTTATTGGCAGCACCAAAGATGTAGAAGTAGCAGCTTACCAGTTTGAAGGCGAAGAAACTTACGGTATTCAGTTTCATCCAGAAGTAACACATTCTCTGGATGGTTTAACGCTTGTAAGAAATTTCGTAGTTGGAATTTGTGGTTGTGATCAATCGCATACACCAGATTCTTTCATTGATAGTACAGTCTCTCAGTTGAAATCTCAATTGGGTAATGATAAGGTAGTTCTGGGTCTTTCTGGAGGTGTTGATAGCAGTGTTGCTGCGATGCTGCTAGCTAAAGCAATAGGCACAAATCTCTATTGCATTTTTGTAGATAACGGACTACTTAGAAAAGATGAATTTGAAACCGTTCTAGAAACCTATATGGGACTAGGATTGAACGTGAAAGGAGTGAATGCTAAGGATGCTTTTTTAGGCGAATTAGCAGGAGTTTCAGACCCAGAAACGAAGCGAAAAATTATTGGAAAAGTCTTCATTGATATTTTTGATCAAGAGGCGAATCTAATCCAAGATGTAAAGTGGTTGGCCCAGGGAACTATCTATCCAGATGTGATTGAGTCCATTTCTGTAAAGGGCCCATCAGCTACAATAAAATCTCACCACAATGTTGGTGGTTTGCCAGAACGAATGAACTTGAAAGTTGTTGAGCCACTCAACACACTTTTTAAAGATGAGGTACGAGAAGTGGGTAAGCACCTTGGATTGCCAGAAAGATTATTAGGTCGTCATCCTTTTCCAGGTCCTGGACTGGCCATTAGAATTTTAGGAGACATTACGCCCGAAAGAGTTCGAGTGCTTCAAGAGGTTGATCACATTTTCATTTCCTCTCTACTTGAGCATGATTTGTACGATGAAGTTTGGCAAGCGGGCGCCATTTTTCTTCCGGTAAACACGGTAGGTGTGATGGGCGATGAAAGAACGTATGAAAATGCAGTCTGCTTACGAGCTGTTTCGTCCAGAGATGGAATGACAGCCGACTGGTGTCACCTTCCTTATGAGTTTCTTGCAAAGGTTTCTAACGAAATAATTAACAAGGTTAAGGGCATCAATAGAGTGGTTTATGATATATCTTCAAAACCACCAGCCACAATAGAATGGGAATAATGCTTGTTAAGCATACCTAATGCGCATACAAAAAACCATATTCATTTTGTTTGCAACGCTGCTAAGTTTGGCAGGGTTTGCACAGTCTAGCGCAGTGGTAATTTCCGATAGTTTGGCCATTATTGAAGGCGAAACCTACTACATCCATTCTGTTCAAGCCAGGCAAACGCTTTTTACCATTGCCAGTACCTATGAGGTGAAATTGAGCCGAATTGCCTTCGATAATCCAGGTGTTTTGGATGGTTTAAAGCTTGGGCAGCTGTTAAAGATTCTTAAGAGTGCACAAGGTGAAACTAAGCCAGTGGAAGCTTCTGACGAGAAACTGGAGATTGATGGCGAATATGTTCTTTACAAGGTTCCGAGAAGACAAACGCTCTATTCTATTTCGAAGGAATACAACACGTCTGTTTCTTCAATCTTAGATGCGAATCCAGAGTTGGCAAATGGACTAAAAGTAGGTTCGACTATTCGAATTCCGGTGCCTAAAATTCTAGGAGAGGAGACCTCGGTTAAAGAGAAAATGGTCGGACTTCCAGACATCGTCAGAAAAGAAGCGGTACAAGAGAAGATTGAAGTTGCCAGCATTGCTAAAGGGCACATCACGCTCATGTTGCCACTTTATCTCGATATGAACGATACGCTTGGCTCAACCAAACTGGCAGAGCAGGATGAGGAAATTTACGGGAAATCTGAAATAGCACTACAGTTTTACGAAGGATTTCTGATGGCCTTGGATACATTGGCTAAGATGGGACACAAGGTAAAAGTGACTGTTATTGATACAGAAAACAGACCATGGAAAGTACGTAAGCTAGTTGAAAATGGTGCTCTGAGAAGTACTGATTTAATTATCGGTCCGTTGTATACACAGGTCTTTAAGGAAGTTTCGACCTTCGCTTACAACAACTGCATTCCGCTAGTTTCTCCTACAATTAAAAGCGCTGCTATCGTTTCGAATAACGATTTCGTTTTTAAGCAAATACCATCCGAAGAGTCTATGATTTTTGAACTTGGAAGCTACCTCTCAGGCTCAGATTCTACGACCAACGCAGTTATTCATTATGGCGCTGGAGATGAGCAGAATATGTTGTGGAAATTCAGACAAGGTTTGGAGGTAGGAGGGGGTAAAGCAGTAGCTTTTCCAGCGTTTAATATTTATAAAGCTGGGAGTGATTCGCTTCGTAGTATGTTGTCTCTCACTAAAAGGAACAATTTGGTTGTGTTGAGTAATAATCAGGTGAAGTTGGCAGGTTTGCTACGGAAACTGACAACTTGGACTGAGGATGCATATATAGTGGCTTATGCGCCTAATGAATGGCAAGGCTTTAAAAATTTAGAAATGGATCATTTTGATGATTTAAGAGTGCATATGCCAACTGATTTTTACATCGATTATGAGGAGTTGCGTGTACAAGAATTTGTGCAGAAGTTTCGATTGAAGTATGCTAGTGAGCCAAGCACTTTTGCCTTCAGAGGCTATGATTTAGCAATGCATTTTGTAGCTAATCTAAACGGATTGAAAGAGTTTGGGCCAGATTATATGTTATCAGTGGAAGAAACGGGTATGCAGTCTAAATTTGGATGGACCAAACGAGAAAATGGCGGCTATGAAAACAGCAGGTCTCGCATAGTTGATTACACAGGATTGGAATTAAAACTTGCCACAGATTGAGCCTTACTAAAGAACAAATCAGTAGCTGGTTTAGAGAGTTGCAATTGCACATTTGCAACGAATTAGAAGCAGAAGATGGATTAGCCAAATTTGAAGAAGATACTTGGAATAGACCAGGTGGAGGAGGAGGACATACTCGCGTTATACAGCACGGAAATGTGTTTGAAAAAGGAGGCGTGAATTTCTCGGCCGTCCATGGCAACCTGACCGAAAATATCACAAAAGCTCTGGGTGTAAACTCCAGCGAGTTTTATGCAACAGGAGTTTCAATCGTCATTCATCCGATAAATCCGTTCGTGCCAATAATCCATATGAATGTGCGATATTTTGAACTTAGCGATGGCACGTATTGGTTTGGTGGAGGAATTGATTTAACCCCGCATTACGTTCAGAAAGAGGACGCGAAACACTTTCACTCTTGTTTGAAACAAGCATGTGATGGCTTTAACGATCATGCTTACCCTGACTACAAAAAGTGGGCGGATGATTACTTTTTTATTAAACACAGGAAAGAAACAAGAGGTATAGGTGGAGTTTTCTTTGACCGATTGAAAGAGTCTGATGAGCAATCAAAATTTGAAATCTGGAATTTTGTACAGCGCGTTGGAGAAACTTTTGCGCCAACTTATCGGAAGTTGGTGGCTGATAATAAACAAAAGGCATACGAAGCTGGCAATCTTCAATGGCGGAATTTAAGAAGAGGCAGGTACGTAGAGTTTAACCTTGTTTACGACAAAGGCACCAAGTTTGGATTAGAAACGGATGGCAGAATTGAGTCTATTTTGATGAGCCTTCCTGAAAATGCATCTTGGTATTACAATTTTCAGCCCGAATCAAATTCTCTTGAGGCAGAAACATTATCGCTCCTGAAGAAAGGAGTTGATTGGGTGTAAATCTGACAATCGGCCAGCCTAATTTGGCTATTTTTGAAAGGTTGAGATTTGAAGCGAAATTAGCTTCGCTCAATTAAGCAACCCCGTTGGTAGCCAACCGTTATTGAATCAGCTGCGAGACAGCTGTTTGACCGCCATGAAGAAACCCCTCATACTCTGGCTTATTGCCTGCGTATATTTTGTACTGATTCCTACCGCTGAGGTAAAGGCATCGCATGCACTTGGGGCTGAGATTACATACGAATGTTTAGGTGGGAATGACTACTTAATTCGTTTGGTTTTTTATCGAGATTGTGGAGGTATTGCGGCTCCAACAGCCCCTTCCATAAACATTACATCTTCATGTGGGAATCAGAATTTGGGCATGACTCTGCAACCACCAGTGCCCCCATTTCCTCCTTTCGACCAATATTTGGCACCTTATGAGTTACCCGTTTATTGCTCTACCTCTAATTGCAATGGCGGATCGAACCCAGGAATTCAGGAATATGTTTATGAAGCAACAGTAACTCTTCCGCCTTGCGCGGATTGGACTTTTAGCTACGATTTGTGTTGCCGAAGCGCAGCAATTAATACCATTAATGCTCCTGGTAGTCAGGATATTTACGTGAATGCCTTTTTGAATAATGTTGCCGCACCCTGTAATAATTCGCCACAATTTGATGTACCTGCCCGAGGCTTTTTATGTCTCAATGAGGATAATACCATTCTGGCTACAGCATATGATCCAGATGGTGATTTACTGGTTTATAGCCTTTACACTCCTTGGCATAATCCAGGTCAGAATGTAAATTATTTAGGTGGTTTCAATCCTAATAACCCGCTCACAAACAATTATTACAATTTTAATAATGGCGTAATTACTACCCAGCCAACTGTAAATGGACAGATAACAGTAATAGGCGTGATGGTTGAAGAATATAGAAACGGAGTTCTTATAGGAAGAGTGGTTAGAGATATGCAAGTGCGGGTAATTAATAACTGCCCACAAAACCCAGGCAACGATTTTGATATCGACCAAGATGGCCTGTTTGATGAAGATACAATCGTGCTTTGCGCTGATAATGCTGTACAATTAGATGTCTTTTTGAACAATACGCTTCCGGGCTTGACCTACAATATTGTGGCTGAGAATATCGATGATTTCCCAGGCGCAACATTCAATAATCTACCAAATGGTACTGCGCCAGGAGGAATAATGGGGCAATTTATCTGGACACCAGACGAAACAGATATTGGCACAAATCAGGTGTTGGTGTTTACAGCTTACGATAATAACTGCCCTGTGGTAGGGTTTGCCAATTTTACCTACGAATTTATCATAACAGGCCTAGAGCTCGATGTAGATATTGATACGGTCGCAATTTCATGTACGGATTCTGTTGAAATGACAGCTTTAGTATCCAATGGAACACCACCATATACTTTTTTGTGGAACGATGGATATACTGGAGCCAGTAGATGGGTTACAGCAGGTGAATATGTTGTGGTTGTGACCGATGATGAAGGGTGTACTGGTGATGATACTATCAACGTGTATTATGTAGATGATCCGGAAGGAGCATTTTTTGACCCACCGGGTGCCTGTGTAGATTCTACAATCTCTTTTGTCGACCAATCCTTCAGTAATTACCCACCAAATTTGCCCCCAATTAACATTGTGGATTGGGAATGGAGTTTTGGTGATGGCACCATTGTAACAGGCGTCCAAAATCCGACACATGCCTATACAGCTACTGGTAATTACACAGTGCAGTTGATTGTAACGAATGATTTAGGTTGTGTAGATACGGCTTGGAGCAATGTGTGGGCTAACCCACCACCTAATGTAGATTTCAATTTCGGTAACGTATGTTCTGATACAGTATTTACATTTACAGATAATAGTTCCATCGATACTGGGCAGGTTGTAGCCTGGAGTTGGGATTTTGGCGATGCTTCAGCAGCCTATCAAGCACAAAACGGAACTTACCAATATGCAGGAACAGGGTTTTATGATGTAACGCTAACCGCAGTTTCTGATAGCGGCTGTCCTTCATCGATGACACAGGAAGTGTATGCGTTTCCGCTGCCAGTAACCGACTTTTCTCCAACGGATGTTTGTTACGGTAATGTGTCGAGTTTTACTGATTTAAGCGCTGTTTCGGCAGGAACAGTTGAAGGTTGGATGTGGGATTTTGGGGATGGAGCATCTTCGGCTTTACAAAACCCGGTTCATTCGTACAGTGATACAGGACAGTTTAATGTTACCCTCATTTCAATAACCGATTCGGTTTGTAGAGATACACTTACTCAGGTGGTGACGGTGCACCCCGCGCCAGTTGCAGATTTTGCGAATGACACGGTTTGTGCCGAGCTAGAAATGACATTTACAGATTTATCAACGGTTCCAACTGGTAATATTGTTAGTTGGTCTTGGTACTTTGGAGATGGAGATCAAGCTACTAATCAGAACGAGTCTCATGTCTATGATCTTGGTGGGCAATACACGGGCTCGCTAGTGGTGCAGACAGATCTTGGCTGTATAGACACTCTGGCTAGTCCAATAATCGTTTATCCGAAACCGAATGCAGCATTTAATAATCTCGCTGCATGTCAAGGAGATGAAAATCAATTTGAGGATATGTCTTTGGTGGCTACTGGTTCTCAAGTAACTGGTTGGGATTGGGCCTTTGGTGATGTCGTTGGTGTGTCCTCTGATCAATCCCCTTTATACGTTTATGCAGCAAGTGGAGTCTATGACGTCACACTTATTTCTGAGACCGATTTTGGATGTTTAGACACAATCACACACACAACGGAGGTATACGATTTGCCAGTTGCAGATTTTACTTACAATGATGTTTGTCTTTATGATGCAGCTGTTTATCTCAACACGTCTGCTATACCTTCTGGTTCCATCATAGCCTATCAATGGGATTTCGACAACGGATCTACAGCAGCTATTCAACAACCAGTTGGTCAGCAATACATTACTGCAGGATTCTATGATATTGAACTCATTACAGAATCGAATCATGGTTGCTTAGATACAATCGAACAGACGATTGAGATTTTTCCAATACCTACTGCATTATTCGATTTCGATTCTGTTTGTTATCCATTTGCAACAACATTTACCGACCTTTCTTCGGTAGGTGGATTGTACGATGTATCTGATTGGAGTTGGAAATTTGGAGATGGAATTCTAGCAAACGGTATTCAAAATCCGACACATTCGTACACCGCTTGGGGCGATTATTACGTAGAACTTACGGTAACTACAAATTCGGGATGCATGGCAGATACAACACTCGGCCCGGTTAGGGTTTACCCAAAGCCCACGGCAGAGTTTAGCGATGAAATTGCAAACTGTTTAAACGATACTACTTGGTTTCAAGACCTTTCAATTTTGGACAACTATCCGACAGACGAGTTGACTAATTGGAATTGGAATTTTGATGATGGGAATTCATCTGCAATTCAGGATACATTTCACGTTTACACTTCTCACAATCTTTACAATGTGGAATTAGCAGTTACTACCAATCATGGTTGTCAAGATACGGTGGTGGAAATCGTTGAGATTTATCCTTTGCCAGAAGTAAACTTTACGGTTGATACCAATTTTGGATGTCAGCCATTCAGAGCATGGTTTACCGACCTAACTACTATTCCGGCACCGTATGCTTTAAGCCAATGGGAATGGAATTTCGGAGACGGACCAGGAACCATAACAACTCGTCATCCAGTGCACACTTATTGGGACCAAGAATTGGGAGATTTTGAAACTGGAGTGTATTCAGTTTGGCTTCAAGTAACATCTGCCAATGGCTGTGTGTCCGATACATTGTTCTCGGACTACATGACCGAATATCCAAAGCCTGATGCTTTATTTTCTGTTGATCCCGAGCGAACTGAGATCATATTCCCAAAGTTTAACATCACAGACTTGTCATCCCCCAATGTGGTTGATTGGTTCTATACTTGGGGAGACAATACCACAAGTTCTATCCAACACCCATCTCACGAATACCAAGACACTGGCTATTACGATATAATGCAATACGTAACCACCGTTTATGGTTGTATGGATACCGCGGAGTTCACGGTAATAGTTGATCCCGAATTCAGGTTTTACATTCCACTCGCATTTACACCAGACGCAGATGGAGTAAACGAGTCATTCTTTGGTGCTGGAATTGGAATTAAAGAATACACAATGCGCATTTACGATAGATGGGGTGAGTTCCTCTTCGAATCGAACGAATACGATTATCATTGGGACGGAACATTCCGTGGAGAACAAGTTCAGGAAGGAGTTTATATCTATGTTTTTGACATTTTGGATGTAAAAGGTGAGCCGCACATCTATCGTGGTCACGTAACCTTATTTAGGTAGTAGAGTTAAGCAGAGTCGTGCAGAGTTTCAAGGTCAATCTTCGGACAATATTTTTTACTGTGCTAGCGGCATTTTTTTCGCTGCAAGCAGATGCACAATACCAGATAAATGGAGACGCCAATCAGATATCATGTAACTGTTATCAGTTAACGCAAGATGTTGGTTGGTCTGGAGGTTCGGTTTGGAACGTAAATCAGATTGATCTTACTAATCCGTTTAATTACAATTTTGAAGTTTGGTTGGACTGCGATGAATGGGGGGCAGACGGAATCGCATTCGTTTTGCAGCCAGTAAACGTTAACCAAGGAGGTGGCTCTAGTTCACTGGGATACGGAGGAATTGACCCATCATTAATAGTTGAAATAGATACTTGGCCTAACGATGTTACCATGGCCGATCCGCCTCAGGATCACATTGCAATTATGCAGAACGGAGATTCTAATCACGCATCCGCCAATAATCTTGCGGGTCCGGTTGTGGCAAGCAGTACACAAAACAACATCG
The DNA here is from genome assembly GCA_937900875.1 of uncultured Flavobacteriales bacterium. GTDB lineage: Bacteria > Bacteroidota > Bacteroidia > UBA10329 > UBA10329 > UBA10329. The sequence goes on from CALCGD010000245.1 coordinate 19,659, forward strand.
AAGACTGTGCTTGGCACACCATTCAAATAATTTGGGAACCATCGCTGAATACTTTAGCAGTGTTTTTTGACGGAGTTTTTAGAACCAGCTTTACCGGAAATGTAATTAATACCATTTTTGGCGGTAACCCAAACGTGTATTGGGGTTGGACGGGAGGAACAGGGTCTGAGAGTGCCGATCAGCGATTTTGCAATGCAATTCTTCCCGACTACACACTTACGAGCACATCAACTTGCGTTGGAGATCAAATTAATTTCGCAGATGCTTCGCTCACATCGTCAGGTAACATATCCAATTATACATGGGATTTTGGTGATGGAACTACTGGTGCTGGAGCCCCAGTTTCTCATACTTACAATAGCGCTGGAAATTTCGATGTAACGCTCAGTATTACTACCGAAGGTTGCTCTGAAGACACCATAATTCCAATCACAATCGACCCAACGCCTGTAGTTGATTTGGGCCCAGATTTGGCAATTTGCGATGGGCAATCAGTTCAACTTAACAACCCTAACACGCTTGGTAGCGGTACCTACGCTTGGTCTCCAATCACCGATCTTTCTAGTGCTTCTGCTCCAAGTCCTACGTCTACCACGCTTGTAGATAGAGACTACCAACTAAGTTTCACATCCAGCAATGGTTGTTCAGGTTCGGATGTTGTGCATGTTACGGTAAACCCGCTACCAACAGCCAATGCTGGTGCAGACCAAACCATGTGCGAGGGAGATCAAATAGGGCTTCAGGCTTCTGGTGGCGTCTCTTATTCATGGTCGCCAATCGGGTCTTTGAATAACGCGCTTATCTCCAATCCAATAGCTTCTCCTGTGGCTACAACCGTTTACACGGTTACCGCAACAGATGCAAATAATTGCACAGATGCCGATGATATTACGATAGACGTGGTGCCTGCCCCCGTGCTGGATGGGGGTCAAAACGAAAACATTTGCGAAGGAGATGCAGTTCAGCTGAATGCTATTGGAATTGGAACCTTTCTATGGACTGGTACGGATTTAACCGATGTTAATATTGCAAATCCGGTGGCAACCCCAACAACAACAATTACCTATTACGTTTCTCTCATAGATGCTAATAATTGTTCATCTCTAGATAGCGTATTGGTTGATGTGGATCCTATTCCGGTAGCCAACTTTGCAGATCCGGTTGCTGTTTGTGATGGGAATGCGGTTCAATTTAATGATGCTTCCACAGGAACCATCACCACCTATAATTGGGATTTTGGCGATGGAAATTTAGGCTCAGGGCCAAATCCAACACATATTTATCCTAGTATAGGAATCTATCCTGTTTCCCTTACAACCATCAGTGCCAATGGTTGTAGTGCCTTTACAACAGGTTCTGCAGAAGTAATTGTAGGCCCAATTCCGAATTTCTCAATTGCCAACGGACCAGATTTTTGTGAACGAGAGCAGTTAGATATCACCAATAACAGCAACGGACCCATAGTGTCTTACCTATGGAATTTCGGAAATGGAACTACTTCTACCGACATGGTTCCAGAATATGATTATCCGCTTTATGGAGATTTTACGGTAACATTAACAGTGGGGACGGCAGACCAATGCTTTAACTCATTAACAGAAGACATATCAGTTAACCCAATTCCGAGTACTAATTTTTCGTCTACTCCCGCCTGCTTTGGCGAAGCCACCGGATTTACCGACTTATCTACAATTCCGGAAGGAACGGTTGATGGATGGGAATGGAGTTTTGGCGATGGAAGCACAATAGCTTACGGTCAAAATCCCACTCATACTTACACCAATTTCGGTCCGTTTTCGGTAACACTTATTTCGCAAAGTGATGTTGGTTGCCGTGATACTGTACAGTTCGGAGTTTATGTAAATCCAACTCCGGTTGTAGACATAAGTGCCAATGATGGCTGTTTGGGTGATGGCGCCTTTTTTACTAATTCAACGGTGCCAAACGATAATACAATTGCCCAGTGGAATTGGGATTTTGGAGATGGAATAAACGCGGATGTTTTTGAACCGATTCATACTTATTCAGCTTACGGAAACTATACCACCCAGCTTACAGCCGTAACGGATAGTGGTTGTGTTGGCATTTCAACTACAGATTTGGAAATCTATCCATATCCAACTGCAGCTTTTAGCTTTTCTGAATACGAAGGCTGCGCTCCAGTGTTAGTCAATTTTGCTGATGAAAGTACTGTTCCAACTAACTATTCCATTGGGAGTTACGAATGGCTTTTTGGTGATGGAACAACGGCAAGTAGCATTTCGCCAAATCATACATATACAAGTCCTGCTATTTATGACCTTAGTCTGATTGTAACTACCGCAGGAGGCGGCTGTGCAGATACACTCACGCTGCCTGGTGCCATGTCAATTTATGTCACTCCAACCGCCAGTTTTACATACGGTCCAACGGATGCTACTATGCTCGATCCTCGAATACGGTTTAACAATACAACTGTTAATGGAGTTGATTATGACTGGGATTTTGGCGATGGAAACTTCTCCACAGAAACAGATCCAATGAACTCTTATCCTGCGGAAGGAGATTATTTGGTAACCATGTTAGCGATTAACGGAATCTGTACTGCAACAATTTCTCAAATTGTTCATATCGACCCAGAGACGTTCATCTATATTCCAAATTCCTTTACCCCAAACGGGGATAGATTGAATGATGGTTTTACCGCAAAGGGAATTGGTATTGAGAAGTTCTCCATGTCTATTTATGATAGATGGGGCAAAGAGCTTTTCTTTTCTGCGAGGATAGATTCTCCGTGGAACGGAACGTATAAGGGCATGGATTGTCCTGTAGAGGTTTACGTTTACCGTGTTGATATTATTGATGTAAAAGGAGAAAATAGAAGCTTCTGCGGAAGCGTCAACCTTGTTAGATAAGGTTAGATATTCCTATTTTACACCCATGAATTACTGTAAACCAAAAGGAGTTATTCTTTTTCTGCCATTCTTGTTGGTGGCTCTACTTTCTTCTTGTGACCCTGACACCCCAACTCCTCCAGATGAGATCATCCCAGGCCCTGTGGTTGGTTTGTCTTCATATCCGCTTGAGGTTGGTAACGAATGGGTCTACACAATGACCTTAGATGTGACCGGTGCGGAAAATAGTTATCAAGAGTTTGTGGTAGATTTTGAAGTAGTGGCTGATACCGTAATTGACGGCATGCCCGCCAAAAAAGTAAAAAGTACCGAAACCGAAGGGCAAAATGCAGGAAACGATAGATTGGGATATCGATTTTTGACTCAAACTTCGAGTGCTTTAGACTTTGTCGCTCTTAACGGGCCAACTACACAAGTATTTTTTAGGTTGAGTGAAGATTTGCTTGTTCCAAATTATTCGATGGTTGCTTTTGGACAAGCCAACATAAATGGAGTTGTTGTGCTAGATTCCGCTATACATTATATGAAGTTTCCTTCGGTTGATGGGAATATTTGGAGGTCGAACGAATTTGGAGCTACCTCTGGTGCTGAATTCAAGCGTCAGTGGTCTGGTTTTTACACCGTTACAACCAGCGCTGGTGAGTTTGATTGTATGAGAATGGATTTATTCGGAGATTATAATCAAGATAATCTGCCAGACTCGAATAGCATCTTTATTCAACAATACTTCTCTCCAGAATTTGGATTGATTAAAGAAGTAGCAACATCAGAATTAAATTGGGGTTCAGGGCAGACTGGACAATATGTGCGTAATCTATCACTTACAAGTGTAAATGTTCAGTAAACAGATTGGTTAAAGGTCTATCTGAAATCTACCACGTCAAATCCGTCTTCTTCAAAACTTTCCTGAGAAAACGTGAAAAGGCTATCGGCAACTCCAGCATCAGCTTTCATTCCCGTTACTTTTAACAAATAGTTGGTTCCATCTTTTCCAAAGGTTTTGGAAAAAACCACGTGATTGTTAGATTTATCAATGCCCATTCTTATTCTTGAATAGGTCTTTTTGCCGGGTTCTTCAGGAAACAAATCCACCACGTTTACATTCTTACCATCTTGTGATTCTTCTCCATAAAACTTGGCTTTATAGCCATTCTCATACTGACTAAAAAAGTTGGCCGGGTCAAGTTCGGTTTCTGCTTTAAATTCCTCGATTGATTTGATATGAACTTCTTGATCTTCCTTCATCACATACCAGACTATTTTGCCATCGCTGTAAATATCCTGCCCCATTAGTTGCAATCGGAATTTGGAGCCTACCATAGTTAACTCACCTTCTCTAGTATCGTTAATCCCAGCGTCCTTGTTTTCCAACGTGTAGGTAAACGTCACATGTATGTCTTCGTACTCGCTGTGAGTGGCGCTAACAGCTTTAAGTATTTCTGATGCTTTCTCGTCTGACTGAGCAAAAAGCCCTAGCGGTAAAAGCATGATTAGTAATAAGGTTCTCAGCATTTTTTAAATTTCTCAACTATTGTTTTGCAACTTCTGTTCCAAACTCATTTCGTCTTGTATAAGTACCTGTCTGGCCTTGCTTCCCTCGAATGGACCAATAATGCCTGCAGCTTCCAATTGATCTACAATTCGACCAGCTCGGTTGTAGCCAAGTTTCAGCCTACGCTGTAACAATGATGCAGAGCCCTGTTGATGTTGCACCACAATTCTTGCAGCGTCTTCAAACAATACATCACGATCGTCTAAATCAATTCCACCAACTTCACCACTCCCGCTTTCATCAATGTATTCTGGTAATTCAAACGCCATCGGATAAGCTTGTTGTGACCCAATGTATTCACAAACTCTTTCTACTTCGGGCGTATCAATGAATGCGCACTGTAAACGAACAATGTCATTTCCAGTTGATAAGAGCATATCACCACGGCCAATTAATTGGTCAGCACCGCCTGCATCTAAGATTGTGCGCGAGTCAATTTTAGATGTTACTCTAAATGCGATTCGCGCAGGGAAATTGGCTTTGATTGTTCCGGTAATGATATTCACAGAAGGACGTTGAGTGGCAATAATCAAATGGATACCAATTGCTCTAGCAAGTTGTGCAAGTCTGGCAATAGGCGTTTCTACCTCTTTTCCAGCGGTCATAATCAAATCGGCAAATTCATCCACTACAAGAACGATATAAGGCAAAAATTTGTGCCCCTCCTTCGGATTCAATTTTCGAGCTACGAACTTGGTATTGTATTCTTTAAGATTTCGGCATTGTGCGTTTTTAAGCATCTCATACCTGTTATCCATTTCTAGACACAGCGAGTTTAGTGTAGTGACTACTTTTTGTGTGTCGGTTATGATTGCCTCCTCCGTATCTGGAAGTTTAGCCAGAAAATGACGTTCTATTTTATTGAACAGAGTCAACTCCACTTTTTTCGGGTCAACAAGTACAAACTTTACCTGCGCTGGATGCTTTTTGTAGAGAATTGAGGCCAATACCGCGTTCAATCCTACAGATTTACCTTGACCAGTTGCACCGGCCATAAGCAGGTGAGGCATTTTTGTAAGGTCTGTAACGTACGTCTCATTCGAAATGGTCTTACCTAGGGCAATAGGAAGTTCCATTTTAGAATGCTGGAACTTTTCTGAGCTCAGTACCGCCTTCATCGAAACCGTGTCTGGATTCAGGTTCGGCACCTCAATACCAATTGTTCCCTTTCCAGGTATTGGCGCTATAATTCTAATACCCAATGCCGAAAGACTCAAGGCAATATCGTCCTCTAGATTCTTTATTTTGGAAATTCTAATTCCTGGAGCTGGAACTATTTCGTACAAAGTAACGGTAGGTCCAATTGTGGCTTTAATCCGTTCAATTTCAATATTGTAATTCCGAAGAGTGGAGACAATCTTGTTCTTATTTGACTCTAATTCTTCTTGATTAACCGAAATTTCTCCTTTACCGTACGCCTCTAATAAATCCAAGCCAGGTTTCTTGTAATGGCTTAAATCTAACGTAGGGTCATATTCACCCATTCCTTCACCGTCATCTTCAGAAACAGTTTCTTCTTCAACCTCCGTTTTCTCTATTTCAAACTTTACATCTTCTCCAACTGGACTATCGTCCAGCGTAGGCGCATCAACAGGTGGGGTAAAACCAATTGGTGGTGTTACCTGGATAACTTCCGGTTCTACCTCTTTTGTTTCTGGCTGAATTTCAACCTCAGCTTTTTCATTCAAGCTAATGTCGTTGGTCTTAACCGTAACATCTGCTACAGGAGTAAATCCATCTTCGTCCTCTATTGGTTCAGGGTTTACGGTTTTTTTGGCGAATAGCTCCTTTATTCCGTCAACAGACAAATTGAAAACAACCGATAGGTAAACTGCTGATAGAAATAATAAAAGGAGCGCAGTTCCTGTCGAACCGACAAGGCTCGTGGTCCATCTATTCAATTGATAACCGAGCCCTCCAGAGAGTGAAAAATTCTCAGAAAAAAGAAACCCCATTGTAAGCGGAAGGAGGTATAAAAAGAATAATGAGTGCTTAAATGATTTGCCAAGTGGCAAAAAACTCTTCCGGAAAAGCACTTTAAAGCCCGTAATAAGTAGTAAAAAGGGCATTAGAAAAGCGGCAATTCCAAACCAAGAGTAGATGAACTTTTCGGCAATAGCAGCGCCAAATTTGCCCATCCAATTGTTCACTTTTTGATCGGGATTTGCGATAGTTTCTGCTAGTTCTTGAACTTGGCTTTGATCAGATGGACCGTCAACGAGATAAGAAATGAAGGATAATGTTAGGAATGCAGAAATAATTACCAGAAACAAGCCTGCAATAGTCCGTGTTCTAGAATCGCCCAAAATCTCTAAAAGGCCATTTTTACTACCTTTTTGCGACTTAGATTTAATCTCTTTCGTACTTGTTTTTCCTTGTTTGTCAGCCATTCTACATCGAACTCAAATGTAATAAAAACCCGAACAAACTTCTTGTCCAAGTAAGAGGCTAACGTACGGAGGAAAAGGATGTTTTTTGAGATTAAAAACTTTGAAAAATATCAGCCATTTCTGCAACCGTAATTGGCTCGTATTCTTGCTGAGTCATAAACTCATCTTCAGCATATTCTTCAGCAACCACTTGGGTTGCGACCATATGCATGTCAATATTAAACTTATTGACTTTCGCCTCCATCAACACTCCAGAAATTTCATGAAATGGTGTACACCAGTTAGGGTCTTCAATACCAATTTGATTGGTGTAATAGATGTCGAAATTCTTAGTTGAGTCAGAATCGAAAGTTACCAATGCGTGGTTGCACATGTATCCCGCTATTTCTTTAGTTTTTTCCGTAGGGACTATGTTCATGCCCAAAGGCTTTTTGCCATACTCCTCCATAATTTCCATGCTGTCCATTTCCAGCCCAGAATATTTGTTGGCAATTTTCACAAGGTGCGTTACTTTTTTCTCTTTGTTGTTTGCAAGCAACGAGGTACTGAAAATGGCCATTTTGGTCTTCAGCTCATTCTTAGTGTTGTTGTTTTTAAATTTAAAGGTCATTTCACTCGGAAACATGGAAGTGAAAATATTATCTTCTTCAAACTGAGGATAGCTTAAGGCGTAAACAATCTTGCCCTCAGTTACGGACTGAACGGTAGGACTTCCGTCTTGCGTTGAACCGCAACCAGGAAATAAAATGAAGCCAACCACAAAAGTGGAAAGGAAAGTACCTAACAGTAAATTATTTCTCAAACGAATTCTTTTTAAAGGGTTCCGTCCAAGTTCCGGTTTCAAGGGCAGCAAGATAGTAATTACTAAATATGAACATACAAGAATCGCTTATTTATTAACTATGTGAAACACGTAGTTACTTGGGCCTAAACAATAAGGGTTTTGACCTGAATTACTAATAACCTAATGTTTTAAGCATGCTTTGGTGATTTTGTTCCTCTGCAAAAACTTCTGACTTCAGATTGCCATTTTCGTCCTTGTAAACAAGTATTTGTTTTGGTGATGGAATAAGGCAATGTTGAATTCCGCCATAGCCACCTAAAGCATTTTGGTAAGCGCCAGTGTTGAAAAAGCCAATATAAAGTGGCTTTTCTGGGCTGTATTCTGGAAGATAGATGTTGTTTACATGCGCCTCAACATTATAGTAATCTTGACTATCGCAAGTTAGCCCACCAAGATTAACGCGTTCAAAAGGGTCGTCCCATCTATTTATTGCAAGCATAATAAACCGCTGATTAATGGCCCAACTGTCTGGAAGAGTGGTTATGAATGAGCTGTCAATCATGTTCCACCATTCCACATCGTTTTGTTTTTTTTGATCTATTATGGAATAAATGGCAGCACCGCTTTCTGCAACAGTATAACTTCCAAACTCTGAAAAAATGTTCGGCACAGGAACCCCTTGCTCAGCACAAAATTCTTTGATTTGACGAATAATTTCATCGGTCAAATACTGATAGTCAAATACCTCTGCAAGCGAATGCTTAATTGGGAAACCCCCACCAATATTTAGCGAATCGAGGGTAGGGCATTCTTTTTTTAAATCGCAATATACCTTCAGGCATTTCTGTAATTCATTCCAATAGTATAGGCTGTCTTCAATGCCATTGTCAATAAAGAAGTGAAGCATTTTTAATTTAAAAAGCGGCTCCTTTTTTATCACGTTTACATAATAATCTTGGATTTCTCGATGACGAATTCCAAGGCGTGCTGTGTAATAATTGGATTGTGGCTCTTCTCCTGTTGCTATTCGGATTCCGATGTTACACTCTCTTTTTACCCTAGTCTTAAATTGGTCTAATTCAGTAAGGTTGTCTAAGACTGGGAGACTGTTGAAACCATCATTTATAAGACCAGATATCAGATCAACATACAAATCGCGCTTGTATCCATTGTGCACAATAAAGGTGTTCTTGTCAATGAGATTCTGCTCAATTAGTTTATGTATGATATGAATATCAAAAGCAGACGAAGTTTCAAGGTGGATGTCATTCTTGAGGGCTTCGTTTAAAACGTACGAGAAATGTGAACTCTTTGTGCAGTAGCAAAATGTATAGTTGCCCACATAATCATGCTTAGTCATCGAATTTCGAAAGAAGCCTTTTGCATTCTGTATCTGTTCCGATATTTTGGGTAAATAACTCAGTTTTAATGGCGTGCCATATTGCTTAATGATGGACATAAGGTCAATCCCATGAAACTGCAATGAATTGTCTTTAACGTCAAACCCTTCTTGTGGAAATTCAAAGGTTTGTTCTATCAGATTGTAGTAGTTGTTCTCCATTTTCGGGCGCTAAAGATGCAATTGATTTGTGATTTTGAAAGGGACGTCTCATTTATTTCATGGCCTAATTATGTAAAACTGAACCCAATAAATCTTTTTTGAGCGATGTCAACGTTTAGCTTTCCTCAAATACCTTTGACCACATGATAAGCGATATAGAAAACATAGAGTTGAAATTTCTTACTCTGGATGATTACCAGGATTTGAGATTGGCCATGATCGATTCTTACACAACAATGCCGGATTCAGTTTGGAAAGAGGATCACATTAAAACTTTAATTGATAGGTTTCCTGATGGACAAGTCGTGATTATGGTAAACGGCAATTTGGCAGGTTGTGCACTTTCCATTATTGTGGATTATAACAGCTTTGATGCTAAACACACGTACAAGGATATTACTGGTAATTACACGTTTAGCACCCATACAGACAAGGGTGATGCACTTTACGGCATTGACGTGTTTATACATCCGGATTATCGTGGGTTACGCCTGGGAAGAAGACTTTATGATTATCGTAAAGAGCTTTGTGAGAGACTGAATTTGCGAGGAATAGCCTTTGGTGGACGCATACCCAACTATCACAAGTATGCAGAAGATATGTCCCCAAAGGAGTACATCGAAAAAGTGAAGCGTAGAGAGATTCACGACCCAGTGTTAAATTTTCAGATGTCGAATGATTTTCACCCGCACAAAATCATGAAAGGTTACTTGGAAGGCGATGCGGCTTCTGGGGAGTATGCCGTTCTTCTTGAATGGGACAATATCTATTACGAGAAAAAGAGCATGCGTGCAGCGGTTAACAAGAAAATTATTCGTCTTGGACTGGTGCAGTGGCAAATGCGACTTTATTCGGATTTTGATGAGTTAATGCAACAGGCGGAGTATTTCATTGATGCAGTTTCGGGATATCGGTCAGATTTTGCGCTTTTTCCTGAGTTTTTCAATGCACCGTTGATGGCCGAGAATAACCACATGTCCGAATCTGAGGCTATACGAGAACTAGCCAAGCATACAGCAAATATCGTACAGAAATTTTCTGAATTAGCCATTTCATACAACATCAATGTTATAACCGGTAGCATGCCCGAAATTCGGGACGACTTACTCTATAATGTAGGCTATTTATGTAGACGAGATGGCACAATGGAGCGCTACGAAAAGCTGCATGTAACGCCAGATGAAGCTAAAGTATGGGGAATGCAGGGCGGAAATCAGCTGAAAGCATTTGACACGGATTGCGGAAAAATTGGAATACTCATTTGTTATGATTCTGAATTCCCAGAGTTGAGTAGATTGCTTGCAGATGAAGGAATGGACATTCTATTTATCCCATTCTTAACAGATACCCAGAACGGATATTCTAGAGTAAGAAACTGTGCTCAAGCAAGGGCAATTGAGAACGAGTGTTATGTAGCCATTGCGGGTAGCGTAGGTAATCTGCCAAAGGTCCATAATATGGATATTCAATATGCACAGTCAATGGTATTTACACCATGCGATTTCTCGTTTCCGGCAAACGGAATTAAAGCTGAAGCCACGCCAAATACAGAAATGATTTTAATCGCAGATGTAGACATCGATCTACTTCGAGAATTGAATCAATTTGGTAGCGTGCGAAACTTACGCGATAGAAGAAAGGACATTTTTGAGTTGAAAAAGAGGTAAGAAACCGTAACTTGGATTGAGGCATAAACAGCGAGTCTATGAAAATCAACCAGAATACTCTTCTAGCAATAATCCTCTTCAGTTTTGGCTGCCAAACTGAATCAGATCAATGGTCGCCATTAGATATACGAATGGTAGAGGCTGGAGCCAAAGCGGAATTGATTAATGCCAAAGAGGGCGATGTCGTGGCGTTTGACTCTGGTTCCCCTGAATTCCATATGTACGACTTAACGTACTATCATTCGTACGGTGGAAATCTCAAAGATTATCACGCCATTCTTGCTGGAGAAACCGAGTATTCCGAGGGTTTCTTTCGCTGGAAGGACGACACAACTATTGTCATGAAATTAATTGACTCTAAAACAGACAGCAGTAAAACGTTTGAATTGTTCGGCAACGGGTCTTCTTCAGGAATGACGATAGAAGACTGACTGAGACTCCTTTAGAAATAAGGGCCGCGAAACAGAAGCGGAATCAGTTCTTAAAATTCGGGTAGAAAAACCTCAGCCATCATGCATCTGGCGCTTCCTCCACCAAGAGTTTCAATAGTCTCTAACGAGCTATGAAGAATTCGATTGGTCTTTTCAATGGTTTCAATTTGCTCGGTGCTCAAACTTTCAAATGCCTGGGTAGACATAACAAGAATATGTTCGTCTTTATCATTCACTACCTGTAGCATATTTCCAGCAAAACTTGATTTCTGGTCTTCTGAAATCAAAACAATTTCTTTTCCTGCTTCTTTTAAAGAATCGATGACCAGATTTCGCTCTGTCTCGTCCTTAATACAATCAGCGCACACAATGGCTATTTCTTGGCCAACACTCATCATTACGTTGGTATGATAAATTGGCAATAGCTCTCCTTCAACATCTTGAAGTGCGTGAAAACTCACGGTCTTATAATCTGTTAGTTTGGCCCAGTTAGCCAACTCATCGACATTGGTCCTATGAGAAAGGCAAGCATAAGCAACGCTGTTTTCGTGGTCAAGAACTAAACTCCCTGTGCCTTCTAATATACGGCCATCGTTTTCCGCAGGAGATAGGTCCAGTATTGCATCGACCCTAAATCCGTTGTCTTTCAGAATGTCGAGAACATCCATTCTTCTTTCTTTCCTTCTATTTGGTGCAAACATTGGATAAAGGACTACAGTGCCATTACCATGCATTGAAATCCAATTATTTGGAAAAATAGAATCTGGCGTTTTAGAATTAGGAGTGTCTTCAACTACTATCACATTTACTCCTACCTGCCGAAGTTTTATGACAAAATTGTCGAATTCTTCGAGCGCCTGAGTTTGAGCTTTAGCATCACTCAAACCATCAACTTCTTGTTGGTAATGATTGTCTAAGGCAGTCTCTGCATTCATTTCAAACGCAATAGGCCGAATCATCAAAAGATGAGATGTGTTTTGTTTTGCCATATCTAAATGTTCTCGCGCAATAATGGCATACTCATACAATGCGTTCCTCCGCGTGCTCTAGAAAGCTCAGCGGAAGGCAGGGTAATAAGTGTATCGCCTTGAATTAGATCTTCCAGCTTTGCGCCTGCATCCATTTTAGCATTGAATTCCTCTGCCTTTATAATTTTGAAACCTCGTTTTTGAAGATTAGCGTTGGTGTAAACATTACGGTCATATCCAATAATTACGCCTTCTCGAATAGCTAAAAAGTTGCAGCTGTCGGTCCATTGTTCTCGTTCTGTAAAAGGAAACTTTCCGTTCGCATTAGGAATAATGTTTACGGTTTTGCAACCGAAATCATCCTTACTTACTGATGTAAGAAGGTCGTCCAAATAATCGAACTCTTTCATTTCAACCTTAAACCCATCGGCTTTTTGCTTCCGTATAAACTGGGTTACGTAAACCTGTTCTTCGGGCGTTTCCATCTCATCATCAAGCATTTTACGGAAGTCAATTTCTTCTGTCGAAAGCGTAATAGCATCTCGAGTGAAAGGGGCATACACCACCCAGGAATCGCGCTTAATCATCGTAAAAATTGTATCGATGTGCATATAAGCTCGTTCTGCTGGAATATTCACAACCGACACCTTGTCCACCAAATTGCGCTTAAAAAGCTGAGTGGTTAGCTGATGAATGGCGTTCTGGGTAGTTCTGGCGCTCAATCCAACCAACAAATGGCGCGGGCTAATCATCATTACGTCACCACCCTCAATACTCACTTGTTGCTCTTCTTGACTGTACGAATCGGTTAAAAAGAAGTACTCGTTGTCTTCCAACTCAATCACCCTGTCCGAAAAACTGTAATCGTCCCATTTTGCTTCATCTCCAAAAAGGTGGAAGTAGGCGATGTATTTGATGAGTAAAGCTTCTCGTGTACGGCCTTTTTCAGCCGCTTTTATTAGTAGCAGATGGTCGTTTATTACTATTCCGATGTCTCTAGTGAAAATGAAATTTGGAAGAGGTGCAAAGAGGTAATCTTCTTCTCCTTCGTAAATCCAAACACCAGAAATAAGCGTTCGCGTCAGCGTTTGTTCGTCCATTTTCATGAGGAGCATTTGCGTCTCGAAATCGCATTTTTCCATCGCGCAAACAGCGGAAACCAATAATTGCTTTGCAAGATCATTTTTAAGCACTTGCATTAGCAAATACTCAGCATCCATCACTTTATCAGATTGTAGGTACCCAGCTTTTGTTGGCTTGAAAAAGTCAGGGTCGTTTTTATCTCGATTACGAATAACCTCAGGGTCCAGAAACCATAGAAGCACACTCAAATATTGGTTGTACTCTTCGCGCATCTTATCCAAGTACACGATATCGTCATAGAGTAAATCTTCCATCATACGGGGGGCAATCTTGCCAATTCCTGCATCTGGACTATGAATAATCATCCTTTTAAGAGTTCCAACTTCAGATGAAACGTGAATATCCTTGCTCATAATTCTATGATTTAAGTGGCGAAATTAGTCAAGTTGTCGGGCTTAATTGGTCGTAAACCCTTACATCATCTATTATAGCTTTGCACAAAAATTTCGGAGACGTGAGTAAATCGTTAGTTCAAAGCATACAGGAGGTAATTTCTCAGTTGTACTCAGCTGAGGTTGGAGAGGAACAATTACAACTTCAAAAAACCAGGAAGGACTTTGAAGGCGATATGACTTTGGTGGTGTTTCCCCTGTTAAGAATCAGCAAAGGCTCGCCAGAACAGACAGGGCAGGCTATTGGAGAAGCACTCGTTAAAGACGTTGAATACCTTGAGTCTTTCAATGTTGTGAAAGGGTTCTTAAATCTTTCATTTACCTCAAAGTACTGGGTAAATGCGCTGAACGACATTTGCCAAAAAGAGAATTATGGTTTTTATTCAACTGGAAAAGAAAGCCGAAATGTAATGGTCGAATATTCTTCGCCTAACACAAATAAACCACTCCACTTAGGTCATATAAGAAACAACCTATTAGGATATTCTGTAGCTGAAATTCTCAAAGCCAACGGCCATAACGTGCAGAAAGTCCAAGTAATAAATGACCGAGGAATCCATATCTGCAAAAGCATGTTGGCATGGCAGAAGTACGCTAAAGGTGAAACTCCACAATCTACTGGGCTTAAGGGAGATAAGTTGGTGGGGAAGTATTACGTAGCGTTTGATAAACAGTACAAAACTGAAATTACAGAATTAATTAATTCAGGTAAAACTGAAGATGAGGCCAAGGCAGAAGCGCCAATGATTTTAGAAGCGCGAGAGATGCTTCAAAAGTGGGAGGCAGGTGATAAGGAAGTTCATTCTCTTTGGGAGAAAATGAACGGTTGGGTGTATGAAGGGTTTGATGAAACATACAACCGTTTAGGCGTTGATTTCGACAAGCTTTACTATGAGAGTAACACTTATCTGACAGGTAAAGATTTGGTAGAGGCTGGCGTGCAGCAAGGCATTTTTGAGAAAAGAGAAGATGGTTCTATTTGGTGCGATTTGTCGGATGACGGGATGGATCAGAAATTACTTCTGCGTTCGGACGGTACTGCCGTATATATGACTCAGGATTTAGGTACCGCCAAATTGCGATATACAGATTGGCCAGAGTTGAATCAGCTTATTTACACAGTTGGAAATGAGCAGGATTACCACTTTAAGGTTTTGTTTCTAATTCTTGGAAAACTAGGTTTCGACTGGGCAAAAAACTGTTACCACCTATCTTACGGAATGGTTGATTTGCCAACAGGTAAAATGAAATCTCGTGAAGGAACTGTGGTTGACGCAGATGATTTGATGGATGAAATGGTGGAAACAGCCAAAGCTCAGTCAGAAGAAAAGGGCAAGCTAGATGGCATGGCTGATGAAGATGCTAATGCACTTTTTGAAATGCTTGGTCTAGGAGCTCTCAAATACTTTATGCTGAAGGTTGACCCCAAAAAAAGAATGCTGTTTGACCCTGCAGAGAGTATTGATATGCAGGGAAATACTGGCCCTTTTATTCAGTACACTCATGCTAGAATTAAATCAGTACTAAGAAAGGCTGAATTGGACAGATTTGATGTTCCAAGTTTGGAAAGTATCAACCAGCATGAACGTTCTCTTATTCAACTTCTCAGTCAATATCCAGAAACAATTAAACTGGCAGGGGAGGAGTATAGCCCGGCCGTAATTGCTAATTACACATACGAGTTGGCAAAAGAGTACAGCACGTTTTATCATGAATGTCCCATTCTAATTGAAGAAAACGAAAAGGTAAAGGCGCTAAGATTAGCAATATCGTCTCTTACCGCCCAGGTAATTGCTTCAGCAATGCGATTGCTTGGAGTAACAATGCCAGATAGAATGTAATTGGTAAAAATGCCGCACGGAAGTTATCTTTGCGGCCTCAAAATCAGAATCAATGTTCGAGAATTTAACAGAGAAATTTGACAGGGCGTTTAAAACCCTGAAAGGCGAAGGTCAGATTACGGAAATCAACGTAGCCGAAACCATGAAGGAAGTGAGGCGCGCCTTGCTTGATGCTGACGTTAACTTCAAAATTGCTAAAGAATTTACTGAACGAGTAAAGCAGAAAGCGCTTGGACAAGACGTATTGACTGCAGTTAAACCAGGTCAGTTAATGGTGAAAATCACCAAAGATGAACTAGGTGAATTGATGGGTGGAAAATCCGTTGATGTGAATCTAGAAGGAAGCCCAGCTGTAATTCTGATAGCAGGTTTGCAAGGTTCTGGTAAGACCACATTCTCTGGAAAACTAGCGTTGTTCTTAAAGAGCAAGCGTCAAAAGAATCCATTGTTGGTTGCTTGCGATGTTTATCGACCGGCTGCCATTAATCAGTTAAAGGTTCTTGGAGAGCAGGTTGGCGCTACAGTTTATACAGAAGAAGGAAACCAGAATCCGGTTTCTATTGCCGAAAACGCGATAAAATACGCAAAGGCTAACAATCACAATGTAGTTATCGTGGATACTGCGGGTCGTTTGGCGGTGGATGAGGAAATGATGAACGAGATAGACCGCGTTCATAAGGCAATTAAACCGCAGGAAACTCTTTTTGTGGTCGATTCTATGACCGGGCAAGATGCAGTAAATACCGCAAAAGCTTTCAATGACAGGTTGAATTTTGATGGCGTGGTTCTTACCAAATTAGATGGTGATACGCGAGGTGGGGCAGCACTTTCTATCCGTTCTGTAGTCAATAAACCCATCAAGTTTGTTGGTATTGGCGAAAAGCTAGAAGCGCTAGATATTTTTCACCCAGACCGTATGGCCGACCGTATTCTTGGTATGGGCGATGTGGTTTCGCTTGTTGAACGTGCACAAGAACAGTTTGACGAAGAAAAGGCACGAAAACTTCAGAAGAAAATTGCCAAAAATACCTTCGACTTCAATGATTTTCTTGATCAGATCAATCAGATTAAGAAAATGGGTAATGTGAAGGATTTGATGGGAATGATTCCGGGAATGGGCAAAGCTTTGAAGGATGTAGATATTGATGATGACGCGTTCAAACAAGTAGAAGCGATTATTGGGTCCATGACGCCATTAGAGCGCGAAAACCCGCAACTTATCAATGGCAGTAGAAGAAAACGAATTGCTGGCGGAAGTGGTTCAACGATTCAAGATGTGAACCGCCTTCTTAAGCAGTTTGAAGAAAGCAGGAAGATGATGCGCATGTTTTCCAACAAAGGCGCAATGAAAAACATGATGCGCAACATGCCTGGTAAGAGATAGTTGGGTAAATTTAGACGTCTTTAATATGACGGTTATTAACATTGGTTGATAGCTATTACGTGAAACACGTAGGAATTGTGAATTGAGTGTTATACATTTGTATAGTGTTTTTGAATAGTGCTACTAGACGGAAAGAAAATATCAGACGAGGTTAAGGCAGAACTAGCTGAAGACGTAAGGCAGCTTGTTGCTAACGGGCATCGGCCACCTCACTTAGCAGCCATACTCGTAGGTAGTGATGGAGCAAGTGAGACTTATGTAGCTAGCAAAGTGAAGTCTTGTGAGAAAATAGGATACAGTTCAACTTTGGTAAGACTCTCTGAAAATGTTACAGAGCAAGAGTTGTTGAAGGAAATTGACGCCATCAATAACAATGCTGAAATTGACGGATTAATTGTTCAGTTACCTTTACCTAAGCACATAAATGAACAGCGTGTTACAGAAAGAGTGGTTCCAGAAAAAGATGTTGATGGCTTTAATCCCATAAATGTCGGGAAACTAGTTTTAGGATTGCCAACGTTTGTTTCAGCAACTCCTATGGGTATTATTGAACTGCTGAAACGTTACAATATTGAAACAAGTGGTAAGCATTGCGTTGTTATCGGTAGAAGCAATATAGTAGGTACGCCAATGGCAAATCTGTTAAGTAGAAATAGCAACCCGGGCAATTGTACGGTAACATTATGTCATAGCAGAACCAAAAATCTAGAAGCGTTTACCAAACAGGCAGACATTTTAATTGTTGCATTGGGCAAGGCAGAATTTGTAACAGCCAATATGGTGAAGGAAGGTGCGGTTGTGATTGATGTTGGTATCACACGAGTGGAAGATTCAACAAATTCTAGAGGCTACGTGTTAAAAGGAGATGTGAAGTTTGATGAGGTTGAATCAAAGTGCTCTTATATAACACCAGTGCCAGGAGGAGTAGGAAGAATGACAATTGCAGCATTATTACAAAATACATTATTAGCTAGAAAGAATAGAGTAACCCATATTAAATATCAAAACCATGTCAGTTAAAGTTAAACTCAAGAATAGAGATGATAAGTATGCTGTTCTAGATCAAAAAACACATGATGATATTCAGGCTAACGAATACCTGATGTCAATCAAGTTTCTAGACAACTTACGAGCACACTCTAATGGTTATGGCGTTTTTCAACGTTGTATTACCACTAAAAAAGGACCTGTGTATGAAACAATCTACCTGCATAAATATGTAGCTGAAAAGTTTGTGGAAAAGCCAGAAAGCGACAAAAAGCTTTTCGTGCGATTTATCGATGGAGATGTGTTAAACGTAACATTGGAAAACCTAGAATGGGTGACCATGAATACACTTAGACGTCAAATGAAAAACTTTAAAAGTAAGACCGGATATAGAGGTGTTACTAAAGAAAAAAGCCGCTTTAGAGCAGTGATATATCACGAACGTAAAGCTCATAACCTTGGGTTTTTCGACACTGCGGAAGAAGCGGCAAAGGCCTACAACAAGAAATCTAGAGAACTTTTTGGTGAAACAGGAAGTTTAAACTCGATAGGGAAGTAGTCCCATATTTCTAACCAATTGAATAAAGCGCCTGACAATTGTCGGGCGCTTTTTTTATTTCCAACAATCAATCTTCAGCACCAATTGATATGTGAAAACTCAAAAAACTCACCTCATCATTAACAGGTTGGATTGTATACTTAAGTTTTCTCCCGCTGCGTTTGTAAATGTCTAGTAGCCCTAAGCCAGCCCCTCCCTTCTCGGAGTATTCTGATTTCCCAAGCTTTGAACTATAAATCTCACGCATGTCAGAGTGGTCCCAGCTGTTTATTTCCTCAATTTTTGCCTCTAAAGCTGAAATTTTCGAATTGCGAATTCTATTTCCAGTTACAATGAAGAAATCTGAGTTATGGCGCCCAATTAGAAGTAAACTCGCCACGCTATCCTCATTCGTCTGCTCGGCATGGTTTACTATGTTTTGAAGACATTCTACTAGAATATTGAAAACTCGCTTTCGAAGTTTTTTGTCTTCGCCTGATTGCACAAGCTTGAGTTCGGTGATTGACAGTAATTGCTGTACAGTCGATTCTGTAATGTGATCTCGATAGGCAAGCAATAGCTCGTTCTCCGACATCATACGGTCAATATCAAAATACTGGTCTATGGTACTCACTTCATCTTTGGGTATGGAGGCGGTTACGGTATTAAATTGCAAAGGTTCTAAATAGAGATAAATTATTTCAGCTTACCATTATCCAATACTTTAGCGACATGAAAGTATTGGAGCTAACATCGGAGATGTCTGACTTGTTGGGTAAAGGTGTGGTTTTACCAATTATGGAACAGTTTTATACTATACAAGGCGAAGGGTTTCATACGGGTAAAGCGGCTTATTTCATCAGAATAGGTGGGTGTGATGTGGGTTGCCATTGGTGCGATGTGAAAGAAAGTTGGGATGCATCGAAACATCCGTTGATTAAAGTTTCATCTGTGGTTCACGATGCAACCGCTCAGCCATCAAGTACGGTGGTTATAACTGGAGGCGAGCCTCTTATGTTTAATTTGACCCATCTTACCAAAAGTTTATCCGATAGGAATATTCAAGTACATGTAGAAACATCGGGAGCGCACAGTTTTTCCGGACAATTTGATTGGGTTTGCCTTTCTCCCAAAAAAACGGCTCCGCCTAAGAATGAATACTATTCTAAGGCCAATGAGCTGAAAATGATAATTCATAATAGGCACGATTTTGAATGGGCTAACACTCATGCTTCTAAGGTTTCCGAAGATTGTGTGCTCTATCTTCAACCAGAATGGAGCAAACGCAACGAAATGATGCCTTTGATTGTTGATTATGTTATGAAAAACCCAAGATGGAACGTTTCGTTGCAATCTCATAAGTACATGAACATACCTTAAGATATGCTTAGGAAAATAAGTGGTTTGATGATTTTGATGTTGTGTCTTTTGGCAATAGATACTAGTGCCCAAATGAAGTACACTACCAAATCTAAAAAAGCCATTAAGCATTTTGAAGAAGCGCTTAAGTACTACAACAGTAGACGCGGGCCTGAAGCAATAGAAATATTGGAAAAAGCCATTAAGGCTGATGAAAACTTCATTGAGGCCTATGCGGTTACCGGAGATTGCTACGCAGATATGGGCGATTTGGAAAACGCCATTGTCGCTTACCAAAAGGTTGTTGATATAGACCCGGATTTCTTAGCCACATCCTACAAACAATTAGCAGATGTTCAGTTTAAAACTGGTGATTATAGAAGCGCGCTTTCCAACTATAAAGTTTTTATGACCAAAAAAAGAGTCAATCCCAAAATTAGGGAAGATGCAGAATGGTCGATGAAAAATGCGGAATTCGGTATAGTCGCCAAAGAATCGCCAGTCCCTTTTGAACCTAAAAATTTAGGAGCAACGGTAAACACTTCCAATTACGAGTATTTCCCAGTGCTAACGGCAGATGAACAAACACTGGTATTTACCAGAAATGAACGAAAGGCCGTTGGCATGGATATGCAAGAAGACTTCTATGTTAGCTATGCCGAAGAAGAAAATTGGACTCAGGCTCTTAATATTGGTCAGCCAATTAATACAGACGATAATGAAGGAGCTCAAACCATAACTGCGGACGGAAAACAACTATTCTTTATAGGTTGTAATCGCAAAGGCGGAAAAGGTAGCTGCGACATTTACATGTCCTTAAGAAATGGAAAAAATTGGGGGCAACCAGTCAATTTAGACTCTCCTGTTAATTCATCTAAGTGGGAAAGTCAGCCAAGCATTTCTGCCGATGGCAAAACGCTCTATTTCGTCAGCAATCGCGCGGGAGGTTTAGGAAATACAGACATCTGGGTGACCCATTTGGCACCAAACAACGAGTGGACCGTACCACGTAATCTAGGAGATGTAATTAATACGCCTTTTGCTGAAGAAACTCCATTTATCCATCCAGATGGTAAGACACTTTATTTCACATCTGATGGGCACGTTGGAATGGGCGAGAAAGACATTTTTGTAACCCGGATGAATCCAGATGGAAGTTGGTCGGTTCCTCAAAACTTAGGATATCCGATTAATACTTGGAATGACGAACAAGGCTTATTTGTAGCGGCAAGTGGCGAGAACGCTTATTTCAGTTCTGATAGGACGGGCGGATTTGGGAAGTATGATATCTACTCGTTTAAGTTGTACGAAGCCGCTAGACCAACAAGAGTTACATACGTGAAAGGAAAAGTGAAAGATAAGGTGACTAACAAACCGCTTGGTGCAGAGTTTGAACTAATCGATTTAGCCACTTCAGAAGTTGTTATAAGATCAAGTTCAGATAAAATAGATGGTAGATTTCTCGTGACGCTTCCTGTTGACCATGAATACGCTCTAAATGTTTCTAAAGATGGTTATCTGTTTTACTCTGAGCATTTCTCGCTCCCTAAAGAGCAAGATTTAAGCAAGCCATATAAAATGGATGTTCCATTGCAGCCCATAAAGTATGGAGAGAAAGTGGTTCTCAAGAACATATTTTTTGAAACAGCCTCCTACGACTTATTACCCGAATCTCAAGTGGAGCTTAATAAATTGGTGGCATTCATGAACAATAATCCAACTATTAGGATTGAGATAGGTGGACACACCGATAATGTTGGTAAACCAGAAAGTAATCAACTTCTATCTGAAAATCGATCTAAATCAGTTAGAGAATATTTGATTAATGCCGGCATACTCGCAGAACGTATTCAATTTAAGGGCTATGGGGAAGAGCAGCCCATGGATACGAATGACACGTCAGAAGGAAGAGCCAATAATAGAAGGACAGAATTTAAGGTGCTAAGCGGTGAGTAAAATATTAGCATTCATTCCTCTGGTGTTCCTTGTTCACCTCGGGGTTCAGTCTCAAGAAGTAAAACACTCTATTTATCTAATAGGAGATGCTGGTAAAGACACATTACCTGGCCCTGCTTTACGCATGTTGGAAGACGAACTGAATCAGAATTCCAACAGTTCTGTTCTGTTTTTGGGCGATAACATTTATCCCGCTGGCCTTGAAGGAAAAGACGGGAAAAAGAAACAGAGATTATCCGAATTGAAGTTACTTTCTCAGTTAGAAAGAACACAAGAGCATGAAGGCTACGTTTTTTGGGTTCCAGGAAATCATGATTGGAAAGCCGGAAGGTGGAAAGGCCATTGGTTGGTGAAGAAAGAAGCAGAATTCGTGGAATCCTATTATCAAACTCACAAATCAATTAAGAACGATTCTGGTCATGTTTTCTTGCCAAAGGATGGATTGCCAGGTCCGCTTATGGAATCTGTGCCAGAACATAATTACAACCTTATTGCCATCGACATTCAATGGTGGCTGCAAGACCAGTTTTTCCATAAAGTCCCAACCGAAGATGGATTGAATAAACGCAGAATGGAAGAGCGTTTTTTAGAACGACTTGATAGTTTGATTAAAATGTCAATTACTGAAGGTAGGCTGACCATCGTAGCTGCTCACCATCCAATGTATAGCAATGGTCATCATGGGTCTGCGAAACAGCCATTTCGATTCATTTTAAATTGGATTCCTCCATTTCAATTGTTCGGATTAATGGGGCTTAATAGAGCGATGGTGCAAGACATTCCTCAACCTAGATACAAGAGAATTAGAAATAGGATCCTGAATGTTCTCAACCAATATGAAGGCGTTTTGTACGTTTCTGGTCACGACCACAATTTGCAGTATCTCAAAAAAGAAAACAATCACTTTTTGGTGAGCGGTTCAGGTAGCAAAAGATCTACTCTTTCGGGAGATAAGTATGAAGCCAAGTACATGAATGACCTCAATTATGGGTTTATGAGGCTTGATGTAATGGACGATGGAAAAATACAGTGCCATGTTTTTGGCCACACACGAGGCGGAATTATTCACTCGTTTTGGTTGAATTGAGAGCAATCCATTTTTATTCTGACTATAAAATCTGTTCTTTGTTTGTATGAGACTGAAAGCTACTTTTCTATCATTTGTCATTGCGCTGTTCATGTTTGAATCAGCTATTGGGCAAAACCTATTTACGCGCGTTTATGGTGGTAATAGCTACGATTTTGGTGCCGAGGTAATACCAACGCCAGATGGTGGCTATTTGGTTGCAGGTACCACAGGAAGTTTTGGTCTTGAAAGTGGACAGGTTATGCTCATTAAAACGGATTCCAACGGGTATGAAGAATGGCGCAAATATTACGGAGACCAGTACGCAGATCAAGCTGAATCTATGCAACTCGGAATCGATAATAATCTGATAATTGTTGGAAATACTGAAAGTCCAAACAATAGCTATCAGTTTTATGCCATAAAAACCACACTTAATGGTGATACAATTTGGACCAATTCTTACGGAACTGATGAATGGGATTTTTGTCGCCAAGCTGCCGTACTGTCTGACGGAGGGTATGCTCTATTCGGAACTACTTACAGTACTGGAGAAGGGGATTATTATCTCATCAGAATAAACAGCGATGGGGATACTCTTTGGACAAAAACGTACGGGGGAATTGCTGAAGAAAGCGGAGAGTCAATCGCTTTGGCTGCAGATGGTGGATTCTATTTGGCAGGACACACAGAATCTTTTGGTGCAGGAAAAAAGGATATGTATGTAGTTAGAACTGATGAGTTTGGTGATACCCTCTGGACAAAAACATTCGGAGGGCCTGAAGACGATTTCTGCTACGCTGTCGCTGTAACTCCAGATGCAGGTTACGTACTTGCCGGTGGGACGTTTAACAATACACCAGGCAAATCAGACTTCATTGTGATAAAAGAGGACGGAACGCAGCAATGGACACGGCACGACCCGCATACGGGCGATAATTACTGGTTGGATGTGATGATTGAGCCTATTACGGCCAACATTACTGCGGTTGGGTATTTTACCGAAGGTGGCGCGGGTTTAGAAGATGGTAGAATCATTAGAATTGGAGCTGACGGAATTTGGAATGGAGTTGCTCGGGGGCACGGTAGCGCGGAAGATGACCGTTTTTATGATGTAAAATTATGTTCTGATGGAGGGTACGTGATGGTTGGAAACACACAAGGTTATTTGAACCGATTTGATGATGTCTATTTAGTTAGGGCAGATAATTTGGGCATTTCTGTAGGTCCGGAATTGGGTTTAGACGAGATTGAAATTGACGGAAGTACTTATGATGTCAGCATCGGACCAAACCCGTTTGGTGATGATTTTCCGACTCTATTCGTTCAAAATTTTGATGGCTTGATGAAGAATCTATCGGACAATCCCGAAGTGAAGATTTATAATTCTGTTGGACAGTTGGTTTATGAGCAATCAGTTTCGTCAACTGCCACTCAACTCAATTTTGAGTCGATGGAAAGTGGCATTTACTATTATCAGATAATTAGCGGAAGATTGATTTTAGCCACAGGAAAAGCAGTGAAGCTAAACCAGTAATGCGCTAACTGAAAGTTTGGAGATTAGAAGAAAGCACTAATTCCTATGTAGGCACTTTGCGAAGTGCCAATCATAGGTAAAACGTACCCTTCAAGATTTCTAGTTCCAACTCTAATTTGAACAATATCTGCAAACTTCTTTTTAACCTCGAGGCCAAGATGCCAGCTCCCAAATCCGCCAAAAGCTACCCTTCCATCAATCGAAAATCCCTTACCTAAAGGAGAGTTGGTTCCGATATATGCGTATGGGATAAAACCGGGTGCTATTCGGTATTGAACTCCAGCGTATAGCTTCCAGTTTTTGGCATTAAGCTGATAATCGCCCTCAAAACCAATTCTTCCAGCTAGCATTGTTGAATAACTGCTGCCAACAATTTGTGTCGCAAAGCCATTCACCACGCTATCCAGGTTGATTGAAGAAAAAGCTCCACCATCCGCAGAAAACAAGTTGACATCAACTCCTTCGAAACGAAAAACGGAATCCAAGTCAGTTTCTTTTAATCCCTTACTCCAACTAATCAGTCCAATGTCATCAGCCTCAAACCGAATTCCGAATTTGCCAGAGGAATAAGCCACATGCAATGATGTACTAAAACCGATTCCATTTGCATCAAAGTATTGAGAACTTGCCAAAGAAGAAGATTTCAGGTTGCCATGAATTTCACCATCCAAATACTCACCATCAGGGTCGGTATACAAATCGGCCTGCTCAATGCTCAGACTCAAGTTCTTTTTACCTGTAAGTAGCGAAACACCAAAACCTATATTCCATTTACCCTTCGGCCTAGCTATAGTTTTTAATATCCCAACTTCATATTGAGTGTACATAAAGAGGTTAATATCTATTGGTGCGAGAACGGCCGACTCGCCTGCAAACATGGCGTTGCCAAACATTGCCAAATCAAACAGATGTTTCGGGTAACGTGCGTTAATGTGTGTTCTGTCTGCTACGTTAATAAACCAGCCAATTCCTTTCGTGCTATCTGGTATATGACGTGCGTAAATTCCATAATCCAAATCGGCACCAAGCCTATTGGATTTGCCATGAAGCCCACTTACTTTCTTTCTTAAATCTCGATCTAAAAACTTACCCTGATAACCCTTCCAAAGTAGATTGGTCGTTATGGCATTAGTGCTAGCTTGATACCTGCCAAATGTCCCAACGGAATAGCCAGTTGTCCAGTCAGAATAAACAGTATTGTCAAACTGCGCAAAACTGCAAACCGAGTAGGAGGCAATGAATAATGTTAAAATCCAGTTTTTCACAGAGAAGAAGGACCAAAGTTGAGATTGAAATTCCCGATAAGTTTTAGGTCTATGCCGTACGTGTCATAGAATTCAATTAAATCCGGCTGGTTTTGCGTATTGAACCGAACCATAATGTGTATAAATCGAACTTCCGGTAAAGCATCTGCGGTACTTGCAGCAACTGGTATCTGAATTCTAGACTCCAGTTCTGATATTACTTTATTGTCAGCATCAAGAGGGGGGGCTGCAATGGTTGATGGGGCAACGAGGGTTGCCAATTCTTGCTTATTCTCGTCAAGTAAAATCAATTCCACCATTCCTTCTAAAGGAAACCCATTTTGCGCAATCAGAGTGAAACTTCCACTATTCACAATGTCAACTACACCGCTTTCCGCCAGATTCCAAGGTAATGTGTCTACCAAAGTAAGATTGGTCAGCGTAGTTCGTAATGGAATGTCAATGTCCATAATAGCCTGAAACGGTCTGTCGTAATAGAAAAAATCGTTTCCTGATGAGATGTTTCCAAGCGGATTTAAGTCAAACGAAAAGGTGAAGCCGAGCTGGTCTGGTAAGTTTTGAATGAACTCCTTGATGTTGGAGTTCGAGTTATTCAAAACGTAATTGGCCTCAGACGCAACAACATCTTCTGCGTTTCCAGTCGGATCTTGAGCTCTGGTAAGCAAAATATTATCTCCAACAAGTTGATGAGAAAGACTAATGTTGGAGTTTTGGCGTGTATTAATTGATTTAAGTTCAACTAATTTGAATCTGGCATCAGCTCCCACGCCATTTGTTATACTCAGTCCAATTGTCACCGAATCAAGAATCATCTGACCTTCAGTAATACGGTTTAAAACATCAATCTCAGAATTTTCATCCTCCACATTTGTAGCTTGCTGACCGAAATATCCAGCGCCATAATCTGGTACTAAATCCAAAAAAGAATATTCTAAAAAGAAAAATTTATTAGGATTTGCTGGTAACGAAACCACATTTCCTTCTACCGCAGTACTTATAATGTAATCGGTTAGAAGAGTATTAAAACCTGTTCCAGAAGCTCCGGTCAAATCAATGTGGTAGCCGCTCAAATCAAATTCAACCTCTAGAAAAGCGGTGTCAGCAACAGATCCAGCAGGCACCGTTTGGCTTGTGGAAAACGCATTGCCAAACAGAGAAGCAGTTGGCATTATGTAGGTAAAATCTACAGCAGTTCCAACAATGCTTTTAACCCTCAATCGCAAACGTCCGGTTCGTAAAACAACTGAACTAAGCGCTAGCTCACCAAGGTCGTATTGCGTCTCAGATGATAGGGGAATAGGAATTTGAGTTCCTGGCTGAACATTATTCAAGGGCAATGGCAGTCCAATTGCTTCCTTAACGGTTGTGTCAGGAATTTGCAAAATTGAATCAAGTGGAAGGTCAATCAGAGGAGTCTCAATTTTTAAACGCAGGGCACCTTCGGCATCGGCCACTAGTAAAGAGTCAGCTAACAGGTCGGCCATGGTCAGCCTGGTGTGAATAACTGGAGCGAGTACGTCCACATCCCAACTAGAGTTGTTTAGGTCTTGCTTGCAGCTATTAAGCAGCAGCATGGCGGTTACAAAAATCCCGAAATATTTAGAAGCTCTAGTCATGTATCTGAAGGCTAAAAGTACTTAATAATGAAGGCTTGAGCTCTTAGTTTGTTGATTAAATGAGTAGCGATGTTAAGTAGGAAAACAAATGAAATTGCAACATATGACGCACTTCCAATTAGCTAAAAAGAAACATTGTTCTTCATAATCCCGTAGGAGCACCACCAACTTTGTATAAACCCTAATAAATACGAAAGACCATGGATCCTATTTCATTGAAGAAAATTTTCATTTCCTATTTCCTTACCTCTTTTGTAATCTTCTTTATTTCTGCCGCTTTTAGCGTTGGGGGCGTTTTTGATAACAACCTTAGCATAACTATGTCGCATTTCTCTGTGGAGCTCATAGTGCTTATGCAACTTTCTGTGGTAATGGTGTCTAATTTGGTGCTACACGCAATATTCTATTACGGTGGGTTCACCTCATCTCCAATAACCAGAGGAATCGCCATAGGAGCGATGCTTGGGTCCATATATTTCATTGTCGGAGCCTTTGCATTCGATTTATATGACGTCAATACTGGACTAAGTCAATTAGCCGGAGCCTATGGAGGCCGACTTATTGAATACGGAACTGGGGGAATTGCAACAGCTGTTATAAGTGTGACAGATATCCACAAATGGGGGCTTCTGCGAGCGTTTTAGTAGCCGTACTTAGAATTCCACAAATCTTTTAGCCGCTTGCGGTCTGCTTGCTCCCTAGGGTTGTTTTGAGGTTCGTAAAGCCTGTGGCCAGAAATTTCCTCCGGCAGGTATTCTATGTCCACAAAATTCTTTTCGTGATCGTGTGCGTACTTGTATTCTTGCCCATAACCGATTTCCGCCATCAACTTTGTGGGTGCGTTTCTTAAATGCATTGGAACGGGAAGATCGCCTGTTTCTTCGGCTAGTTTCTTGGCCTTTTTAAGCGTTACATAGGTCGCATTACTCTTTGGCGAGTTGGCTAAATAGACAGCCGTTTGAGATAGAAGAATTTCCGCTTCTGGATATCCAATTACAGTTACTGCCTGAAAACAGCTGTTTGCTAAAACCAAAGCTGTTGGATTTGCAGCACCTATATCTTCTGAAGCAAGGATTAAAAGTCTTCTAGCTATGAATTTTGGCTCTTCACCTCCCGCAATCATTCTGCTTAGCCAGTAAACAGCGGCATTTGGGTCACTGCCGCGCATAGATTTTATGAAAGCCGAAATAATGTCATAATGGTTCTCGCCATTCTTATCATACAAAGCAATGGAGTTTTGTAGACATTCCATTGTAATTGCATTGGTAATCGTAATTGTTTTCTTTTCGGATGAATTAACGACTAACTCCAAATTATTAAGCAGTTTTCTGGCATCACCGCCCGAAAACCGCAGTAAAGCTTCGTTTTCTTTAATCTTAATTTTTCGATTCGAATCAGCCTGAATTTTTAGCCTTCCGGTTTCTAGTAGAGCCTCTAAATTGTCTTTGTCTAACGATTTCAATATATAAACCTGACACCTAGAAAGAAGTGCGGAAATTACTTCAAACGAAGGGTTTTCCGTGGTTGCTCCGATAAGCGTTACCAGCCCTTTTTCTACAGCACCGAGAAGAGAATCTTGCTGAGATTTGCTAAATCGATGAATCTCATCAATAAATAGAATCGGCTTTCCCTGATTTGTGAAAAGCCCTTTTTCTTTAGCTTTTGAAATCACATCTCGCACGTCCTTAACCCCAGAATTAATGGCGCTTAGATTAAAGAATGGCCTATTCATGGTTTGTGAAATGATATGAGCCAAAGTTGTTTTTCCAGTGCCTGGTGGACCCCAAAGAATCATTGAAGGAATTTGTCCCGAACGAATGGCCGTTCTTAGTACAGAATTCTCTCCCACCAAATGTTGTTGTCCAACATATTCGTCTAACGAATTTGGTCTAAGCCTTTCGGCTAAAGGGATTTCGGAATTCATTTATCTAAGAGTATTAGAAAAAGAAAATTACTTCTTTTCCTCTGGTTCTTCCGATTTGTCTGACGGGACCTCTTCCTCTATGGAGCAATAGGCATCAAGCAAATCTTTAGCCTCGGTATTGCCCAGTAGAACTGCTTGTTCAAAATCCTTGCAAGATGACTTGCTTTTACCCATTTCCAACTTTGCCTTGCCTCGGTTTAGGTATGCAACGGCCATATTCTCATCCAGTTTAATGGCGGTAGAAAAGTATTTAAGCGCTGTTTTGGTGTCTTTTAGGTTAAGGTAAACCACACCAATATCATTATGGTATTGAGCCATATCTTCTTTTAACTCAATGGCTTTAGAGAAATCCAATATTGCATTGGAGGTATCGCCCATGGCCAGTTTGGTGATAGCCCTATGATGATAGGCTTCATGATACTCCGGATTCATGGTAATGGCTTGGTCATAGTCCTCTAGAGCTTGTTTGTACTTCCGTTTCAGACTGTAGGCATATGCGCGACTTTCAAATGCATTCGCATAATCGGGTTGAAGCTCAATAACCTTAGTGAAATCATTAATGGCTCTGGTTAAATCGTTTTTCTCCAGATAGCAAAACCCACGATAATTATAAGCTTTAATCATCGTTGGATTGAGTCCTAAAGCCTTGTCAAAATCGATTATCGCATTCATGAAATCGCCCAATTTCATATAGGTTGCACCACGCATCATATACGCTTCAAAATAGTCTGGTTTAAGCTCAATTGCCTTATTGAAAAAAGGCATGGCTTGGGCATCTTCTCCACGATTAATCCTCAAAAATCCCTGTATGAAATTGTCTTTCGAAGTTTGAGATAAGGCCAAACTCGGAATTGTCAATATGCCTAGGCAAATTGAAATTATAAGAATGAGTTTAGCTTTGAATAATGTCATTTGAACAATTTAATTCTGAAGCGAAACCAGCATTTCTTTGGCTTGCATTACACCGTTTTGGTACGCCTGTGCAAAATCCTGAATGGCGTTTAAATTATCGTGCTTTTGCAAATAAGCAGTGCCTCTGTTGTAAAATGCTTTTCCGTCTGCGGGATTTATACTTAATGCTGAAGTGAAATCAGCGATGGCTCCAGTTAAGTCCTTAGTTTGCAGTTTAATCGCTCCTCTATTGTTAAACAATTCCGCGTCTTCGTCATTTAACTCAATTGCATGGTTGTAATCCGTGATTGCAATTTGATAGGACCCCAACATAGCAGCAATCCTCGCTCTATTAAAAAGAGCGTCTTCATGCTTTGGGTTTAAATTCAACGTCTGGCTGAAATCTTCATAAGCAACGCTTATGTTTTTTCTAAAAAATTCGGCTAAACCTTTGTTGTAATGGATGTCCGCATTGGCGGGGTCAAGTTTTATGGCAGATGTGTAGTCTTTTGCTGCGCCATCAAAATCCTGACTTTCAAATTTCAAATCACCATCAATAATATAGTCCTGAGAGCTCTTCATTCAATCCTATTGATTGCATCTGGTAGAGATGTAATCAGATGCCTCGGCAACTCCCATTTCTCCGGCTAAATACCAGTCAATACAAGCCCCTGGAGTATCGCCTAAAAGACTTTTGCAAACACCTCGATTCATATAAGCAGAACCATATTCGGCATCAAGAATAATCGCCTTATTACAGTCCTCAATTGCTCCGTAATAATCCTTAAGTTCTTTTTTGGCCACTGCTCTATTGTGCAACGCTGTTTTGTTCTTAGGGTTAAGGTTAATGGCGTAATTGTAAGCCTTCATAGCTTCAATATAATCGGCAGGTTCTTGTGAGAAAAAAGCATCTCCCATCCTTACATATGCTAATTCGTTTTTCGGGTCAATTTCCAACGCTTTTTTGCAATCTTCTATTGCCCCTTTGTAATCTTTCAATTCAACGTAAATAGCGCTACGAAATGCATACGCCATGCTGTTTTCAGAGTCAATCTGTATAACCTTGTTAAAGTCTTGTATTGCAAGAATTCCTTTACCAACTTTGAATTTGGCTTCGCCTCTAGCTAGCAAATATTTAGTGTTTTCCTTGTCAGTAGAAATTGCGGAATTCAAATCTTCAATTGCCTCCTGGTAATTTTTGTCTTCAATTTTCTCAAGGGCAGTAGTGTAGTATTCTTCGGCCGTTTGAGCAATGGATGCTTGGGCAGTAAATACGAATGCAAAAAGGACTAATAATCTCAACATGTATGTTTTAGCTTGTTTCGCCAAAAATACTCATCTAAAGAAATGAAACGGGTGTAAATACTGGAAAATTCGTGCTAGTCTTCGCAGTAATCGTTGAAGGAGGCCATCGCAACCATATAACCTAGTTTTTGAGCCTTTAAAATGTCATCGCAGGCTCCAACAACATCACCGCTTAAATACTTAATCTCCCCTCTAATGGTATAAGTTTTAGCATACGCTGGGTCAATTTTTGCAGCTTCGTCTAAATCTTTAATTGCTCCAGCATAATCTGCTACTTCTTTCCGCGCAATACTTCTTCCTAGATAGGAATTCATCTCAGTTGGGTTCAACTCAATGGCGGTTGTGTAGTCGTTAATTGCACCATTAAAGTCTCTCAAATTTCTTTTCGCTCGTCCTCGATTAGCATAGGCATCACTGTAATCTCCTTTTAGTGCAATTGCAATGTTGTAATCTTGAAGCGCTCCATAATAATCATCCAATTCGTCCTTAACGTATCCTCGGTAATTGAATGCTTTAATAAATCGCGGTTCTATTTCAATGGCCTTGTTTAGGTCAGCAAGGGCACCTCGAAAATCTTGCATTCCTGCTTTAGATTCCGCCTTGCGATAAAAATCTTCCGCAGTTTGCCCAAAGGCACTGAGAGTGAGAATAACGCTAACGAATATGAATAATAACGGACGCATTGAATCAAATGTAGCAAATGCTAAATGGTCTGACTTGATTTGATAAGGGAATTTAAACAGTTTTCAACAACTTTTTAAGGTTCAAATCTACCTGCTCTCCTTCTTAACACAACCAAGTGAATGAACCACGCAATGGAATCAATTGGACTACTTTAAACTCCTGCTTTTGAAGCAACTTTGACCTTTACCCAAAATCGAATGGGTTCCACATACTTATTGTAACTGGTAGAATTACGCAATGCGGTGCCAGCTGCCGTGCTCCCGCCAGGTGTGTTTACTCCGTAAGGATTTGAACCACCACGACCCATTGCTCTATCGCCAGCGGAAACACCTTGATTTGCCTGGGTAACATCTGCTTGTTGCAAGACCTGATCCGATTGTGGCATTTCATATCCCCCCGTCTCAAACCCTATTGAAATGATGTCTTGCGAATTCAGTATTGAGTCTAACGGAATTTTGGCTGTGTAAACCAAGGACCGAGTGCTGTCAAATTTTAGATGCACGTAAACACCGTTGGTCTCTGAACCATTAAAAATTGCAACGGTTTTGCCATTTAGTTTAAGATAGCCATCTGTAGGTATCATCTGATTTAATCGCTCCGACCCGAGCTGCATACTTTGGTCGTAGTCATTTCCGTACTGCTCAAGTTCAGATACAGGAACTTTGTCAGAATAAATAGGGAACTGCACTTCGTGCTTTTGTTTGTTTTTGCCCGAACCATCCAAAAATAATCTCAACCCAGTGGTAAGGATTTTCTGAATCGTGAGTTGATCCATTACATCGAACGTGAAGTAAAGGTGCTCCGCATCATTTTCTACGTTGTATCTAATTTTAGAATCAGTATCGTAGAATCGGAATGCCGATGTTTTTGATTCAGGCTTCTTCCAATTGCTTTCGTAAAGCTTATTTGAGCAAGCATTTAGTCCAACCGCTACAATCAGCAAAAAGATAATTTGTTTCATTCCGCAAATTTGAGAAAACATCTTCGCAACCATTCAAATTATAATTAGTACACTTGTACTATTATTAACATGTAAAATGGTCTACTCGTACTAATGTCATCCACCAAAGAACGCATCTTAGATACTGCTGTAGAGCTTTTCAACACGAAAGGCTTTGTAAGTGTGACTATGCGTGACTTAGCGAATGAGTTAGAAATGAGCCTCGGAAACCTCACCTACCACTTCAAGAAGAAAGAGGAGTTGATGGAGGCAATCCACGACCGTATCATTGAAGAACGGAATGTGATGCTTGAAAGCGTGCAGATGATTCCTTCTATTGAGAACATCCACAGGCAGATGGTTCCCTTGCTTCAATTGTACGAGCGGTACAGGTTCCTTCAGCTAGATATTCTGGAAGTAAGTAGAGCATATCCGCACTTAGCGGAGATTATGCGCGGGCAGTTCAAGAGTCAGATTAGGTACATCAAAGCGATCATTGATTATTCGGTTGGCTCTGGTAATATGAATGTTGAAGCTAGAATGGGGCAATACCAGCAATTGGCTGAGACTGTTTGGATGATTATCACATTCTGGTTGGCACAACGAGAACTACGTGATCAGAAAGGAAATCTATACAATCAAGTAAGAAGCTCCATTTGGAATTTAACCATTCCATTGTTGACCGAAAAAGGCTTATCCAATTTCAATAAGATTGATTTTAACGAAGAAGTAATAGCGAATTGAAATGCAGACAATTCAATCAAACATAAACACCAACACACAGGTCTTCAAGGACAACCGAGAAGGCATGTTGGAGTTGCTCAAAAAGCTTGATGGGCACCTGGAAGACAGCCGTTTTCAAGGACGCGATAACCATATTGCAAGAGCACGGTCCCAAGGAAAGATGCTTGCTCGAGAGAGGGTGGATATGCTTTTAGATCAAGATAGTCCGTTCTTAGAATTACTGCCGTTGGCAGGATTAGGAGGAAAAGGCTTCGGAACGGGCGGAACCTCTGTAGGTGGAATCGGTATCGTTTCGGGCAGATTGGTAATGGTTATTTCCAATGTAGGAACGAACAAGAGTGGCTCTATCGATTTTGCTACGCTACAGAAAGCCATGCGATTGAATGAAATCGCAGGCGAGAACGAATTGCCTTGCATTAGTTTGGTAGAGAGTTCTGGTGCCAACCTTCCCGAACAGGCGAAGATTTTCAATCTCGGAGGAACCAACTTCCGCGACATTACAAGACGTTCGAAAAACGGTATTCCTTCTATCTCCGTTGTGTTTGGAAACGCCACAGCTGGTGGTGCTTACATACCTGGAATGTCGGACTATTCCATTTTTGTGAAAGACCAGGCAAAGGTTTTCTTGGCTGGACCGCCATTAGTTAAAATGGCTACAAACGAAGTTGTAGATGACGAAACCCTCGGGGGAGCGGAAATGCATTCCAAGATTTCAGGTGTTTCCGATTTTCTGGCTGAGGATGAATTGGACGGCATTCGAATTGCTCGTGACTTGATTGAAACTCTCAAGCCGGCTAAAACACATTTTCAACCTGAAGGATTAGCTGAGACACCCGTTTTTGACGAGGAAGAATTGCTCGGAATTGTGCCGCCAGATGTAAAAATCCCGTTTGACATAAGAGATGTGATTGCTCGAACGGTTGATGGTTCTAAGTTCACAGAATTCAAACCTGAATATGGCGAAACGCTTATTTGTGGATGGGCAAATATTCACGGTTATCCTGTTGGGATTATCGCCAACAATGGTGTGCTTTTCTCGGAAAGTGCCAACAAGGGTACGCACTTCATTCAGCTATGTAACAAGAACGATGTGCCGTTGCTTTTCTTCCAGAATATCACGGGTTTCATGGTCGGGAAAGATTACGAACAAGGAGGCATTATTAAGCACGGAGCTAAGCTCATCAATGCTGTTTCCAACTCCGAAGTTCCTGCCATTACCATTATGATGGGCGCCAGTTATGGAGCGGGCAATTACGCCATGATGGGCCGGGCTTATCAACCGCGTTTCTTGTTCTCTTACCCAAATACGCGCATTGCGGTCATGGGACCAGAGCAATTGGCGGGTGTGATGGGAATTATCCAAAAGCAAGCCGCTAAAAAAGCAGGAATGGACTATGACGAAACGCAAGCGAAAATGCTTCGTGACCACATGGTAAATGAAGCTGTGAAGCAGTCGGATGCGTGGTATTCTTCGGGCCAATTGTGGGACGATGGCGTCATTGATCCGCGGCAAACGCGCAACCATTTAGGTATGTGTCTTGCGGTGGTCAACAACACCACGATTAAGGGAACAGACAGTTATGGAATTTTCAGAATGTAAACCATGAAAGTGAAGACGATAAATACCATTCTGATTGCCAACAGAGGCGAAATTGCCTCACGAATTATTCGCACGTGCAAGAAAATGGGCATCCGAAGTGTGGCCATTTATTCTGATGCAGATAGAGGAACGCCATACACAAGAGAAGCCGACCAAGCCGTGCATATTGGCGGCAATGAATTGGCGACTTCTTACTTAGATCAAGACAAAATTATAGCAACGGCCAAGAAGGTTGGAGCAGATGCTATTCATCCTGGTTTCGGGTTTCTGTCTGAGAATGCTGGCTTTGCGCAAAAGGTGCAAGCCGCTGGATTGATCTTCATCGGTCCGCGACCAGAAGCAATTGATGCCATGGGTTCTAAATCCAAGGCGAAAGACATTATGCGAAAGCATGACGTGCCTGTCATTCCGGGGTATCAAGGAGAAGACCAATCGGTAGAACGACTTTCTGCTGAAGCATTGAAAGTCGGTTTTCCTGTATTGCTGAAAGCGGCCGCTGGTGGTGGTGGAAAAGGCATGCGGATTGTAGAAGCGGAGAAGGAATTGAAAGCTTCTATTGAAGGTGCGAAGCGCGAAGGCCTTTCCAGTTTTGGGAATGACGAACTCATTATTGAGAAGTACTTCCCAAGCTCACGACATATTGAGTTTCAGATTTTTGGAGATCAGCATGGAAACGCTATTCACATTTTAGAACGTGAATGTTCTATTCAAAGACGCTATCAGAAGATTATTGAGGAAAGTCCATCGCTTGCTTTGTCCGATGCATTGCGAAGTGAAATGGGCAAAGCGGCTGTTAAAGCGGCCAAATCATTGAATTACGATAATGCTGGAACGGTGGAATTTATTCTTTCAGATAAGAACGAATTCTTCTTTTTGGAAGTAAATACGCGCTTGCAAGTGGAGCATCCTGTAACTGAAGAAATCTCAGGTTTGGACTTGGTGCAAATGCAAATTGAAGTGGCGGAAGGTCGTCCACTTTCGGTTACACAAGAAGACATTAAAGGAAACGGCTACGCGATTGAATGCCGCTTGTATGCAGAAGATGCTGCCAACGATTTTATGCCTGCAACGGGCACAATTTTGAAATGGGCTACGCCCGAAATTGACGGTCTTAGAATTGAAACAGGCGTGGAAAGTGGCTCGGTCATTTCCACGCATTACGACCCGATGATTGCCAAGCTGATAACGCACGGAAAGGACAGAACAGAAGCGCAACGCAAAATGAGTGCAGCTTTGGCTAATCTCAATTGCCTCGGATTGACCACCAATCAGGATTTCCTAAAAGCCATTTTGGTGAATGATGATTTCAAAGCGGGCAAGTACGATACACACTTCTTATTGAAGCAATTCAGCTACAAAAAGGAGCAATCGCAACAATCGATTGAATTGGCGACACTTGCCGCTTCAGCATTTGATAAAGCTGAAAGAGAAAGCAAACGAACCTTACTTCAGAATGTGCCGAGTGGATGGAGAAACAATTTCTATCAGCCGCAACAAGAGACGTTCTTGAATGGCGATACTTCGACAGGCTCAGCACAGGAGAATGAAGTACTTGTTAAATACAACGAAGCTAACTACACCATCGTCATTGCGAGTGACGAAGGAGCGAAGCAATCTCCTTCAAATGACTACCAAGTTCATATTCAAGAAGTTTCTGGAGATGAAATTCTACTGGAATTGAACGGAGTTCAAGAACGATTTACGGTTGTCAGAAATGGAAATGACTATTTTATTCAGCATGCGCAGAATGGAACCGTTAACCTGACGCGAAAAGAGCGTTTCCCGATTAAGGAAGCGGAGAAAGTAAAAGGAGGTTACATCAGTCCGATGCCTGGAAAGGTGATAAAAGTTCTGGTAGAACCGGGGCAAGAGGTGAAAAGCGGAGATGGACTTTTGGTGCTCCTTTCCATGAAAATGGAGAACACCATTTGTGCAGATGAAGACGGAACCGTGGAAGACGTTTACGTGAATGTGGAAGAGGACTTGGAAGCAGGTAAATTGCTTCTGAAAATGAAAGAAACAGAATGATGTTTACTGAAGAACAACTCAATACCCTCGACTACACTTTCGCATTTTTGGAAGTGGAGCATAAGGAGAATGTGCTGACGATTACACTTAATCGTCCAGAGAAGAAGAATGCCTTGCATCCTGTGACGGCCAATGAGTTGGCGTTTGCGTTGACGTATGCCAAAAACAACAAAGATGTTTGGACGGTGGTAATCAAAGCCAACGGAGACGTGTTCTGTGCGGGTGCTGACCTCAAAGCTTTCATGACGGGTGGTGGAGATACCAACACAACGGTTCCGAAAGCGGAGGGTGAAATTCTTATTGGAGAGTTATTTAATGAATTGCACAAACCGTGCATTGCGCAGGTAGAAGGAAACGCCTTTGCTGGCGCATTTCTGCTATTGGCTGGATGCACACATGTGGTTGCGGCAGATGATGTCATTTTCGGATTGCCAGAAGTGAAAAGAGGATTGTTCCCGTATCAGGTAATGGCTTCGCTGATGCAAGTAATGCCAGAACGAAAGGTGTTGGATTGGTGCATTCAGGGTTACAACTTGGATGCTCAAAAAGCGGCCGATTGGGGATTGGTAACGCATCTTGCATCAGCCGATAAAGTGGCTGAAACTGTAGAGGAGTTATTGGATACGATTTTGGCGAATTCGCCAATTGCAATCCGCATGGGACTTGAAGCTTACCAACACATTAGAACAGGCGATACGAAAGCTCAGCACAGCTACTTGCGTGGTATGTTGATGAAGACGGTTCAGACGAAGGATGCGCAAGAAGGCATTATGGCTTTCAGGGAGAAACGGGAACCGAAATGGAGTAATGAATAATCGAATTCTTAACCGCCAAGACGCAAAGATTTCGCCAAGAGCGCTAAGGAAATAACGATATGAAATTGAATAATTAATTAAGTATTAATCATAGAAAGGGCTCGGATTAAATTCAAATTTTTCTCTGCGTCCTTCGCGAAAACTCCGCGTCTTTGCGGTTAAATAAAAAACATGAAAAAAGTAATCATATCCGCTTCGCTTACGGGCGTTCTCGCCAACAGGAAGCAATGTCCATACATACCATATACACCTGAGGAAATTGCCGAGGAAGGCCGCAGAGCTGTAGAGGCTGGTGCTAGTATTTTGCACATCCACGCGCGGAATGACGATGGTACGCCTGCCTACGATGTAGCGACTTATGCGCGCATTATGGAGGAGGTGAAAAAGCGCACACCAGATGCGATTATTAACTACAGTACGGGTGCTATTCATATTACTCGTGAAGAGCGAATTGCGCACATTGTGGCCCTAAAACCTGACATGGCGGCCCTGAATATGGGAAGCATGAATTATGGGATTTATTCGAAGAAAGCGAAGAAGTTTTACCACGATTTCATCTTTGAGAATTCGTTTACGGACATTCAGTTTTACTTGGATAAAATGAATGAAGCAGGAACCCGTCCAGAGATGGAGGTGTTTGATAACGGCCACGTGAATAATGCCATGCCGTTTATAGATATGGACGTTCTGAAAAAGCCTTACAACTTCAGTTTTGTGATGGGTGTTTTGGGCGGATTACCGCACAGTACGGCCAATATTTTGCATCAAAGCAGAACGGTTCCGGAGGGTTCTGACTGGCAGGTAATTGGTATTGGAAGAAAGCAATGGGCGAGTTTAGCTGCTGGAATTACGATTGGCGGAAATATTCGCGCGGGATTGGAAGATAATTTCTATTTGCCTGAAGGCGAAATGGCAAAAAGTAATGGGGAATTGATTGCTGCGGCCGCACAACTTACCCGAATGATGGGTCGTGAAGTGGCGAGTATCGCTGAGGCACGAGAGATGCTGGATATTCCGAAGAGAGATTAGGTTTAAGATTAGAGCTATGATGAGATATCTGATTTTTCTGGTGATAACAGGATTGGTTTCAAAAATGAGCCTTGGTCAAGTTCCTTTTCCAATTGAAAATGGTAAGGTTGTTTATTCCTCTGTTCAAGAAGTTGATAGTATACTTACCTCTGAAATGCTGTTCAACGGAGTGAAAGAATTTTTTGCGTTGAACCCCTCAGTTTTTAATCGTGGAAATTCCGATAAGAATTTTCAAGGTGCTGGGTTTTGGCTTGGTACAAGTGCGAAATCATCGAGCGATGCTGATGCGCTCCATAAAAACGAAACCCCCTTGAAACTTTCGGACAAGGATGCGAACAAGGTTATTGGACGCGTTGCTATGAAATATTCGGGAGGAACAATGGGATGTATTCGAATTCTGTATTTGACATATGATGTCATTCTACAGTTTAAAGACGGTAGGTACAAATATGAATTGGCGAATTTCAATTACACCCATTATAATCAAGCTACCATGAAACGGTCTCAGATTTACGGTTTTAATGACAGCGGACCATGCGGTTCACAAAACGCATTGGAAAACCTGCTTGAATGTACAAGATGTCCAAATGAATTTTCAACTTTTTACAACTATCTGAATTCAGACGTAATTACTTTCCTTGATGAGTTGAAAGAGCATATGTCTGGGGTCAAAGTCGAAAATGATGATTGGTAAAAGCTGTGAGGATTTGGAAAATGAAGCCCTGAAATAACAGATTGAAATGAAAGAAGAACAAATCGTACTTAGTGGGGAAGGAGAAAACTACAACTACTCGCAAGACCATTGCTTTGTAAAACTCTCTTCAAGAGATACGAATGGCGAGTTATGTTTTGTAGAGGATACCTTGAAACCTGGGTTTTATCTAGGAAGGCATCATCATAAAATCATGACCGAGGTGTTCTATGTTCTCGAAGGGGAGGTGGATTTGATTTTCGATGACAAGACGGTAACCGCAAAAGTGGGAGATACGATTACGGTTCCGCCAAATGTATGGCACGCGGCAAGATGCGAGAAAGGCGGGAAAATGTTGACCATATTCAAAAATGGACAGTTTGATGTTTACCTCGAAAGGTTGTCGAAAATGACGGATGAAGATTTTGCCAATGCGGATTTGATGAAATCGGTTTCGGCTGAGTTTGATATCTACGAGGTGTGAGTTTAGAAGCTTTGAAATATCCAATTGGGAAGTTCGAAAAGCCTGAGATTATCGGTCAAGATTTGATTGATAGCTGGATTTCGGATATAGAAGCATTTCCTACGCGATTAAATGATTTGGTAGACGGTCTTTCGGTCGAGGAAAAGAATTGGAAATATCGTCCAGCTGGATGGTCAATAAAGCAGGTTGTTCATCATTGTGGCGATAGCCATATGAATAGTATTATTCGTTTCAAATGGACATTAACGGAAGACACGCCAACCATCAAAGCATATTATGAAGAAAGGTGGGCGGAGTTGACGGATGGGTTGGATGATGATTTGTCGTCATCTCTTCTGTTCATTGAAGGTTTGCATAAGAAATGGATTATGCTTTTAAGAAGTTTGAACTCAACTGATTTGGAGAAAGAATTTGTTCATCCTGAGCACGGAAATAGAGTTAGTCTGAAGGAGAATGTTGGAATTTATGCTTGGCATTGCAACCATCATTTGGCGCATATCAATCAAGCATTAGAAGGAAAAGGGAAATACAATTGAGATGAGCTATTTCACAGAAGAACATAATCAGTTTCGACAGTCGTTGAGAGATTTCTTACAGAAGGAAGTTGTGCCGAATGTTGATGAATGGGAAAAGGTTGGAAATCCGCCACGAGACATCTGGAAGAAGTTTGGCGACATGGGCTATTTCGGGCTGCGTTTTTCTGAGAAGTATGGCGGACTTGACTTGGATTTCTTTTATGATGTGATTTTGCTGGAGGAGTTATCGAAGATCAATTCGGCTGGAACATCTGCGGCCATTGGCGCACACACGTATTTGTCGCTTTCGCACTTGAATAACGCTGGTTCGGAAGAGCAGAAACAGCAATATCTGGTTCCTGGAATTGCAGGCGAGCTATTCGGTTGTTTGGCCATTACAGAGCCGGGCGGAGGTTCGGATGTAGCTTCTATGAGAACCACTGCGGTGAAGGATGGAAGCGATTGGATCATCAACGGAAGCAAGACACTCATCACCAATGGCGTGCTGAGCGATTACCTCATCATTTCAGCCAAAACGGAACCCGAATTGAAGCAAGCTGGAATCAGCATGTTTGTGGTAGATCGGAACACGAAAGGATTGTCGGCTTCGAGATTGGATAAGCTCGGATGGCGCGCTTCGGATACAGCTGAGTTGGCCTTTGATGACATGCGCGTTCCTGCCTCGGCCTTGCTTGGGCAGGAGAACCAAGGTTTCTACTACATCATGCAGCATTTTGCCTTGGAGCGATTGATCATGGCCATTGGTGGCGTGGCTGGTTCAGAATATGCGCTTCAATATGGATTGAATTACATGCGAGAGCGCGAAGCTTTCGGAAGGCCTTTGACTAAGTTCCAAGAATTACGCCATCGCGTAGCACAGTTATCTGCCGAGATTGAACAGCAAAAACAGTTTGTTTATCATCTCTGCGACCGTTTTACCAAAGGAGAATACATTGTAAAAGAAGCGGCCATGGCGAAGCTATTGGCTACGCAACTTTCTGATAAAGTGACGTTTGAAGTCGTTCAGTTTCTTGGTGGTTACGGTTACATGGAAGATTACCAAGCAGCGAGAATGTGGCGCGATAGTCGCCTTGGACAAATTGGTGGCGGAACGAGCGAAATAATGAAAGAGATTATCGCCAAAATGGCGATTGATGAGATTAAATACAGTTAAAATGAACCGCAAAGACGCTAAGATTGCGCAAAGAACGCAGAGATTTTCTTTGCGAACTCTGCGAAAAAACTCCGCGACTTTGCGGTAAAAACAAAAACAAATGTTTACAGAAGAACACAAATTATTTAGACAGGGTTTACGAGATTTTCTCGACCGTGAGG
The DNA here is from genome assembly GCA_937900875.1 of uncultured Flavobacteriales bacterium. Lineage (GTDB taxonomy): Bacteria > Bacteroidota > Bacteroidia > UBA10329 > UBA10329 > UBA10329. The sequence goes on from CALCGD010000245.1 coordinate 61,975, forward strand.
TAATGCCCAACATTGACCAATGGGAAGAGGAGCAGCGCATGCCAAAGGACCTATGGCCAAAGTTTGGCGAGATGGGTTATTTTGGTTTGAATTATCCAGAAAAGTATGGTGGAATTGATGCCGACTTTATGTACTCGGTCATTTTTATGGAAGAGATTTCGAAGTGCGAAAGTGGAGGTTTTATGATACTTCCAGCTGTTCAGCAATACATGTCGTCTCCATACATCTACAAGCATGGTTCTGAGTTCTTGAAAGAGAAATACCTGACCAAAGTGATTTCTGGTGAATGGATTGCTTGTATCGGAATTTCGGAGCCCGGAGCAGGATCTGATGTGGCAAATATTCAAACCAAGGCCATCAAAGAAGGCGACCATTATGTGGTCAATGGTTCTAAGACATTCATTACCAATGGAGTCTATGGGGATTTCGTAATTGCAGTGGTTAAGACTGACCCGTCAATGGGAGCGGCAGGAGTTAGCCTTTTGGTTATCGACCTAAACTCAGAAGGGATTACTCGAAACAAGTTGAAAAAACTTGGATGGCATGCATCGGATACGGCTGAACTTCATTTTGATAACGTGAAAGTGCCGGCTGAGAACCTGATTGGAGATGAGGGGCAAGGCTTTTATTACTTGATGGGAGGTTTGCAAACCGAACGTTTGACAGGCGCCATTGCTGGATACGCTTCGTGCGAATGGGCTATTGGTTACAC
>CALCGD010000246.1 GCA_937900875.1 uncultured Flavobacteriales bacterium
GCGATAGGAATAATTCTAGAGCCGTAAGTTGCTTCCAAGTCATGCAGCACTTCCGCGGCTCTTGGACAGTTTCCGCAGGTATGGCCAGTATAATCTTCAATCAAAACATTTCTCTGTCCTTCGTAAACACAATCGCAGTTATTAGAAGTTGCGGCAGGGTTATAGTTGAGTGCTGATTGATCTGTACATCCTAAGATTACCGATGAATCGTAGTCGCAATCGCCTTGGCAAGGCCCATCTGCGTGAGTTGCATTAGGGTCGTAGTTAGAAGCATTTGAATCGATACAACCATAGCGAGGCGGGTCAATAGAATCGCAGGCAACCAAAGTTACTAGCAGCATAAAAGTCAATATCCCTAATTCTGAAAGTCTCTTTTTCATCTGTTTTAGAAGCTTGTAGTGATGGATAATGAAACGCCATTTGATGCAGGAACATTGCGACAGATTCCGCCAACACAGAAAATACCAGCTCTTTGTCTACCATATCCTAAGGTGATTCGGCTCGCGTTGTGAATGTATCCAACCGTGATTGACGGATAGTGCAGTCGGTCTTCATGATGCGAGTTTCCGTAATTCCATTGGTCGGTAACCGCCACAAAAAGATGTGGAGACCATTGGTACTCTAATAATGCCATTGCCCAATCTCCTTGGTCGGCTCTATCCTTGGTCCATAAGCCTTGTACCTCAAGTCTTAGCGAATGATGTGTGGTTACTTTATACGTGAAGTCTAAAACCGCAATGTTTGCGTAAATCGTACCGTATCCAACCAATCCTTGCACCACATCTTTGTTGTAGACAACATTCAAATACTTGCCCACCAACTTCATTTTCTTGTTGAACTTCTTGCCAATCTCAATGTTGATGTCTCGGAAATAAAGGTCTCCAACTTCAAAGAAGTTATTGGTATAACCGCTGCCTGCTTCGTCTACCGTATTTACAAGACCGTGTACCTCAGAGTAGTTGAATGCTAAGCCGATTCCGTACTTGCCGCCCACCAGTGACTTGCTCGGAATCTTGTAGCTAACGTCTCCCTGAAATGCCCACTCGCCATTAGGCTGAGTTGCATAAGGGTATAAACTTGCCGCCAACTGATAGGTGTGTTGCTTGGTAAGTGCTGGTAGGTAATTTACGTTCAAGTTGAAACCTGTTGCGGTTCGGTCTGAACGAAAATCCATGTTGTCAATTCGTTTCGCTCCAATAACAATTCCAAGGCCTTTTCTAGAATAAGCCAGGGTGGCTAATGCACCAGAACCAGAATTGTAGTTTTTTCTTAATTGACCTTCATGCAGAAATGCGTTTGTTGCTTGAGGGTCGTTAATCTTGCTTACATATTCTCCCGAAAGATTGAATCCGCTGTAAAGCAAAGATGCTCGTGCAGCCCAAGCTCCTACGTTTTCTGGCAAGTCAAAATCAGGGTCCTCATCCTTCTGATATTTACTCACGAAACTACCGCCAATGGTGGCCTTTAGTTTTGATTCGGCAATGCCTTTGAAGGTCTCGTTGAGGTTAATTTCCCCATCAAATCCTCTTACAATACCTTCTCCGTAATCAAAGAAAGAACGTTGGCGACCAATAAGTGCAGTCATGTAGACACCTCCTAAAACGTGCGCTTTAACCCGCGCCCCATCCATGGCGTTATCTAGCCCTAGACCTCTTTCTTCGTACGAGCGGAAAATCATTCCAGAGCCAAACTGCTCGTAGAAGTTACCTACCGTGATGGTTAAAAAATCTGCATCAAACGTAGCGTACCGGTAGGTGATTCCTTGCCCTTGGTACCGGGTATCAAAACCTTGCAGCGCATTCAGGTAATTCTCGTACCGTATTCCAACTTGAAATTTGCCTTTTGTATAAATGAGATTGGTAAAACCATTCATCAACATTTTTTCAGGAACAGGCGGAGCGCCAATTGCCGAGTCGGGATTGTA
>CALCGD010000247.1 GCA_937900875.1 uncultured Flavobacteriales bacterium
AATCTATATGTATCGAAGTACATTTTCTTTAGAAGATCAACTTCACTTGGCTTAACGTGGTGAGTTTGAAATCCCACATTACTGTAATTAAAAAGTATGTTGGGTTGATGTACAATAACCTTCTGTAAATAGCTTGTGGAACTCACATCGTCATCAGCACCACCTAAATCGAATCTTGAATCAACACTTACCAGATTGACCACTTGCTCAAGTTGCTCGTACGCTAAGTAATTAGCACAAGTGAGGTCTTGACCTCCTCCTAAAATGACCGCAATCCCACCTTTCTTTATTACTGCAGCAACCGAATTAGTCACAGCGTAATAAGTGTCCTCCACGGTTTGTCCGGCCGCAATGTTACCGAGGTCAAATAATTGAAGAGAGCCAAAGTGGTTTTGAAGTTGGTAAAACTGTTTTCTAATTGCCCCCAAGTCTTCGGCTACTGACTGATTTGAGTCGGATCTTCTGTTTTCTGTAACGCCAAAAATGGCAACAGAGCCTTTTGTTAACTCAGGAAACCCCTTCCCTTCTTCATATTTATTGATACTCCTCCCAATCGAACCCTCATTAAAGGATTCTGAAGAAACCGAGTTGACCGGTTCGAAGAATAGACCTATATCCGTTACCATTATTTCTTTTTCCTTGCTCCTCGTTTAGGTCTGTCTGGTTGAGCTGCAATTATCTCTTTGCATTCCACCAACCCTAGAGATTCAGGCTCAGTACCCTTAGGGATTTTATAATTCTTCTTTCCTACGGCAATGTAAGGACCGTATCTACCATTTTTAACCTGAATTACGTCCTCTCCATCTGCAAATTCATTGATGAGCATTTTCTTCAGCTCCTCTCTCCTTGCAATAATAAGTTGCATAGCGGTCTCTTTAGTGATGCTCATTGGGTCTTCATCTCCAATGGAAACGTATCCTTTATTATGACGAACATAAGGACCGTATTTTCCAATGCCAATCGTCATTTGTTCACCTTCAAATTCCCCTATATCTCTGGGTAATTTGAATAATTCTAAGGCTTGTTCTAAAGTTACTTCCTCCATTCTTTGGTCTGCAGGAATGCTCGCAAATTTTGGCTTCTCCTCATTTTCCGCCTCACCAATCTGAACCATTGGACCAAAGCGCCCAAGTCGTGAATACACATTTCTGCCAGATGCAGGGTCTACGCCAAGCAGGGTTTCTCCCGTTGCCTTTTTTGCATTCTCAGAAGTATGCACCGTGGTTTTATGAAACGGCTTGTAAAACGAATCAATCATTGAGGTCCATTCTTTTTGGCCCTCAGCAATTTCGTCAAATTCTTTTTCTACCTGAGCAGTGAAATTATAATCCAAAATATCTGTGAAGTTTTCAACCAAAAAGTCGGTTACCACTTTACCAATATCAGTTGGAAATAATTTGGTCTTTTCTGCACCGGTAATTTCTGTTTTCACTTCCTCTTTTATTCCATCAGAATCCAAAAGGATGTAACCGTACTCTCGCTCAACACCATCTTTTCCTTCTTTTACCACATAGTTTCTATTTATTATGGTATTGATGGTAGGTGCGTAGGTAGATGGTCGGCCAATACCTAGTTCTTCTAGTTTTTTCACCAAACTTGCTTCAGTATACCGTGCAGGTGGCTGACTGAATCGCTCCATTCCTTCCACTTTACCAGCATCCAACCCTTGACCAATGGTCATGTTTGGAAGCATTCCCTTAGTGTCTTCGGTTTCGTCATCAGTTCCTTCAAGATATGCTTTCAAGAAACCTTCGAATACAATGACCTCTCCGTTAGCCACAAATCCAATATCCGAACTTGAAACATTAATATTTACCGTAGTCCGCTCCAATTTGGCGTCTTGCATTTGTGATGCGATGGTTCGTTTCCAAATCATATCATACAAACGCTGATGCCCCGCATCGCCTTTTACGCTTTTCTTATCCATATATGTCGGACGAATAGCCTCGTGCGCCTCTTGTGCACCTTTCGATTTTGAACTGTATTGGCGCGTTTTTGCGTATTCTTCACCATATAGTTTTACAATTTCATCCTTAGCCGCATTAATCGCAAGGTCAGATAAGTTGACACTGTCCGTTCTCATATATGTTATACTTCCCTGCTCGTAAAGGTCTTGAGCAACTTTCATGGTTCGGGTAACACCAAAACCTAACTTCCTACTTGCTTCTTGCTGAAGTGTGGAAGTAGTAAACGGAGCCGCTGGAGTTCGCTTTCCTGGTTTTTTCTGAAGATCGGAAACCGAAAAAGAAGCGTTTTCACATCCGGCTACAAAAGTTCGCGTTTCTTCAAGAGTATCAAAGCGTTTGGAAAGATCGGCCTGAAACTCCATTCCATCTACGTTGAAATAAGCGCGCACTCGGAAAGCCGAGGTTGCCTGAAAGTTCTCAATCTCGCGTTCGCGCTCTACAATTATGCGAACCGAAACAGATTGAACACGTCCAGCAGATAAGTTTGGCTTTACTTTTTTCCAAAGCACAGGAGATAGTTCGTAACCAACCAATCTGTCCAGTATTCTTCTCGCTTGTTGCGCATTGACCAAGTCAATGTTAATTCCACGAGGGTTTTCTACGGCATTGAGTATGGCAGATTTCGTGATTTCGTGAAAAACGATTCGTCTAACCTTGTCGTCTTTCAAGCCCAATGCTTCTTGTAGGTGCCATGAGATGGCCTCTCCCTCCCGGTCCTCATCCGATGCTAACCAGACCAATTCGGCAGATTTGCTTAGTTTTTTGAGTTCTCTTACAATGGCTTCTTTGTCTTTTGGAACGACATAGTCTGGTTCGTAATTGTTTTCTACATCAACAGAAAGCTTTTTCGAAGGCAAATCTCTAATGTGACCGAAGCTAGATTTCACTGTGAAATCCTTGCCCAGAAATCCTTCAATAGTTTTTGCTTTCGCAGGTGACTCAACAATTACAAGATTCTTCATATAAACTGTTTGGGGTGTTGATTAAAGGGTGACAAAGAAAACCAAATATTGAAACTGGCGCTGCTTAAGTCAATTTCTGTGGCAATCGTACAACAAATTTTGTCCCCTTAGGCGTATTATCCTCAATAAAAATGGACCCGTGATGAGAATTGATTAGCAGTTTAACCAAATAAAGGCCTATGCCAGTACCTTTGGTTTGCCTCACTTCTTCATTACCACGTCTATAAAATCTTTCAAAGACTTTTTCTCTTTCTTCCACTGGTATTCCGGCACCAAAATCGGCAACAGAAAATTCCAGATTCGACTTATCAAATGATGACAGACAGACGATTACTTCTGTTTCTCCTCCATACTTAAGCGCATTATCAACTAGATTGATTACAATACTTTCAATTGCCATCTCATCCGCATTTACCATCAAATCTGATGCTATTTCAGCCTTAAGTCTTCCAGATTCCAACATTTGAGGATAGCCTTGTTTGATTAATCTGTTCAACAAATCTGAAATGTTTACTCCTGTTTTGCTAAGTGGTAATCGGCCCGACTCAATCTTGTTCACCAACAACAAGTTTTCAACCAATTTCTCTAATCGGTTGGAATCAACCAAAGCCCGTGCATATAGTTGCTTTTGTTTCTCTACTGGTAAATCTCTTGAATTGAGCGTTTGTAATTGCAGCTTAATTGCCGCTAGCGGAGACTTTAATTCATGGGTAATGGACAGTAAAAAATTCTTTTGTTGCTCTGCCAATTGCAATTCTTGGGTTATGCTATTTCGAACAGCCCAAAAACCGAGAAGCAGTATAAAAACAAACACGGCACCTTCGCCCAAAACCATCCATATTCTATGAGATAATTTTTGATCTAATTCCGCTTTTTGGATGAGTTGCTCAGGTGCAGGATATTCTGAATTAACCAACGTTTCAAGATTAAGATTGTATACATCGGCATTGAGGTTTACCAACATGTACGCCCACCAAGAGAATTGCACCAAAACATAAAATCCCAGTAAATAAATAAGCACCCCTTTGGGTGCTTTATTTTTTATGGATTTGAACAGATTAGACATTAGTGCAAATCGAGCAATGGACCCTGCTCAATGGCAAATCTAACTAGACCTACCACATTCTTTACTCTAAGCTTTTTTATCAAATTTCGCTTATGCGTTTCAACGGTTCGCAGACTAATATTAATTGTGTCTGAAATTTCCTGATTGGTGTATTCTTTCGCTACGTAGTGTAGTACTTCACGCTCTCTGTTGCTAAGTGCGATTTCTTCGGTACTATCATCGCCATTTGCTGCTAACGATTGGGTCATTATATCAAGTACTTCTTGGCTGAAGTAACTTTCGCCCGCCATAACTGTTTCAATTGCTTTAAGAACTTCTTTGTGAGATGCACTCTTGAGCAAATAGCCTGATGCGCCAGCTTTCAACATTCTTCTTATTACCTGTACCTCTTCGTGCATTGAAAACGCAATAACTTTCACGCTTGGCCATTTCTCTTTAATGGCTTCGGTGGTAGTTACATCCAACCTGCCATCCATATTAATATCCATTAGAACAACATCTGGAATATTGTTCTCCATGCAAGCCAAAGCTTCAGCGCCATTACTTGCTTCACAAGTAACATCAATGTTTTCTGCCTTGGCAAATAATGACACAATTCCACCACGAAGCATCGGATGGTCGTCCACAACTAGAAGTTTTACTTTGTTCATTCGATTTTCTTTGGAACTTCAATATTAACAAGAGTGCCTGAGTTTTCCGCACTTTCCACATCAATTTGTCCCCCCATCATACTTACTCTTGAGAAAACATTGCTCAAACCTATCCCTTTAAACTCATTTTCAGCCTTGAGGTTAAAGCCTATTCCGTCATCTTCAATTGTTAGATTTAATGAATCGCCATAATCCATAAGGTTCACGAATACATTTTTGCATTGCGCATGTTTTTGAATGTTATTAAGCAATTCCTGAGTTATTCGGTATAGGTTAACTTCTACCAATTGATTGTACCTCGACTCAAGGTCTGCATGATTGAAGCTCACCTTAATTCCAGTTCTATCGTGCAAGTTTGAACATGTTTGATTCATTGCTTCTTTCAGTCCGAAACTCTCTAAAACTTCCGGCATCAAATCGTGAGAAATGTTTCGGACCTCTCTAATTGCAGCGTGCAAATTTCCAGTTAATAGTTGCATCTCGTCAACAACCTGAAGGTAATCTTCATCATTTACTTGTTCGTTTATTTGGGACACCTGAAGAGCAATAGCTGAGAGAACTTGACCAATTCCATCATGCAATTCTGCCCCAAGTCGCTTCCTTTCTTGCTCTTGACCTGTTACCACAGCATTCATAATGGACTTTTCCCTATCCCGTTCTGCAGTTACGTCCCTTATTATTAGAATGGCTTTGAAAAAGCTGTCTCCGTGAAATATCCCTATAAACTTTCTAGTATACATCACTGTAGAACCATCAGGTCCAGTATATGAATCTTCAATTCTGAATGTTTTCCCGGTCTCTCTTAGGGTTTGAAATTGCTTTTTTAAGGCAGCTTTCTTTTCAATGTTATCGTAAAAATCGTAAATGGAAGTGCCAATTACTTCGTCTTGTCCCAATCCTTGAGAAGTCTTGTTTATCGATTCGAAAACCCCCTGTTCATTGACGGTCGCTATATAGTCTTCTACGTTTTCAAAAATTAGACGTAGCCGTTCTTCTGAGCGCTGAAGTTTGAGCTCCTGCTCTCTTTTTTCAGTCCTATCTCTTACCAAAGATTGTATATATATCTGTTCTCCTTCAAGTCTTTTAACAAAACGAACCTCTACAGGGATTTTAGTGCCGTTTTGATGAAACACATGAGTATCAAAGGTTTGGGGCGTATTAACGTCAAGATTATTGAGAAACTTTTGGTACACAACGCCATTCCACCTTGGGTCAATGTCACTTGCTGTCATTGAAAGAAATTGATCTCTGGTAAATCCAAGCATGTCAGTGGCAACTTGGTTTACATCAATTATTTGTTGTTTAGAATTGTGAAAAAAGAAGGCGTCTCCAGAATTTAACGACAGTGTTTCTAGTCTATCCTGAGTTAATTGGCTTTCAAGTTCAGCTTGCACTTTAGTAGTGATATCTGATGCGCATGAATAAAAACCAACAATTTCTCCGTTTTCTGAGTAGTCGGGTGCCAGTGCAACATTAAAATAACGATGCCTACCATCAGCCATCGCTCCATCATAATCGTAAGTAACAGTTTCACCTTTAAGTACTTTATCAAAAAAGGGATTGATTTTTTGAAACAAATCTTCGCCTACTACTTCGTTAATATATCGACCTTCCATTGTTCGAGGGTCAACCCCCATAGAATGATAGGCTTCGTTGAGAAACAGATACCTATAGTCTTTTGACACTCGAGCAATGTAAATTGGGATGGCATTAAGAATTGCCCGCGTCTCTGCTTCCATTCGTTCCAAAACCCGTCCGGCTCGCTCTAACTTTTGTTCGGCCTTTCTCCGCAAATCAATCTCCCGTTTTTGCCGAATTTGAAGTACTCTGTTTTCAATAAACTTGGCAGCGTGATCCGCTAAATCGCGCAATTGCTCTATATCCCAAGGGGTCATTGCTTGTTCACCTTGCAGTCTAGTAACGTCAAGCGTGCCAAGAATTTCATGGTGGCCTTTAAGAGGAATGTAAGCCATGGACGTTGGCATGATTGACATCGACACTTTATTCGCGTCAGCCTTAGCCCTCAACTCTTTTGGTAATTCTAACCGTACAAATTCCTCTCCTGTGGAAACTACTTTTCCAACTAATCCCTCTCCAATTTTAATACTCGTCCGTTTAAGTACTTTTTCGATTTCATCTGTTATTTTTTTATCTGGATGATAAAGGGCAACCATTAGAATCTCTCCTTTGTTAGCATCGGCAAGTTGAACATCACACACCGCATTAAACTGATTGGAAATTTTCTTGGCAAATTGATGAAGAATGGTTGTCAAGTCTAATTCAACTTCGGCTAAAATCGTAGATATTTCAAGTTTAAACTCAGCCCATTTTTTATCCTTAGCCAGTTGGTTTTCGGCCGTTTTTCTACGTGCCGTTTCAGCTACTTGCTGCTGATGCAACAGGCTGTTTTCTACAAAAAGAGATAAGTACTCACCTAGCCTTCTTATCTGTTCAATCTCAGCTAATGAAAACGCTTCGTGCCCTTCCAACCTAGTAAGATTCAAAGAGCCTAACACGCTTCTACCTCCATTGAGAGGGACGTACATTAGCGATTTAGGAACAATTCGCGGGTCCACTTGTCTCGGACCATGTTTCATCGATTCTGGCAATTCATTAATAAGTACCTCCTTGCCAGTTTCTATCACCGACCCAACCAAGCCTTGTCCTTTCTTGACTACCATGGTTTTAAACAGTTCCTTAATTATATTTCGGACCTCTTCATTCTCATAGTAAATTGCCTCTGGCTTTATTACGCCCGAACCGGTCTCCAAAACAGAAATGTCGCATACCACATTCAAATAAAGAGACACAAGCTTTGCAAGTTTTTTTAGAGCGTCTTTGTACTTGAAGGTGGGATTTGATAAAATTTGAGCCGCTTCCAAAAGCAGTTTACTGGCCTTATTCTCTTGATCAAGCACTTTTTGCTCATTGATTGTGGTTGTTAAATCAACCGCGTAACCAAGAACCTTGATTGGTTTTCCAGCTTTATCTCTTTCGTATACATATTCTTCAGATCTAATCCACAGCCAAAATCCATCGTGATGCTGCATTCGATAAGTAAATTGGACACATTCGTTATCAGCGGCATTAAGCAAATCGGTTGCTGCTTTTCTAAATATCGCTTCGTCCTCTCTATGAACTAGGCCTCGAATTCCTTTACCGCTGTATAAAACTTTAGACTCGTCATAGCCCAAAATTCTTTTTAATGACCATGACCTGTAGAGGTTCACGTCATTCACCATATCGTGCACGTAAATCATGCCCGGTATCTTATCGAATACTGATTGCAAGAACTTTCTATCGTTCTGTATCTTATCTATAGGCTCTACGGTGGATTTCGCCATCTGGTTGAAATGATAAGGCTAATTTACCATAAGCCTGCGTACAGCCGAAACAAACGTGATGTGCTGTAAGCACACGATTACGGTAGTTTTCACTCCATAAAACAAAAAAGCCACCTAAATAGGTGGCTTTGGTGTGGTACCAGCTGGGGTCGAACCAGCGACACACGGATTTTCAGTCCGTTGCTCTA
>CALCGD010000248.1 GCA_937900875.1 uncultured Flavobacteriales bacterium
GAGCAGAGACCATCCATTTGAGAAACACCCCCGTACCCCCACCATGCCCCCATGTGTGCACAATTCTGCCTTGATGCACGGGTTTGTCGGCGCGCACAATTAAAAGGTCATGCATGGTAGCTTGTTATTTAACCGTGAATTTCGACATCCAACGGTTACGGGGGCAGGGCATGAGTATTTTCACTGTATGCGACGTGTGTGGGAACACCCCAGCTGCGAGAATCAAACTCCGAAGAGGCGTGGGTCTTGTGTTGATGGCAAGGGTTTATACATCAGACATCAATCTTTGCGCATCTTGTGCGTCATCCGCTACATCTGAATATCAAAAGAAAACCTTGGTTCAGGGATGGACAAGTCCTCGGTCTGCAGTGATGAACCCTTTTTATGTGGCGTCCAATGTGGTTAATCGTGCGAAGCACAAGAGGCGATTACGGGACGAATAAGAGCTTCAACGACACTCACAAAATGGTCGTGTTCTACTAGAAAAGATACGAGTAGGGAGCAAGAAGTCGTCTAAGTTCGGCTAAAGCTTTATCTGAGTTTCCCCCTTGCGATTGTTCGAGCTCAATCACGGCTGCTTCTAGTGGGCCCGTTTCGGTTGCATCAAGAAATGGAATCACTTTTACTCGAGCCTGTTGAATAAGCTTCATCGCTTCGGGGTTGTTTAGTTTGACGGAAGCAGCTTCTGATACCACCCCATCGTTTACAGCAGTTTTAACTCGGTCGGACATTTCCTTTAACTGGCGTCTATCTTTGGCGATTCCGTATGAAACATCATCGTCAAGAATGACAGTTCCTGATTCCTGGTCAGTTGCTTTGACCCTCAGAATTCCGTTTACGTCGTAGTGGTACTCGAGGTCGAATTCTCGTGATGAATCCTCTGTGTAGGGAGTCTTTAGCTCTACATCCCATTCCTTTAAAACGGTGAAATCAGGCGTCGGCGAATCTGGGTCACCCTCAACTACTTGAATATTTACTGAAATCGCCGTTGGGAATAGTGGCTGAAATACGTCAGTCGACCGGGCCGGGAGTTTTGTGCCTTTACGAATAATTGTTGAGAATGTTGGATTTGTTGAAGTGCCGTCATAGGTAAATGTTCCAAGTCCATGTTCAAGGCACAGATAAAAGTCGCCCGAAGTGTTCTGACCAGTGAGAATACCGGCAGCAATCGCAGCTCCTTCTGCGATTGCGGTCATCGGATTGATATCTGGGTCAGAGTCTGTTTTAAGGACATCCTCAACAAATTTTCGGACAGCTGGAATTCGGCAAGTTCCACCAACCAAGACAAGAGCATCGATAGAGCCTGGTCCTATCTGGAGCTCATTTAGGCATCGTTGTAAAGGGATTCGGGACTCGTTTAGTAGACCCTCGATTTCCTGTTCAAATCTGCTTCTTGTTATACGAAAGGATTTGCCATCGGGAAGTTCAATGCTTGTTGCATCTGCGGTGGAAAGTCGAATCTTGGCTAGTTCGACCTCGAGTCGCAAGGCATGGCGTTCAGCAGGCTTCAGTTGGTCTAATCCGGGTATTGAGTCTCGTACTATTTTCTCTAATCGAGAATCAAAATCAAGACCACCCGAACGGGGTAGGCCACTTGATGCTTGCTCGATGAATACTCCATCATGTGACTGCAAGACAGTGACATCCAGTGTTCCGCCGCCCCAGTCAAAAACCAGCAATTGGCGACTCTCTGGATGTCGCTGAGCGTAAGACATTGCTGCAGCAGTCGGCTCATTTATCAACGCTAAAACCTCAAGACCGGCCATGCCGGCACACAACTTTGTGCGGTGACGAGCACGTCCTTTTGAGTTTGCTGGAACCGTGATTACTGCCTGCTCTGCTGCAACGCCATTGAGGATTGTGCGACTACGGAGCTCTGCAAAAAGCATTGTTGCCACTTCTTCAACGGCCAAGGCATCACCAGCGTCGTCCACTGCAAAGTCAAGTTGCGTGGCGAACATGCGCTTGACTGCATCGAAACGGCCGCTCGACTTCAGTTTTGCTTCCCATCCAAAACAAATACGTGAATTCTCATCTCGCGCCATAACTGAAGGAAACACATTGTCGAAACCATATGGAGCCCAACCCACTGGAGCTTGGTCAATTGCGAGTACTTCGACTCCCGTCGAATTTTGAACTGCTACAACTGAGTTTGTTGTGCCAAAGTCAATACCCAATGCGGTCATTTCAATCTCCTTATGGTGTTGTAGTGGTTGTGGTTAATTCGACAGTCGTTGAAACGGGAATACTTGTTGGAGATGGCTGGTCATCGTTGTCGAAGAGTGAACGACCAAGGAATATGCCGAACAGAAGAGTCATGATGAAAATTCCACCGCTTATCCAAAGAGGCAATCCATTTGACTGTTGCGATGACTCATTGTCCGGAAATTTTTCAAGATTGGAATCATCTGCCATAAATGGCACGTCGACCACTGGGCCGGCTATTCTTCGTGCCTTTCCAAGTCGAACTATGGATAATCCACCATTTTCATTTGACTCGACAACTGCGGGTTCAATGCACTCGAGTGATGAGCCTTCGCCTTCCACAATCTCAAATGCTTGTTCTATGGATATATCAGAAGTTCTTTGAACTCCGATTTCATTCAAAAAATCTTCCACACGGTCGCGAATGAGTTCAATGTCGGCACCGCGTTCTAAACTGTCCGAAAGCGACAACAGATGTGCCGTATGTATCCGATGGTTTTTTCCAGATTGAGTTATTTGTTTCCGAAGACCGTCGTATGCTTCAGCTGCACGTGCTGACCCAGGGTCTTTGACCACTACAGCAGAATCAAGCCGATTAAGTAGATTTTCAATTCTGTCAATCTGCGATTTTCTGGACATTTCGTGTCTCCTATCAAATATTCAGTTGTTTAGATTTAATAGTTTTA
>CALCGD010000249.1 GCA_937900875.1 uncultured Flavobacteriales bacterium
ATTCTTGACTCGAGTTGTAAGAGGCGTGACCAGCGATAATCTCCAAACCTTCATCACGACTTGAATTGCTGTTGGCTGTGTTTTCAATTATCATGACAAATTGTTCATTGCCATTAATACTTGACTTTACGTTTACACGACCGTTGTCGTCTATATACATTCCTTCGTTTGCATTGTCATCTCCAGTTATCCACTGATTGTTGGTATTGATACGAGAGGAGAATTTGACCGAACCGTCATCCTCAATCATGAGACCTTCATTTGCAGTATCATCTCCGGTTATCCATTGATTGTTGGTATTGATACGGGAAGAAAATTTCACTGAACCGTCATCCTCAATCATAAGACCTTCATCTGCATTATCGTCACCTGAAATCCATTGATTATTGGTGTTGATACGAGAGGAGAATTTGACCGAACCGTCATCCTCAACCAACAGGCCTAAGCTGCCGCCATCTCCGCTAATCCAGTTATTTTCTGTATTAATGATTCCTCCGAATTGGGAGGCGCCTGTAATTTCAATTTCTCCGTTAATGCGTAGAAGATTGTTGTTGAACTCTCCATAGATTAATGGAGAAGTAGTGGAACTGTTATCTATGTACAATCGATTCGAAGCAGTTTCGTTGTATCCTGCTTGATATCCTAGAAACACGTTGCTGCCTCCTGTTGCAGAATGCCCAGCGTAAGCTCCTATGTATGTATTGTTTGCAACTCCACCCGTCTGGTATCCAGAATAGGCACCGTAGAAAGAATTGTTGTTGTTGTTGCTGCCCACGGTGGTTCCGCTTTTGTAGCCTATGGTGCAGGTATAGCGATCGCCATAACTAAGGAGATTCCCTGCGCCAGTTCCGATGACCACATTCTCTTGAACCGATTGATAGGATTGCCCCATAGCCATTCTTGGATATCCATATGCGTTTCCTTCAAAAACAGCTACTTGCTTACCCTTGCAATAAATGCGCACTTTGTCTTCATCTGCACTTGCTTCTACTTCTACTCTAGTGTCGTTATCCGCGTCCACGATTTTGTCCATAGTGGCTGTTGTAATAGTTGTTGGGTCTGTCCATACCATTGACCCATTGGCATCTGAAACCGGAACAAAGCCAGCAGCTTGATTTCCGTCAACCATTCGGATGGAACCATCCACATGTAGTTTTTCTTGTGGGACGAGGGTACCTACACCCACATTTCCTGAATTGTCGATTATCATTCTTTCGCTACCACCTGCGTCAAATCGAATCTTATCCTCATCCGCGGTTTCTTCCACTTGTATTTTCGTGTCTGAATCGGCATCAACTATGATTGTTTGAAATGGAACAGTCACCGTTCCTCCGCCATCGCTCAATGTGATGTCGTTTCCTGAAATGGCAATCGCTTGGAACTCGTTCGAACTATCTCCGTCTCCATCTGCAGCGGTTGTTATGCTGGCAGGATTAGTCCAAGTCATAGTTCCGTTGGCATCAGAAACAGGAATAAAACCTGAGGACTGGTTACCATCCACCATACGTACAGAACCAGAGACATGAAGTTTTTCCTGCGGTGCTGTTGTGCCTATTCCAACATTACCATCCTTATCAATAACAACTTTATCTCCTGCTCCAGAACTGCCAGATGCAGTCCTGAACCGAATCTCTGTTCCGGTAGCCGGACCTGTTGAACCACTTTCAGCAATTATGTACAGCTTATTTGCGTAACCATCCACCCTGAAGTCGGGATTATTAGACCCTGTTCCGCTGGTATTCTCGAGGTAGTAGTTACCTGAGGCAACCACATTATTGCCAAAAGTGGCCCCACCACTTGCTTTCAAAACCCCGGTAATATCAAGCTTTGCTGTTGGAGCACTGTTTCCTATTCCTATGTTACCAGCATTGTCAATAATCATCCGTTCATTGCCTCCAGTGTCGAACCGAATCTTGTCCTCATCTGCGCTTTCCTCCACTTGGATTTTCGTATCAGAATCAGCATCCACCATTTCATTCAAGGTGGCAGTGGAAATGCTTGCCGGGTCTGTCCATACCATCGTTCCGTTAGCATCGGAAACTGGTATGTAACCAACTGCTTGGTTACCATCTACCATGCGAATGTTTCCAGTTACCTCGAGCTCATCGGATGGATTTGTAGTGCCAATACCAACATTACCGCTGATGCTTTTGATGGTAAGCGCAGGCGCTTGCGGGCCATTAGTAGAGTAGTTGCTTTTCACGGTTAGCATGAGGTCTCCCAATGAGTTGTTGCCCGTTTTCTTGAAAACGATTCCCGCACCCGCTTGGCTTCCATTTCCGCTTGAGCCAAGTCCTATACCGACCCCTTCGTTATTGCCGCTTGTTCCTTTCACCACATTCACGGCAAATTTGAGTGGGTCAATCACATCCGTTGCAGAAAAGATGTTGTCGTCATCTCTTATAGTAAGCGGCCACATTGGCGCTGACTGGCCAATTCCAATGTTACCATCACTTTGGATCACCATTCTTTCACTTCCTTGGGTATCAAAACGAATTTTGTCCTCGTCAGCGCTTTCCTCTACTTGAACTTTAGTATCCTGATCAGCATCTTCAAGCAAATTGGAAGAACCACCAGCACCGAACGCAATCCATTGTGTCTCATCCCAGCCTTCGAAGCTGCTGCCAGTCCAACGAATTGTTCCCGCCCCGCCTTGAGGAGCTGTAGTTGAATTATTAAAGTCACTACCAATTCGGATTGCACCATTCACGTCTAGCATTTCCAGTGGATTTGGAATGTTAATGCCAACTCCGTTTTGAGCTGCTGCATCAATTACAATTACCGATGAGATGAGAATAAGTGTGATGACTTTTTTGCGGTGCTGAGCAACAGATGAGTTTTTCATAATCAATTTGATTTTGTGAATACTCCAAAGTTCAGCAGCCCTTGGCCTCAGTTAGCACAGAATTTCGTTCAGACCGAGTAGAATTCCAACCATGTTGCGTATTCAAACCCCTCTTTAAGGCTGTATAGAACTGATAATTAGCTCGTTACCGATAGACATTCACCTTCTACCTCAAACCGAACAACTTCATTGAAAATGAATATATAAGAGATGGAAATAACCAGTAGATTCAACACATATTGAACTTAAGTTTCGCATTAAAATGCATATTTCACCCAATTTGATGCTTAACGATTTGGGCTTGTTGGCACGCCTTTCCTCTTTACATTTGAAACATGGCCAAATTTTCTGAGCAGGTACACCAACTAATTCATAGCCTGAGCGCTTCGGAGAAGGCTCACTTTAAGAAGCTCAATAAGAGTAGTGTGCCAAATAAGTTGACCTCGGCATTTGATATTCTGAATGCGCATCCAACATTTAACCGTACTGAGATTGATGTTGAATTTGCGGCCAAAAGGATTTCAAAGGGTATCATTTTCGGACAATTGTTTTCATCTATTAGAAGATCACTGAGTCTATACCATTCAGAGAAATCGGTCACGCTGACCTTGAATGAGTTAATTAATTCGTTGGAGATTCTGTTTCAGAAGAATCAACGCGAACTGTGCCTCAGGCTTATCGAAAAAGGAATTGAACTGTCTGAGCAACAAGACATGTATGAGTACACCATCATGTTCCGGTCGTGGTTTTTGAAGCTAGAAAGACAAGAACAACCGATTGTTTCTGACGTTGCAAGAGACAATTACGCAAAAATCTTGGATGAGATTGAACACCTTAAAGTGATGCGGCAGTATGATCGATTGCGAAATGAACTTATGGGTTTAACACGACTTGAGACGACAGATGCAAAAGTGAGAAAGTTTGTGGTGGAAAAAGTTTTAGAACATCCGATTTTGCACGAGAATCGCCAAGACAATCTGACGAATAGCCAGACCAGAGAACTGATTTTGATAGGAGCAAATTATCTGGTAGGACGATGGGAAGAAGCACTTCAGGCGGGGCTTAATTTGCTGAATACAACGCCTGATTTCGCGGAATTGACCGCCAAGCATGCTATTGGCAATCGGTTTGCAAACCTGATAAACATTGGAAAGTTGCAACAATTGACCTACAGGGGTCAAGAATCAAAACTTACGCTTCAACTCATTGAGGATGCGCACGAATTCAAAGATTCGCTGGCTGAGAAGGCAAGAGGAAATGCTGAGTTCTTAACTAAGGACCTCATCATTACCGACCTTCTTCTTTCAGGACAATTGAATGTGGCCTTAGATCAGTGCTTCGATATGCTTGAAAATAGCCCAAGTCAATATAAAGTGAGGCTACGTCCTATCGAATGGAGCATTCCTTTGATCTATTTTCTTCAAACCGAATATTCCAAAGCGTTAGCTTACCTGAACACTGAATTCCTTACCTCGGATTTTACCTACATGAATGACATAGGAAAATGGCTTGAACTGCTATGTCTGTTCATGAAAAGAGATGACGAAGCCTTGTTTGAATCAAGATGGCGCTCAATGAATAGACAAATCAAAAAGGAGAATTCAGGATACCATTGGGAACAAGCTATTCTGGAGACTCTCAAACGCGGCTTCGGAAGGCAAGATGAAATAATACAGTCGCTCATGTCAGAGTTGAATGAATCACTGAATTCTCAGCAAAATGAATTAAGAACCAGCGTACCTGGCGCTTTTGATTTTATTCTGTGGACAGAAAGCCTCGCAATTGGAAAGCCGATGGCGATTATGATGAAGTATCGGTATCTAGGAATTACACATTGAAACTGAATCTCTCTCAGTAATTAGTTAGAACGGCATCATACTTTCTTTGTTAATGCCTTCACTACTTTAAACTGGTTGAAGAATTCGCCAACGAACACGCGGCCGATGCTGTAGGTAGGTACCGCTAGAATCATTCCTGCAATACCCGCCACGTTTCCAGCCATTAGGATGACCAAGAAAATCTCGAGCGGATGCGCCTTTACGCTTTGCGAATAGATGTATGGTTGCAGAACGATATTGTCGAGCAGCTGTGCCGCTGCATAAACAAGCGCCATTTGGCCCGTAAGCGATAGCATTCCTGTGATGTCGAGTCCTTCGGCATTGGTGGTAAGGCCAATGGTTATTCCAACCGCAGCACCCATCATAGGACCGATGTATGGAATTACATTGAAGAGCCCTGCGATAAAGCCGATTAGGATGGCATTGTCTATACCAACGATGGTTAGTCCGACCGACACGATGGTCATAACGATGGCTACCTCTATGATAACCCCGATGAAGTAGCGGGTAAGAAGTTGTTTGCTCTTGTGCAGCACTTTGCCAATGCGTTCTTCGTAACCAGAAGGAACTGCGGTCATTATCATATTCTTGAAAAGCCCTTGGTCTTTTAGGAAGAAGAAGGTGATGAAAGTGATGGCAAAGAATGCGATGAAAATATCGCCCGTTAGGCCTAAAGCGTATTGTACGCTATCGCCCACGGCAGATATATCGAATAGGTTTGTGAGTAGGTGTTTGAGTTCAGTTTCGATTACAATTGGTTGCTCGGTAAGCTTGAACTGGTTGATGTAATCTTGCGCTGCCCGTATTGGAGCTTGGATGTTTAAGAGCACTTCTTCAACACTTACGTTGGAAAGTTTTCTTGCTTCGTCTGCCACCATTGGTATAAACAAACTGATGATGCCACCGAAGAAACTGAGGAGCCCGCCAATGGTAATTGTGGCTGCAAGAGCTCTTGGAATTTTTTTTCCTTTGATGTTGAGGTTAAGGAGAAAGCGGATGATTGGCTCTCCGATAAGCGAAATGATTCCTGCTACCAGGATGTATGCTATTACGGTATGAAAATACCAAGCCAGTAATAGCAGAAGTGCTATTACTGGCAGGTATATCCAATTGCGGGTTTTCATACGTTAGTCTACTGACTTGTGCAGAAATTCGTTTCCATCACTTAGTCCGCCTCGTTTGTTACCGTTCTCATCAATGTCTCCGTCTTCTTTTATTTCGAAGCCAGAAACAGAGCTTTCTGAAGAATGCGGCATATCGTTAAGATTCACGTTTCGTCTTTTAAAAGCAGGTACGTTTTCTAATTCGGCAAGGTTGGAAGGAGAACGGAATCGCTGATTCATGTTCTTCAGTCTTTCCATTCTTTCTTGCTGCTTGCGCTGCATTTCGTCTGTGTCTAGTCCGTCAGACATAGGAGCGGTACGCGTAATAAGCTTAGGCTCTTCGCTTAGTTCGTTGGTAACAGTTGTAGTATTTGAACTTGGCGTGTCTTCGTACAGATTGAAGGTCTTTTTTATTTCTTCTTCGGCCTTAGGCGTTTCTTGCTTTAGTTCGAATTCGAACTCAGTAGAAGTTTCTGTGGTGATGATGTTGTCATCTACCTTTTCTACTTCGTCATCAACTTCATCGATTTTTGCCTCAACAGGCTTATCTCTGAAAAGGGTAAAAGGCTTCATCATCGGCTTTTCTTCCGCCTCTTCTGTAGACTCATCTTCCTTTTCCTCTAAGGTTGGTCGGCTCATGTCTAGGTTGGTTTCTACCTCTGCAGTAATCTCGGTTTGAAGGGTTGCTGCCACCTCTAGGTCATCATCATCCTCGTCATCTTCATAGTTGAATACAGGAAGTTCTTCGCCCTCTTTAACACCAATCATTTCTGGTGCTTCTTCATCTAACATGGCCTTTAGTTCGGCATCGTCATCATCCACCTTAAAGGCCATTATTGTAGAACGTTCTGGCGTTGGCTCATCTTCAATTAATGAATACTTGATGACACCTTCTGTTGGCTTTGCGATAGGCGTTGGTTCGCTCATGCTAAGTTCAGAAGTGGTGTCTTCTGTGTTTTGATTATTTGATTTTAGCAAGATTGGACGAGCAGTTAGACCAGAAGGAATGGAGGTATTCTCTTCTTTGGCTGGTGCTGCTGTTGGTCTTGGTGCACGCGTATCAAGCGTGTGACGAATAACATTTTCGGTACCCGTCACTTTTTCAAGCTTGTCGCCTGAAAAACCAGTTGCAATGATGGTAAGCGTAAGCTTATCGTCCAAGTCATGATCGGTGCCGTTACCCCAAATAACATCGGCATCCATACCTGCTTCTTCTTGAATGTAGTCGGTGATTTCTGCTACCTCATCCATGGTAACTTCATCTTTTCCAGAGCTGATGTAAAGGAGGATATTACTGGCTCCGAAGATGTTGTTATCGTTAAGTAGAGGAGATGCAAGTGCTTGCTCAACCGCTTTTGTTGCACGGTCGGCACCTGAAGTTGTTGCAGAACCCATTATAGCCACACCTGAGTTAGTCATAACGGTACGAACGTCTTCAAAATCAACGTTTACGTATCCTTCAACAGTGATGATTTCTGCAATGCCTTTTGCGGCAATGCTTAGTACATCGTCAGCCTGATTAAAGGCTTCGCTTAGTTTCAGGTTTCCGTACATATCGCGCAGCTTATCGTTGCTAATAATTAGCACGGTATCTACGTGTTTCTTTAGTTCGGCAAGTCCTTTGTCGGCTTGTAGTTTACGTTTCTTCCCTTCAAAACTGAACGGAATTGTAACGATACCAACGGTAAGAATGCCAAGCTCTTTTGCTGCTTGTGCAATAACCGGAGCGGCACCAGTTCCGGTACCACCACCCATACCAGCGGTAATGAAAACCATCTTGGTGTCGGTTCCTAGAACATCCTTAATGTCGTCTAGGTTTTCGATAGCGGCATTCATCCCAACTTCTGCTTGAGCACCAGCACCTCGTCCTTCGGTTAGGCTAGAGCCCAACGCGATTTTCTTAGGCACAGGACTAGTGTCCAACGCTTGTTGATCTGTGTTGCAGACAACGAAGTCTACGCCTCTAATACCTTGACGGTACATGTGGTTTACGGCATTTGAGCCGCCTCCACCAACGCCTATCACCTTGATGATAGAGCTTTCCTCTTTGGGGAGATTAAAATTCATCATTTCCTTAGCCATGTTTTCCTCCTATTAATGGTTAGTGTTTATTATTTGGGTTTGTTATTGGGTTCATTCAATGCCTTCGTTCATCCACTTTTCAATCTTCGCTCTGAAGTTTGTAATGCTTGAAAACGGGCTATTTGTACTTTTTTCTTCTGCTACTTCTCGTGCCACTTCTTCCGCCTCCGAAATGAGGGTTTCTGCTTCTTTTTCTGCTTCTTTTTTCGGTACTGGATTACCTTCTCTTCCTTCTGCCCAGTCATCTATGGTCATGCCTTTGGCGGCCAACTCATCGTTAAATTCTAGGCCTTTCATTACTAGACCAACACCGGTAGAAAAGATTGGGCTTGTTATATCTTCTGGGTTACCGCCAGCTAGATGCTCGTTTGGGTAACCAACTCTAACGTCCATTCCTGTTACGTATTCCATCAGTTGTGGTAGATGGCGCAGGTTAGATCCACCGCCAGTTACTACAATACCACCAATCAGCTTTTTCTCGTATCCAGAATTCTTGATTTCATAGTAAACGTGTTCGATGATTTCCTCCATTCTAGCTTGGATAATGCTTGCCAAGTTCTTGAGGCTGATTTCTCTAGGCTCACGTCCGCGAAGACCTGGAATAGACACGATTTCGTTGTCTTTTGCTTCGGTAGCTAAAGCAGATCCAAACTTCACTTTCAGTAATTCTGCTTGATGCTTGATAATGGTGCATCCTTCTTTGATGTCTTCAGAAATGATGTTTCCACCAAATGGGATGACAGCTGTATGTCTGATAATGTTGTCTTGGAAAATGGCGATGTCAGTAGTTCCACCACCTATATCCACCAGGGCAACACCCGCTTCCATCTCTTCATCGTTTAGCACTGCTGCCGAAGAAGCAAGTGGCTCTAGGATGAGTTCGGTTACCGACAATCCTGCTTTATAAGCACATCTATGAATGTTCTTAGCTGCTGCTACTTGACCCGTAATGATGTGGAAGTTGGCTTCTAAACGAATGCCGCTCATTCCAACTGGATCTTTAATTCCTTGCTCGTTATCTACTATGTATTCCTGCGGAAGAACATGGATGATTTCTTCTCCAGGAAGCATTTGCAATTTGTACATATCGCGGATGAGGTTGCGCACATCCTCCTTGCTAATCTCCGTATCTAAAGAATCTCGTGTGTAAATGCCTCTATGTTGCAAAGACTTTATGTGCTGACCTGCAATACCAACATTTACGTACTTAATTTCAATTCCAGTCTTATTCTGAGCTTCTTCAACTGCCGCTTGAATAGATTGTACTGTCTTGTCAATGTTGGCCACAACTCCCCTGCTAACGCCAAGCGATTCTGACTTACCAATGCCTAGAATTTCAATCTTACCATGTTCGTCTCGTTTTCCAACGATGCACGCAATTTTTGTGGTTCCGATATCAAGTCCTACTACGATGTCTGAATTTTCCATTTAACTGTTTTTTTTGGTACAGATGACTTGGTCTTTGTACTTAAGATTGATGTTTGTGTATTGGTCCCAACCGGTGGTGTTTAGGCCTTTGCGATAGAACAATAAGAGCTTGTTGAATTTCTGCTCCATATTATCGGTGGTACCCAATAAAATATGGTGGTCTCCGATGGTTGGAATGACTGTGAGTTCTCCGTTTGGTTCAACTCTTATTTGTTGAATATTAGCTTTCCAGAACTCATCGTTTCTTATGAAGGAGGCAAGCTTAAAAAGGTCGTCTAAACAGGAAGATTTACAAAGGCTGTCGTTCATTTCGGCAACGTTGTGTTGCAACATCTCAAACTCCTTTTCTGTAATGAATCCATTTGCAACAGGTACCCGCGCTGTGTACGTACTGCTCAGTGGCATAATCCAACCGTCTTTGTCTAGGTAAAAGCTTTCGCCATGAGAGGTAAGAATGCGCAGGATTGGTTCTCGCTGATAGACCTTTACTGCGAAAATTCCGTTGTGCTTGGTGTAAACTTCCGCCCGCTTAATTGATGGGTCGGAACCAATGTGTCGTTCGTAAACTCCGATAGGAATTGACGTGATTGATTTACCGAGGAGGCTGTCTCCCTTGCTCCAAATCATTTCAAGCACATCATCATTGGTAACAAAGAAGTTACCTGCCGAGTTATCAATCTGAATCTGAATATCTGAGCACGGAATCTTATCTGATTCGCGTGCGCTGAACGCCAAAGAGATAAACAGCCCAACAACGGCAACAACGAGGAATGATATGTTTAGAATCTTCCTAATCATAATCCAAGTTTGTGTTTGATTGGTGCAACTAATTGGTCGATATCGCCAGCGCCCATGGTCAGCAGCACGTCTACATTATCTATAGAAATGTCTTCAACAGCCGCAGTTTTGGAAACCAATTCTTTGGATGGAGCGTTGATTTGGCTGAGTAGAACAGAGGAAGTGATTCCAGGCATTGGTTCTTCTCTAGCTGGATAGATGTCTAGCAGAGTCACTTCGTCTAGTTCGCTTAAGCTTGAAGCGAATTCGGTCATGTGATCTTTGGTGCGGCTAAACAAGTGTGGCTGAAAAATGCCTTTCACTTTACGTCCAGGAAAAAGTTCTCGAACAGAGTTTACGCAAGCAGAAATTTCTGTTGGATGATGCGCGTAGTCGTCAATGTATACGAGTTTATCTGTGTTGATGTGAACGTCAAATCTGCGTTTAACACCCTTGTATGAAGCAAAACCATTTCTGATTTCAGCATCTGATAACCCAAGTTGGTCTACCGCTGCGAAAGCTGCTACAGCATTTTCAAGGTTATGCATTCCAGGCATTCCGAAAGTCAAATCGCTAATGGTTCGGGTAGGTGCGTGCATGCTGAAAGTATACTTCCCGTCCACCACAGATAAATTGGAAGCGTGGTAATCGCTTTTTTCTTGTAGGGAGTAGGTGAAACTCTTTCTAGATGTGTCTGAGAAAGGAAGCCCAGCGCGATATATGAGCGTTCCGTTTTCGGAGATACAGTTTGTGAAATCATGAAAGGATTTCAGCATTTCATCTGCCGATCCGTAAATGTCCAAGTGATCTGCATCTACAGATGTTACGATGGCAATATTTGGAGTAAGCGTAAGGAAAGAACGGTCAAATTCATCCGCTTCAACCACCATCAGGTTGCTACTTGTGGAAGTGAGTAAGTTGGTGTTGTAATTTGATGAAATGCCACCTAAGAATGCGTTGCAGTCTTGCGATGATGACTTAAGCAAATGAGCTACGATAGAACTGGTGGTTGTTTTACCATGCGTACCAGCAACTGCTACTGTATTGTAGCTTCTGGAAAGAGCGCCCAAAACTTCTGATCGCTTAAGAACCTCGAATTTGTTTGCTTGAAAATAGGCTAGCTCATTAAGTGCTTTAACCGCTGGTGTGTAAATAACAAGCGTGTTTTCAGGGTTTTTGAAAGTATCAGAAATTTCAACCGTACTGTCGCTATAATGAATGTTAATGCCAGATGATTCTAACTCTTTGGTAAGCTCCGTTTGGGTACGGTCGTAGCCTGCCACTGCCTTGCCTTGTACGGCAAAGTAGCGCGCCAAAGCGCTCATGCCGATGCCACCAATGCCAATTAGGTAAACAGCTTGTATGTGTCCTAAATCTCTCATGCTACTTTGGCGAGTTTTAGGATTTCCTGCGCGATTTCCGCATCGGCATTGGGTAACGCAAGCGTCTTAATATTGGTGCTTAGAGTTGCCCTTTTTTCATCGTTTGACAGAAGGTTTAAGGCCTCTTCACAGGCTTTTGAACCAGCTTCTTTGTCAGTCACAAGTATTGCTGCGTTTACATCAACCAATGCTTGTGCATTTTTAGTTTGATGGTCTTCGGCTGCAAAAGGAAATGGCACTAGAACGGCAGGTTTGCCTACAATACATAATTCTGAAATAGAACTAGCCCCAGCCCGCGACAGCACGACATCTGCCACGGCATAGGCTTGGTCCATTGTGTAGATGAAGTCAGACACGTAGAAGTTTGAAGCATTCGCTTCCGCAACCGCCTTTTTTGCTTCGTCAATAAAAAGCTTTCCTGTTTGCCAAACTACCTGCACATTGGCATCCATAAAGGTATTGATGTTGGCTTTTAAAGCCAAGTTCATGGATCTCGCTCCTAGACTTCCGCCAATTACTAGAAGCGTCTTTTTAGTTGGGTCAAGCTTGAAGGTCTTCATTCCTTCATCGCGCTTTCCATTCAAATTCAGAATGTCTTGTCTCACAGGGTTTCCAGTTCGAAGAATGTTCTGACTAGGGAAAAACTTGTCCATGCCATCGTATGCGACACACACTTTCTTAGCTCTAGCTCCCAATATTTTATTGGTAATGCCAGCGTATGAGTTTTGTTCTTGAATTACGGTTGGAATACCAGCAAGTCCAGCCGCGTACATAACAGGGCCGCTTGCAAAGCCACCAACACCAACCACCACATTTGGTTTGAATGACCGGATGATTTTGCCAGATTTCAGCAAGCTTCCAATCAAACGGAATGGAAAGGCCAAATTCTTGAGCATATTACTGCGGTTTATGCCTGAAATATTGAGCCCAATAATTTCATAGCCAGCAGCAGGAACTTTTTCCATTTCCATTTTACCGATTGCGCCAACAAACAGAATTTCAAT
The DNA here is from genome assembly GCA_937900875.1 of uncultured Flavobacteriales bacterium. GTDB lineage: Bacteria > Bacteroidota > Bacteroidia > UBA10329 > UBA10329 > UBA10329. Next base: position 12,460 of record CALCGD010000249.1, read on the forward strand.
GTCTGACTGAATATTCTTCAGTGCGTTTGCAATAGCAATGGCTGGAAAGATGTGTCCACCAGTTCCGCCTCCAGATATGATAACCTTAACCTTAGACATGAGCGACTTCAGGTTTAGGTCCATCTTTTAGCGAGCGACTTACGCTCAAAATCATTCCAATGGCGATGGAGGTGAACCAAATAGAGGTTCCTCCCATACTTAATAGTGGTAGCGGCTGACCAGTTACAGGAAACAAGTTGACAGCAACGGCCATGTTTATGAATGCCTGAAAAATAAGGCTGAACATGCAGCCAAATGCCAATAATGTACCAAAGGGCGATGTGCCTTTGTGAACGATTCGCAGTCCGCGAAAGAGGAGAATGAGGTAGAGAAACAGGATTCCGAATCCTCCCACCATTCCCCATTCTTCTATGATTATGGCGTAAATAAAATCTGCGTACGCACTCGGCAATCGATTTCGCTGAACACTATTTCCGGGTCCAACACCGGTGATTCCGCCTTGCGCTATGGCAATTTTTGCTTGCTCCGTTTGGTAGTTAGCGTCTGCGGTTTCAGCAGTTTCTTCATTATTAAAATAGGTTTCGATACGGGCTTTCCAGGTGCCAAAACGAGGTAGTACTTTTTCTATGGGAACGGCATATGAAAGCAAGAACACGAAGGCTCCTGCCAGAATAATGCTTCCAACCAAACCAGTGATGTACAACAGCTTGACTCTCCCAATAAATAGGACAACCAATGAGGTTGCAAATAGAACCGCAGATGTGGAGAAGTTGGCGGGCAAAATAAGGGCGCAGACTAATAGTACTGGCCAAATGAGATGCAAGAATCCGTCTTTAAAATCAGACATTGAATCTTGTCTTTTTGATAACTGCCGAGCCAGATATGCGATAAGTGCAAGTTTGGCTAAATCGGAAGTTTGGAACGACATATTAATGATTGGTACCGTGAGCCATCTAGAAGCTTGGTTTACGGACGTGCCAGAAATAAGGGTAATTGCAAGGAGAGGTATGGATACCCAAATAAGTATTTGGGCTATCCTAGAAAAATAGGTGTAAGGCACTTTATGTACGGTATAAATAATACCCCAACCCATCAAAATGATAGCCATGTGCTTCATTAGATAGAACTCGGTATTGCCGCCTTGTTTGGCGTAAGCCAGATTGTTGGTTGCGCTGTATACCGCCATCATAGAAACGAGCGATAGCAAGAATACCACGGCCCAAATGACCATGTCTCCTTGTAGATATTTGCGCACCAATTGGTTCACCTTATTTTTTGTCTAGTAGGTTTTTAACTGCCTTTGTAAACTGGTTTCCTCGGTCTTCGTAGCTCTCGAATAAATCGTGGCTAGAGCAAGCTGGGGAAAGAATGACTTTGTCTCCTGGTTGAGCAAGAGCGATGGCCGCTTTAACAGCTTCTTCTGCGGTACTAGCCCCAACAATTACATCAGCAAAACTCATGAAGGTTTTAAACACGCTGCTATTCTCTCTGCCTAGGCAAACGATGCCTCTCACTTTATCTGCAACCAATTCTTTCAGCATTCCGTAGTCCTGTCCGTCTTGTAATCCGCCTACTATCCAAACTGCAGTTCCTTGCAGCCTTTCTAGCGAATACCAAGTGAGGTCAACGTTGATGGCTTTAGAGTCATTGATAAATTCAATGTTGTTCCATTCGCCAATTAGCTCTTGACGATGTCTGGTGCTTTGCACATCAGACACACTTTCTTCAAGAATTTGCTTTCTTAACTCCAACAGGCTATTGAACATTTTCTGTTCTTCGGTCTGCACCTCGTTATTCCAAGTTTTATTTTTCATTGGGTAATAGGTTTATGGTTTAAAGCGACTTTACAGCAGCCTTGAATTTTCTACCTCGGTCTTCATAATTCTCAAACAGGTCGAAGCTTGCACACGCAGGTGAAAGCAGGACGGCATCTCCTTTCTTTCCTATGTAGTAAGCTGCTTTTACGGCCTCTTCCGCACTCGATGTGTCCACTATTGTCTCAACTATGCCTTCAAAGGCTTTGTGGATTTTTTCGTTGTCGGTGCCTAAGCAGATAATCGCCTTCACTTTGTCTTTTACCAAATCGGCCACAATGGAGTAGTCATTTCCTTTATCAACCCCACCTACAATCCAAACCACAGGCTGGTTTTGGCATTCTAGCGCATACCAAGTGGAGTTAATATTTGTGGCTTTGCTATCGTTAATGAAATCGATGCCATGAACTTTTCCGATGTTTTCTAATCGGTGCTCAACGGCACTAAAATCGCTTAAGCTTTCTCTTACGAGGTCTTTGCGCAGTTCTAACAATCGACCAACAATTCCAGATGCCATAGAATTGTATGTGTTGTGTTTGCCCTGCAGTGCTAGTTTGTGAATGGACATGTTGAAGTTTGTGTTATTGAGGTTTATGTTGAGATTATTTTGGTCTGTGTAGGCTCCCTCTGCTACAGTATCGGTAAGTGAGAAAGGATATTTTTTGGCAGCATAGCCACCTGAATTGAGTGCATTTTTGATGTTTTCATCTTCTGCACAAAAGATGAGTGCATCGTCTGAAGTTTGGTTTTGAGCAATGCGCATTTTAGATGCGATGTAGGCATCCATTCCAGCGTATCGATCAAGATGATCAGGTGTGATATTGAGAAGTACAGCAATGTTTATTCTGCTGTCAATCATTCCGTCAAGCTGAAAACTGCTTAGCTCTAAAACCAGATAGTCGAACTCTTGATCGGCCACTTGCCAAGCAAGGCTTTTACCCACATTGCCAGCTAACCCAACGTTTAGCCCTGCTTTGGTAAGCATGTGATGAGTAAGTAGCGTAGTTGTAGTCTTACCGTTTGTGCCTGTTATTCCTATAGTTTTAGCGTTGGTGTACTTCAGCCCAAATTCGATTTCAGAAACAACAGGAACACCTTTTCCGCGAAGCGATTGAACGAGCGGAGCAGATTCAGGAATTCCTGGACTTTTAATAACCAAATCTGCATTCAGAATTTTCTCTTCTGTATGCTTGCCTTCCTCATAGTCAATCTTCCAATTTTCTAGGTTTTTGGCATACTTGTCCTTCAGCTTTCCTTTGTCAGAAAGGAAAACATCATATCCCTTTTTCAGACCCAGATAAGCTGCGCCCGTACCGCTTTCGCCTCCACCCAATATGACCAGTCTTTCTGCCATTATCTGAGTTTGAGCGTTACAATTGTGAGCACGGCTAGCATTAATCCTACAATCCAGAAGCGACCAACAATTTTGGCCTCATGCATTCCTTTTTTCTGGAAATGATGATGTAGCGGAGACATTAGGAAAATTCTTCTTCCTTCTCCGAATTTCTTCTTGGTGTATTTGAAATAGCTAACCTGCATTACAACAGATAGATTTTCCATTAGGAATACACCACACAGAATAGGTATGAGTAATTCTTTACGAATTGCAAGTGCGAAAACTGCGATAATTCCACCCAAAGCGAGGCTACCCGTGTCGCCCATAAACACTTGAGCAGGGTACTGATTGTACCACAAGAACCCCACGCAAGCACCGATAAAAGCGGATATAAAAACCACCAGTTCGCCCGAACCTGGGATGTACATTATATTGAGGTAATCGGCAAAAATGATATTGCCCGATACATAAGCAAACACGGCAAGGGTAACGCCAATAATGGCAGAAGTTCCAGTTGCTAATCCGTCTAATCCATCCGTAAGATTTGCCCCGTTGGACACAGCTGTTACAATGAAAATGACGATGGGAATAAAGATTAACCAACTCCAATCTTTGGCATTGTCTCCAAGGAAACCCAAGAGTGAACTGTAGTCAAATTCGTTATTCTTGAAGAAAGGAATAGTAGTAACCAGTGAATGTTCCGCTTCGCCATAAACAGGGGTTGTCTGACCTGTAACTGTTCTGCCATCTACCACCGCTTCTATAGTGGTTCCTCCGCTTGCCAGTCGTTCTTTAACCGCTACGTTTTCATTGAAGTATAGGGTGCACGCTACGATTATACCAATGCCAACTTGTCCCATTACCTTGAACTTTCCAGCTAGACCCTCTTTGTCTTTTTTAAAGACCTTGATGTAGTCGTCTATAAAACCAATGGTGCCCAACCAAATGGTCGAAACAATCATGAGAATTACATAAACGTTGTGCAGTTGGGCAAATAGAAGGGTAGGTATTAGGATGGAAGAAAGGATGATAATCCCTCCCATTGTTGGTGTTCCTTGCTTCTGAATTTGACCTGCCAAGTCTAGGTCTCTTACGATTTCGCCAACCTGCTTTAATTGCAGGTACTCAATTACTTTTTTGCCGATAATCATAGAGCAGATAAGCGATGTAATTACGCTAGCTGCAGCACGGAATGAGATGTATTGGAACACTCCTGCGCCTGGCAGGTGATAATGAGTTTCTAAGAAATCGAACAGATAGTATAGCATTAGCAGATCTGTTTTAGGTTGGTAGAAAGCACTTCCATGTCATCAAAAGCGAACTTTTCACCTTTTATCTCTTGGTATTTCTCATGTCCTTTTCCTGCAACTAGAATGATGTCACCGGGCTGAACCATTAAGCAAGCTGTGCGGATGGCTTCTGCTCTATCCACGATGCTCACCGCTTTACGCCCAAGCACGGGGTCAAGCCCTTTTTTCATATCTGCCAGAATTGCTTCTGGTTCTTCGCTTCGAGGATTGTCGGAGGTTAGGATTACCTTATCAGAACCTTCAGCTGCAATACGAGCCATTTCTGGTCGCTTGGCTTTATCCCTGTCTCCACCACAACCAACTATTGTAATGAGTTTTTCGTTTCCGGTTCTTAATTCGTGTATGGTAGAAAGCACATTTTCTAGCGCGTCAGGTGTGTGAGCATAGTCCACAATACCGAGCACGTTATTCTCTGTTTTTATAAACTGAAACCGTCCTTCTGGAGAATGAAGATTACTCAGGGTAGTTAGTATCTGAAGCTTCTCTTCCTTAAGCTCGATGGCTGCGCCATAAACGCTTAGAATGTTGTAGGCGTTAAACGAACCAATCAGTCTTGTGATTACCTCCTGACCGTCAATATTCAGAATGAGTCCAGTTAAGTTGTTTTCCAAGATTTTGGCCTTTCTATCTGCCATGGATTTCAGTCCGTAGCTAATAACCTTTGCCTTGGTGTTTTGCACCATTACTTCCCCGTTTCTGTCGTCTAGGTTTACAAGCGCAAATGCGGTTGATGGAAGCTGATCGAACAACATTTTCTTCGATTTGATGTAATGGTCGAAGTTTCCGTGATAGTCGAGATGATCGTGGGTGATGTTTGTGAAAATGGCACCTGTAAATTCAAGACCTGCTACGCGATGCTGGTCAAGAGCATGTGAGCTAACCTCCATGAAGCAGAATTCACAACCTGCTTTCACCATTTCGGCTAAAAGGTTGTTGAGACTTATTGGGTCAGGAGTAGTGTGCGTTGCCTTTACTTCAGTTTCATTAATGAGATTTCTTACGGTAGAAATGAGACCAACTTTGTAGCCCAATCCTTGGAATAATTCGTAAAGAAGAGTGGCAGTAGTAGTCTTTCCGTTAGTACCCGTAATGCCAATTAACTTTAGGTTTTCCGATGGGTTGTCGTAAAAATTTGAGGCGATAATACCAGCTGCAAATCTGCTGTTCTTTACTTGAATGTAGTTGACTTCTGCAATTTGTGCCTCAGGAATTTGTTCGCAAACAATTGCTTGCGACCCTTGCTTAATTGCTTGGTCTATGTAATCATGACCATCAACCACATTGCCTCTAACTGCAATAAAAAGAGAGAATTTTTTAGCCTGACGAGAATCAATACAGATGTTTTCAATCGCAACATTTGTTGACCCCAAAACCTCATCGATTCCTGCTCTGTATAATATGTCTTTTAGCAGTTTCATAAAAGATGTATTGTGATTTCACGACCAACTGTAGCTCTAGTGCCAGGGATTATTGATTGCTGCCTAACCACGCCAGACCCTATCATATTTACTTTGAGGCGTGCATTTTCGAGCAAGAACAGCGCGTCCATTGCGCCCATTCCAACAACTCTGGGCACCAAATTTTCAATCACTTCTCTCTCTGTTATCTCAACTGAATCTGAGAAGGATTGAGCTACAGCCCATTTTGCATCTGGGTCTTTCACCTCAACTTGTATGTTTAGTTTCTTGAATGCCGTAACTAAGTCCGCCTTTTCGCTCACTTTAGAAACAGGGATTAAGCTGTTTGCTAATGCTGGGTCGGTAGTTACTTCTTCGTGCATTTTGATTTGCGTAGAGTAGACCTTATCAGAAATTTCCTTGAAAATTGGGCCGGCTACTAAGTTGCCGTAGTAAACAGAACTGGTAGGTGAATCGATCACCACAATACAAGTGTATCGAGGTTTCTCTGCTGGGAAATATCCAACGAATGAAGCTTGATACGTCTTGTCTCGTTGGTAATTCCCGTCTTTGGCAATCTGAGCCGTTCCTGTCTTACCAGCAATCTTGTAGTTTGCGTGCTTCAAGTTGCTAGCTGTTCCATGGTCAACAACTCCTTCAAGCAATACTTTCAGATTGTCGATGGTGCTTTGAGAACATATTTTGTCCTGAATGACAACGGTTGGAAATTCCTTTTCGATTTTACCGCGCTTCTTGATGGCCTGCACCATTTTTGGTTTAACCATTTTGCCATTGTTGGCCACAGCGTTATAAAGCGTCAGAATTTGTAAAGGAGTTTGGAGTACTTCATATCCAATACTCATCCAAGGCAATGAGATGCCAGACCAAGCAGCGTCATCTGGCGAAGCTATCGATGGCTTTCCCTCTCCTTTGATTTCAAGTCCAAGAGGTTGGTCCAGTTTCATTGCTTTCAACCTTTTTACAAATTGCGCTGGATTTTCTCTGTAATACTGATTTACCAACTTTGAAATACCAACGTTAGATGAGATTTCAAATGCTTTGGCCACTGTTATTTTATTGTAAACGCCCGTTTTTGAGTCGCGCATTGTGCGATCGTAGAATTTCTTGATGCCACCTTCTATGTCTACCGAGTCCGTAAGGTCTACATGACCATCTTCCAGTAGGCAAAGCATGCTTGCCAACTTGAAGGTTGAGCCAGGTTCGGTTGGAGACCCAATTGCGTAATTGTAAGTCTCGGCATAGGTTCCATTTTCTTGAACTGTGAGGTTGGCGATGGCCTTAATGTTGCCAGTTTCAACCTCCATTAAGACCGCGCAGCCATGATGGGCTCCATGCTTTTCTAATTGAGTAAGTAACGCATGTTCGGCAACGTCTTGAATGTTAATATCAATAGTTGTGATAAGGTCAGAACCATCTTCTGGTTCAACTTCATTCACATCATTAAGTGGTTTTAGGTTTCCTCCAGCAATTTTTTGCATCAGCCGTTTCCCAACTACACCAGATAGTTCTTTTGAATATGCCCCTTCTAAGCCAACTCGATAATCTTCTCTGTCATAGCCAATTGTTCTTGAAGCCAATTGTTTAAATGGTTTGGCTCTTTTGTTTCGCTGATGAATGATTAAGCCACCACCGTATCGCCCTTTATTGAAAATTTCAAATTCACGGAGCGCCTTAAGTTGTTTGTAGTCAACTTTTCGTTTTATAAGATGGTATTGACTCTCGTTATTCCTGGCCTGCGTTAATTCTCTTGCATAAACTGTAGATGATTTGTCTTGAAATAGTCTAGCCATCTGCTGCGAAAGCTTGCCAATATGCTCATTGAAATACTCATCGGATAAGGATGGTATGGCAGCATCCCATCGCACCTCGTAAATAGGTTTTGATGTGGCCAAAAGACTACCGTCTGAAGCGAAAATATTACCTCTAACTGCCTCGATAGTGATGAAAGAGGTGGTTTGAGTTTCAGCTTTTGATTTCCACTTTTCACCTTCTAAAAACTGAATTTGCGCGACTCTGGCAACAATGGAAAGCGCAAAAACGCACATCAAGCCATAGGCTAGATATACTCGTGTTTTTATTTGCTTTTCGTGGCTCACTTTTCAGGTATTGCTTTTGGTTTTACAAGAATTTTCTTTGGCGGCACAACACTTTCATAGATTCCCATAGGAGCTACCGCTTTTGCCACTTCACTTTGCTTGCTCACAATCATGAGTTCGGAACGTGTTGAAATGAACTCTGAGCGAAGCTCCTTTAGCTCATTATTCAGCTTTTCCATTCCAATTATTCCTCCTTCTGCGTAATGGCTGTTGCCTATGTAGAAAATGCCAATTCCAAACAGAAAGAGGAGGTATGGGATGTTGTTTATTACATTATCCCGCGTTAAGAAACTCCCGTCTAGCACGGAAAGCACTCGTTTCGCAACTCCGTTACTTTGGGTGGTATTTGTGGATTCCTCGCTCATTGAATTTTTTCGGCAATTCTAAGCTTGGCACTTCTTGCTCTTGGGTTTCTAGCAACCTCTTCGTCTGAAGCAATAATTGGCTTTCTGTTTATGGCGTTGAAAGGGACTATTGGCTTACCGTAAAAGTCCTTCTCAATTTTGCCTTCAATGTTTCCGCTTCTCACCATATTTTTTACCAATCTATCTTCTAAAGAGTGGTAGGACATTACGACCAATCGACCCTCATCTGCAAGGATTGTTGGCATTTGGTTTAGCATCTCTATCAATGCTGCCATTTCATCGTTCACTTCCATTCTAATGGCTTGAAACACTCTTGATAGGAAGCTATTTTCTTTCCCACGTTGAGCCACAGGAAGAATTACTTCTTTAAACTGGTCGATAGTTTCAATTTCAGAAACGGACCTTGCCGCAACTATGGCCTTGGCAAGTTTCCAAGCTTCGTTTAGGTCTGCGTTTTCTCGAAAAATTCCAGAGAGTTGCTCCGCAGAGTATTGGTTTACCACTTTGTACGCAGTGAGTTCAATTCCGTCAGACATTCTCATGTCTAAAGGACCGTCTGCTCTTGTGCTAAAGCCCCTACTTGGCACGTCAATTTGAAATGATGAAATGCCCAAATCGGCAAGAATGCCATTAACAGGCAACGCCTTATGGTACTTCAGAAAGTTGCGCACATACCTGAAGTTGTGTGGTATGAAAGTGAAATGTTCGTCCTGTATCAGGTTCATTTGTGCGTCTTTATCCTGGTCGAAGGCGTACAGATGTCCGCCTTTGAGTTTCTTAAGTATTTCACGCGAATGACCTCCACCTCCGAAGGTTAAATCCACGTAAATCCCTTCAGGATCAATGTTTAAGCCGCTAATACACTCCTGTAACAGGACTGGGTCATGGTAAGTCATCAGCCCCGATATTTAGGCTGCCCATGACTTCTTCAGCCAGTGTGGCAATGTCTGTTTCAGGATTGCTAAGCACTTTTTCGTATGCTGCCTTGTCCCATATTTCTACATAGGTACCGGCAGATGCGAGAACGATGTCTTTGGAAATTTCGCTGAACCCAACAAGGTCTTTGGGAATTAGCAAACGTCCGGTAACATCAAGCTCAACTATCTTGACCCCAGCGGTAAACAACCGAATGAACTCGACATTCTGGCGCTTAAACCTGTTCAGTTTATTCACCATACTCATCTTTTCATCCCACTCACTCATCGGGTACAATTCAATGCACTTTTCGAACATGCCTCGCTTTAAAACGAAGCCGCTTTCAAGTTGAGACATCAATTGCTTCTTCAATGCTGTAGGTAGCATGAGTCGGCCCTTGGCGTCCACTTTGCATTCATATGTACCGATTATGTTGGTCACTTACACATGGGTTTATCAGGTAAAGTAATGGATTATCTCCCACTATTTACCACAGTTTACCACAACTGTTGAAAACTTTATAGTTCAAATGTACAGAAAGGTTACAGTGTAACGTGATATGAGTAGGTTTTAGTACAAGTTGGGCTGTGGTAAAAAGTGGTATAATTGTTAATAACCTAATGGTTTTCCACATCATTTATTGGTCAATTCACCCTGTCATTTTTGGTTAATTTTGACCAAAACGTCAATCAAGTGGTAAAAGAGGAGTCTGGACATAAGTACATTGAGCAAGGAGAAGGCCCAGTGTTGGTGGTTTTACACGGTTTGTTTGGTGCGTTAAGCAACTTTCAGGATGTACTTGACGAATTCTCTAAGGATTATAAAGTGGTAATTCCAATTATGCCTATTTATGAATTGCCTCTGCTTAAGACCAATGTGAAGGAATTGGCGGATTATATTCACTCCTTTATTGAGTACAAGTCGTTCGATAGCGTAACGCTGCTTGGAAACTCGTTAGGCGGGCATGTTTCTTTGGTGTACACCGTAGCTCATCCTGAGAATGTAAACGCGCTGATATTAACTGGAAGCTCTGGGTTGTATGAAAATGCTTTTGGCGGTTCGTTTCCGAGAAGAGAGGATCGAGAGTACATACGCAAGAAAGTTGAAACCACTTTTTATGATCCGAAAAATGCCACTGATGAATTGATTGAAGAGGTTTTTGGGATTATTAATGATCGAAACAAGCTTATAAGAGTTTTGGCTATCGCTAAATCAGCCATTCGGCACAACATGAAGGAAGAATTGCCTGGGATTATGATACCAAGTTGCTTGATATGGGGAAAAAATGATGGGGTAACACCACCAGAAGTTGCCGAGGATTTCCATAAGTTCTTACCTAATTCTGAATTGCATTGGATTGACAAATGCGGACATGCCCCTATGATGGAGCACCCAAAAGAATTTAATGGCATTTTGTCTCCGTGGTTGCGGACGCACGTTCTTAAGAACTAATTATGATAATTAAAGAAGTAGAGTTTGTGATGAGCAACTCTGACGTGCGTAAATGTCCGAAACCGGATAGACCGGAATATGCTTTTATCGGTCGGTCTAACGTTGGAAAATCTTCTCTGATTAATATGTTAATGGATAAGAAGAGCTTGGCGAAAACCAGTTCTACCCCGGGTAAAACACAGCTGATTAATCATTTTTTGGTGAATAAAACATGGTACTTGGTTGATTTACCGGGTTATGGCTATGCGAAAGTTCCAAAAGCTCAAAAGGTAAAGTTTGAGCGCATGATTTCGGATTACATCCTTCTTCGAGAAAACCTAGTCACAGTATTTATACTAGTGGATATTAGGCACAGTCCGCAGCAGATTGATTTGGAGTTTATGGAATGGCTAGGTCTTTCTTCCATTCCGTTCACGATGGTTTTTACTAAGCTAGATAAACTTAAACGAGGAGAGATTGAGCCCAATTTAAAGAAGTATAGGAATAAGATGCTGGAGAAATGGGATGAGTTACCTATTCAGGTTATTACTTCTGCGGAGAAGACGGATGGTCGAGAACCACTTCTAGAGTATATAGAGAAATTGAATACAGATTTCGCGACAAAGTTTCAGAAATAAAAAAGGCTCCAATTTGGAGCCTTTTTTATTTGGTGTCTTGTTCAGTTATCTAATCAACTGCAACCAACCCGTTTCCTTGAAGTTGAAATTGTCAAGCTCGTTGTTAATGGCGTTACCCGATTGCATTTCTGCTTTAGATATAACGTAGAAGTAAGTTCCAGATGAAGCTTCCACACCTGCAGAAGTAGTACCATCCCACGAAATAAGAGGCGAAGAGTTTTCAAAAACTACATTACCCCATCTGTTATATATTTCCAATTTAAATGGCCCTACAGCGCTAGTTCTAACGTCAAATACATCGTTCCAACCATCGTTGTTCGGAGTAAACACATTTGGTACAATTAATCCTTCAACTACGTTTACAGGAATAACTAAAGTGTCTAGGCATTCAAGACCACTTCTCACAATCAACTGAATATCATACGTACCAGTTTCATAGTATGAATGGAAAGGCAATGAATCTGTACTAGTGGTTCCATCTCCAAAATCCCAGTACCATTCACTGGTAAGTAAGCTAGAATCTGCCATCTCTAGAATGTCATGAATGAAAATGCCTCCAGGTAAAGTGGGGTCCGTGACAACCGTGAAATTGGCAACTGGTAATGGCCATACTTCGACAACATGTGTTCTTAGTAATGATGCGCAGCCACCGTTGATATTGTTGGGTACTGTTTCAATTACTTCCACAGTGCCGAAAATGGCTGCAAGACTATCGTTAGCCCAGATTACTGTTACAGAGGTGTTTGTCTGATTAACAACCGTACCGCCAGTTACCACGAAATCGTAAGTCGAACCATTGTCAGGAACCGTATATACGGAAGGTACACTCGCACACAGAGCAGTGTCTCCGTCTACCGAAGGCTCAGATGGAACATTGAATCCAAGAACATAGGCATCTTCAGGATACGTTTGGTAATCGTCCCAAGCATAACGCACAACTTGTTGCAATCCGCCAATTGGGGCGCTGGCTGTGTTACCCATATTTTCCCACAACGCGTTAGCAACGCTCCAATTTGCGATGGTGTTATAATCCTCGTCAAGTTCAGAAGGATTTGAGTATAGTGCAATATCTGCGTTTGGAACGGCTCCTCCAGTTTGATTTATTCTGTGATACCACCAAGGATTGACATAACAAATAGTGGTGTCAACATCAGACACTGGCAAACTGTTTATAGTAGCATTTCGGTTTACAAAACGTACGTGAAACCAATCAGCATCTGTTGTAGCTGGCTTAATTGTAGCGGGTCTATAACGCTTAAATTGATTTGGGGAAATGTTGAGTGCCGACCCAACAGGGAAAAGATAACTTGCATTTTGAACAACCGCTCTGGCCAAGTTTCCATTTTGTAAACTTGAGACGAATGCGCAAGTATCACAGTTGGCATTTCTCAAAATTGCACCAGTAGCATTATTAAATACGAAGAGCGTGTCAAAATCTGTTGCCCATTCTCCAATACCTAACTTTAGTTTACCAGTTTCATCAATTTCCGCATTTACTCCTTCCTGAATTCTCCTGATATCTCCAACAAGTGTAGCGTCATGAAACCTGCTAACAGAATCTCCTTGGATTGAGTCTGTAGTCATAAATTCAACTTTTCCTTCTCCCGCAAAATAGGTTCCGTTGTTTTCCCAGTCACCGTAAAGCTCAAATCGGCCGTCATTTCCAGGAATTTGTAATGGAAAACTTCCGTCACCACCTGCTTGGCCATTATTGATGAAATCGCCATGAATGATGAACTTTCCTAAGTTCACCATGATGCTATCGTTGTTGGTAACTCCTCCATCAACCCAAACTACTGCTGAGTCGTTCACACCACCATTGATGTAAAACATTGCACCGTTATTGAAGATTAGAGGGTCTGGCTCTGCTTGTGCAAGCACCTGACCTACAAACCCAGTCACCAATGCAAGTGATAGGAAAAGACCATTTAAGGGGGTTGAAATTTTCATCAGATAGGTAGTATTTGGTCGATACGATTTTCTGTAAGCACACAAATATAGACGCGCGAAGCCAATGTTTCAAATAAATTAGAACGTTGTGGCTTTAAAGAAAGGATTGACACGAGGAAATTAGCCCTCCTCGGAGAACATTTCTTCCGCGAAATGACGCCCGAAATCCCTCATGTCGGCAGCCATTTTGTCCTCATTTGTTGCCCTTTGGAGTGAGTCCGCCATTGAGATGATTGTTTGATGAAAAAACCTCTTCATTTCATCCACCCTCATTTCTTTGGTCCAAAGGTCCATGCGCAATGTTTCTTCGCTTTCTGTATCGTAAACAGAAATCATGATAGCTTTTGAGTCTAACTGCTTATCCATGCCAGCATCGGTTGCAAGCCATGTGATTTTTTCTGGAATTTGATTTTCGTCAAGGGTAACCTTAAAATTGATCTCTGATGACTTGCTCATTCTATTGTTTGGGTTTGTATTTAGAACTCGCCAAAATGGCTTGTGAGTCCTGATTTATCATTAGCTCCTGAAGACTTATTTCAGGATTTGCTTTCATGTATTTTCGAACGATTTGCCAACCTATCCATTGGCCTAATCTACCGGGCGACTCTTTAGGAATTCCTGCTACAAACGGGGCTTGATTAATCCATTTGTTAATGGTCATAAAGTCTGTTGAATAGAGCAATTCTTGGTCAATTATATGCGCCCAAACTCTTGGTTCAAACTCGTAGCACCATTCCATTGCTTCATTCGGAAATCCAATTTTTACGGAGTCGGGTGATTTTCGCAGGACAGCGTCTGTTGCGTAAAGAATTTTCCCTTCAAATATCATATAGTCTAAAAGAGAATTGCGCACGGCCTCGGTTTCATACATTGATTGAATCCATCCTTTCATAGCCTGTGGCACTACCTGTTCTCGTTTCATGTTCGAAAACATGTATTGAGGAATTCCTACTTGCGGATATACAGGGTAATCAGCGCCCAAAAACATATCTAAACTGATGGCCATGGTAGATTTTGTGGCAACAACTGGGTAGTTTAACGCAGAAATCATGAACACTATTTCGGGAATAGTGCTATCTGGAAAATGATAGTGGAAATAACTAAAAGCGCTGTTTAAATCATTTTCAATTTCTGATAGCTCTGGATATTCAGTTTCGGTGTCTTCAAAAAGAACCTTCATGTTTTCGTCCACAATAAACTGAGCTACAGCAAACGGGAATCCGTCAGATTCAGGATGTCCAATTTGAAGAACGCCATCACAGTAATCAACCAAAAACTCACCGTATTTGGCGTAAAGTTGATCGGTATTGGTCTCGCCAGCTGCTGGATTTAACGCGAAAACATCTTGGTCCAGTCGCTTAAATTCGAGTTCAATTTCAGCACCTTTTAGGTCAATATCTAATGGATTAGAATCACATCCCACTAGTAGAAGCAATGCCGAAAAACTGAATGCGAAGAAGGAAATTCTCATGCCCGATTATTCATGTAATTTTGCGAACGCAATTGAAGCGGTCGAAATTATGAAAAACCTACTTCTGATATTATCGGTTATTGTGTTAAGCAGTGAAGCGTTTGCTCAAGACCAGGCCGTTGGCCCTAAAACAAGAAAGAAATTCAAAATTGGATTTCAACTTTCTCCAGCCGTTGATTTCTTTCAGCCTAATACTGAAGGTGTTGACCTAGATGCTGCCAAAGCAAAATTTGGTTATGGCATGATTGCCGAGTATGCATTTACTAATAATTATGCGTTAGGGTTTGGATTAGAGCATAAAATGTCAGGATCGGCACTTGACTTTGGCGCAGATGCTGATGCTCGATACTTGTCGCAAACTGATGCAATGGAGTACAGATTGCTTACAAGAACATATAGGTACGATTATATCAATTTGCCTATTACGCTCAAGTTAATGACTAACGAAATTGGGTATTTCACATACTTCGGCCAGTTTGGCGTGGACGTGTCTGTACTTGCTTCATCAAGAACAAAGGACGAAAGACAACAGCTTGAAACTTCTGTAACGGATACAGCTGGGGTTGTAACCGAGACATTCTCTGCATCATCAACCACAGATTTTAAGGGGCGTTATAACCAGAGCATGTTCATTAACGTAAAACTGAGAATTGGCGCAGGGTTTGAATGGAATTTTTCAGGAAACACCTCGATGGTCGTAAGTGTGTCTTACCACAATGGATTTATTGACTTAATGAAAGACCCTACAAACGATACAGTAGCTAATGATGAAGGTCTTTACAAATATGACGAAACAAGAACGAAAGTGCCGTTTGAAATGAGTGCCAACTTGCATCATGTTGCATTAAATGTTGGTATTCTGTTTTAATCTTAGCCCGTAAGAATACCTTTGCCGAAGCCTCTAGCTTCGGCTTTTTTGTACAATGCAAATACGTTTAGCGCAGCTTAATTATCACATCGGAAATTTCGAACAGAACGTTCGGAAGATTGTGGGGGAAATAAAAATTGCCAAAGCGGATAGGGTTGAGCTAATCGTTTTCTCTGAATTATCGGTTTGCGGATATCCACCTAGAGATTTTCTTGAATTTGAAGATTTCATTTCAAAATGTGAGGATTCTATAGCTGAAATTGCTAGTCATTGTATTGGTATAACAGCTATTGTTGGTGCTCCGCTCCGGAATACTTCTGTGAACGGAAAAAGCCTGTTTAATGCGGCTTTTGTACTAGAAAATGGTGTTGTGAAGAACATGGTTAGAAAGAGTCTTCTTCCCAATTATGACATTTTTGATGAGTACCGATATTTTGAGCCAAACCGAGATTTTGATATTGTGGAGATAAATGGTGTTCGCGTGGCGTTAACTATCTGCGAAGATTTGTGGAACATTGAAGATCCGCTATACATTACAAATCCAATGGATGAATTGATGGAGCAAAACCCGCAATTGATGATAAATATTGCGGCATCACCATTCGATTTCAATCATAGAGAAGATCGTATTCGTGTCCTTTCTGCAAACTGCAATAAGTACGGTTTGCCCTTATTGTACGTAAATCATGTTGGTGCGCAAACCGAGTTAATTTTTGATGGAGGTTCTATGGCAATTGACTCAACTGGGAAATTGCTTCACGAACTTGAGTATTACAAAGAAGACAAGGCCAGCTTTGAATACAATAAAGGATTGAAATTAGTGAGCGGAGAACCTAGGTTTGATACTCGTTTAAAAATTGAAAGGATTCATGATGCGTTGGTTTTGGGCGTAGCAGAATACTTTGAAAAATTAGGTTTTAATAAGGCTGTTTTAGGTCTTTCTGGTGGTATAGATTCGGCTGTGGTTCTTTATCTGGCAGTTGAAGCGTTAGGTAAAGAAAACGTTCGAACATTATTGATGCCGTCAGAATATTCATCTGCTCATTCTATTGATGATTCGGTGAAATTGTCAGAGAATTTAGGGACAGCTTATGACATTGTTCCGATAAAAAACTTATTTGAAAATTTCAGAAAAGACCTTAACCCCATGTTTGGCAATTTGCCATTCAATTTGGCGGAAGAGAATTTGCAAGCCAGGATAAGAGGTGTGCTGTTAATGGGCATTTCAAACAAATTCGGGAATATCGTTCTCAACACTTCCAATAAAAGCGAATGTGCAGTGGGTTATTCAACCATTTATGGCGACATGAACGGTGGGCTATCGGTAATTGCAGATTTGTATAAAACGGAAGTTTATGATTTAGCGCGATGGATTAACCGAAATGGCGAAGTAATACCTGAGAATATCATTACCAAAGCTCCGAGCGCTGAGTTACGGCCCGATCAGAAAGATTCAGATTCATTGCCAGAGTATGCTGTTTTGGATGAGATTTTGATACAATATATCGAGAATAGAAAAGGCCCAGCAGAAATTGCAGCTATGGGACATTCGGAAGAATTGGTAAATAGAATACTAAGACTCGTGAATCTAAACGAGTATAAAAGATACCAGACTCCTCCCATACTAAGAGTGTCTAAGAAAGCGTTCGGCATGGGCCGCAGAGTACCAATTGTGGGTAAATACCTTTGTTAATTCGGAAAATGAAAAGAATTATTGCTCTTATGATAATGGTTGTGGTTGCCGGTGGTTGTGCAACCAAAGATGAGAAAGCTCGAACCAATATTGCCCAAGTTTGGCGAATTTCTAAAGTGCTACAAAATGGCTCTGATGTAACCACCACCTATACTGATAGTAGAATTTCCTACCGGATTTCGTTTAGCAGTAGCGGAGCTTTTTTAGAACGATATTACCCGTTCAGCGGAGCTGATGAGATTAGTGTATCTGGTACTTGGTTTTTCTCAGATGGTATAAGAAAAGTGTCGCTGGACGATAATAATCAAGCACGCGTTTATCAAATTGACCTTCTTGAGGAAGACAATTTTAACATAACTGATCTTGGGTCGACTAACAGTCGTCAGATTGAGTTTGTTCCGGAATAAAACTAATCGATTGTCCAGGTGTTTTTGCCGCGAAGCAAAGCACCCAAATCTCCTTTTCCAAACTTGCTTTTGGCTTGCTCAACTTGGTTGATGAGAAGGTCTTCGTAACACGCTCTTTCTTCTGTATAGAACACTCCGAATGGTCGTGGGAAGTTTCCTTCCAACGTTGGGTCACCATAGAAACGAACTAAGATGTTTGCTTTACCACGATCATTCTCATCATGAATCCAAAGCTCACTTTCGCTTACCGAATCCAAGTTTACGATAACGGGAGAGAAACCTTCGAGTTTGATGCCGAATTCATTGTTTGCGCCAAATACCAAAGGTTTGCCATGCTCCACAAATAATGTTTGTTCGGCCTTTGTTGCTTTATCGGTCATGCCGAAAAACGCACCGTCATTAAAGACATTACAGTTCTGATAAATCTCCACCATCGATGTTCCCTTGTGTGAATTTGCTCTTGAAAGCACATCACGTAAGTGAACAGGATCTCTGTCCATCGTTCTAGCGTAGAATGTAGAATCAGCACCAATACATAAAGCTGCAGGGTTAAATGGATGGTCTAATGAACCCATTGGGCTCGACTTTGTGTTCTTTCCTTCTTCGGAAGTAGGCGAATATTGTCCTTTCGTAAGTCCGTATATCTGGTTGTTAAACAGAAGTATGTTGATGTTGAAGTTTCTTCTCAACATATGAATCAAGTGGTTCCCTCCAATAGAAAGGGCATCTCCATCACCGGTAATCATCCAAACACTTAGGTCAGGATTTGTGATTTTGAGTCCGCTTACAACCGCTGGGGCACGACCATGTATGCTGTGCATTCCATACGTATTCATATAATATGGGAAACGGCTACTACAACCAATTCCTGAGATAAAAACCACGTCTTCGCGCTTTACGCCAAGCTCAGGAATTACCTTTTGTACCTGCTTTAAGATGGAGTAATCGCCACAACCTGGGCACCATCTTACTTCTTGGTCTGTTTCAAAATCCTTGGCGGTTAGTTCGCCAGTTAATACTTCTGCCATATCTATTTAAGTATTTCCAGAACCTTATTCTTAACCTCATCCTTACTGAAAGGAATTCCTTTCACCTTGTTCAATGCTACCGTAGGAATGAGGTATTTGCTTCGAATCATCATGTTCAATTGTCCCATATTCATTTCTGGAATAAGAACAGTGTCGAAACTTCTCAAAACAGCCTCAATGTTTTTTGGGAAAGGGAACAAGTAGCGAATGTGTGCATGAGAAACGGAATGTCCTTCCTCAATAAGTTCTTTGGTAGCCGCTTTAATTGCTCCAAATGTTGAGCCCCAACCAAGTACCAGCACTTTTCCTTTTGCTTCGCCCAATTCAATATCCTGAAGAGGAATATTATTCGCGATGTTTTCAATCTTCTGTGCTCGAGTATTCACCATGTGTTGGTGATTGTCTGGATCGTAGCTGATGTTGCCCGTTCCGTCTTGTTTTTCAATTCCTCCCACACGATGTTCCAATCCAAGTGTGCCCGGAATGGCCCATTTACGCACAAGATTCTCGTCTCGTTCGTACGGAAGATATTCTCCGTCTTTCAAATCGCTTGGTGTGGCGAAGTTTGCTTTGAAAGCTGGTAATTCATCCTCATTTGGGAAACGCCAAGGCTCTGCTCCATTTGCCAAATAACCATCTGACAAGAAGAAAACGGGTGTCATGTGCTCCACCGCCAAACGGCAAGCTTCAAAAGCCATATTAAAACAATCGGCAGGCGTTGCTGCCGCAACCACAGCTACAGGCGCTTCGCCATTTCGGCCATAAATCGCTTGTAAAAGGTCCGCTTGTTCGGTCTTAGTCGGTAGTCCGGTAGATGGACCGCCACGCTGTACGTTGACAATGACCAATGGTAACTCCAACATCAATGCTAATCCAATGGCTTCGCCTTTTAGCGCAATACCCGGACCGCTTGACGCAGTGATTCCCAACGCACCACCGAAAGAAGCGCCAATTGCAGAAGCCACAGCGGCAATTTCATCTTCTGCTTGGAAAGTTTTCACTCCAAAATTCTTGTGTTTTGCCAGTTCGTGCAATATATCGGAAGCTGGAGTGATTGGGTATGAACCGTAGAACAAATCCAATCCTGATTTTTGAGTGGCTGCAACCAAACCAATGGCTGCTGCTTCGTTGCCCATAATGTTACGGTAAACGCCTTTCCCCATTGGGGCCTTATCAACGCTAAATCGCGTTGTAGGTGTTTCTGTTGTATCGCCAAAATTGTAACCAGCACGAAGAACTTTTATATTGGCAGCAACAATTTCTGGCTTCTTTTTAAACTTCTCAGTTAAGTATTTGATGGTAGGGTCTAAAGTTCTATCGAACATCCAAAGCACGTAGCCAAGCACAAACATGTTCTTGGTACGGTCGATGTCTTTTGTGCCCATCCCGCTGTCCTTCAGGCATTCTTTAGTCAGCTTTGTTACCTCAATTGGGTAAACTTTGTAGTTGCTTAGCGAGCCATCTTCTAATGCACTAATTCCGCTTTCTACTTTGGCAAGACGAAGATTTTTTGCGTCAAAACCATCGGTGTTAGCAATAATAATCCCGCCCTTCTTGAGGCTTTTGACGTTAGCTTTTAGGGCCGCTGCGTTCATTACAACCAACGCGTCACATTCATCACCTGGGGTGAAAATCTGAATGCTTCCGAAGTGCAATTGGAAACCAGAAACCCCTGCCAACGTACCTTGTGGGGCACGTATCTCGGCCGGAAAATTCGGAAACGTGCTTAAATCGTTGCCAAAAAGTGCATTTGTATCGGTAAACTGTGTTCCTGTAAGTTGGATTCCATCTCCAGAATCACCTGCAAACAGGATGGTAATTTCCTTGGTCTTTTCTAATGTAGCGGACATGCGTGTTTTTGTGGTCGGCAAAGGTAATTGCTGGGTTTGGTTAAACCTTAATGGTCGTCATAAGACCTGCAACGTTTTTAAGGTAGGGTAGGTCTTGATTAACTGCTTAATAATTAAGGGCTTCTACTGATTTAATCTGTGGTACTGAACGTTTTACGGCTTCTTCGACTCCAGCTTTGAGCGTCATTTCGCTCATATTACAAGTTTTGCAAGACCCAAGTAGTCGTAACTGAACAACCATGTCATCCGTTATGTTTACCAGTTCCATATCACCTCCGTCAGCAGCAAGAAAAGGACGCATGGTTTCTAATGCTTCCTCCACTCTATCTCTAAGTTTCGTATCCATCTTGTTCAATTATCGTGTGGTAATCTCTACTCTTTTTGTGGCGTCTTGAGATTGGTTTCTTTTGTCAACTTCTTGGTTTACTGCCAAGGCGAGGTCTTTGAATACCTGAGCAATTGGTGTGTTGTCTTGAAGCAAAGCTGGTCTGCCCGCATCTCCAGCTTCACGAACGGATTGTACTAAAGGAATCTGCCCAAGCAATGGAACATTAATCTGTTCTGCAAGACCTTTTACGCCATCTTTTCCAAAGATGTAATACTTGTTGTCTGGTAATTCTGCAGGGGTGAACCATGCCATGTTTTCAATCAACCCGAGAACTGGCACATTGATGCTATCGAGACGGAACATTGCCACGCCTTTCCGCGCATCAGTGAGCGCTACTTCTTGAGGTGTACTTACCACAACAGCTCCTGTTACAGGAACGGCTTGAACTATGGTCAAGTGCACATCGCCCGTTCCAGGAGGAAGGTCGAGTAGGAGGTAGTCGAGTTCATCCCACCACACATCGCCAAACATTTGTTTGAGCGCTTTGGTGGCCATGGGCCCGCGCCAAACAATGGCTTGCGTTGGATCAGAGAAGAAACCGATACTCATCACTTTTACACCGTAACTTTCTACCGGCAACATGTATTGTTTGCCTTCTATAACTTTAACTTTCGGCTTTTCGCTCACGATATCGAACATCAGTGGCATGCTTGGGCCGTAGATGTCGGCATCTATCAGCCCGACTTTAAAACCTTGCTTTGCGAGGCCAACGGCCAAGTTTGCAGTAACGGTGCTTTTGCCAACCCCGCCTTTACCAGATGCAACGGCAATTATGTTTTTGACTTTGCTCAACGTTGGTGGTCCTTGCGGGCCAGATTGAACGGGTTTGGCGGCAATATTTACACGCACCTTAACTTCTCCAAACTGAGCGGTCAGTGCGACAAGAATTTCGCCTTCGAGTTTCTTTCGGATGTTGAGTGCAGGACTCTTTACTTCGAGGTCAATGTCAATCTCTTTTCCAAAAACCTGTATGTTTTTCAATTCGCCACTTTCGATAATGCTGACATTACCAACTGGCGACTTCACGGTTTTGAGCGTTTCCGCTACGGTCTGCTTATTTAGATTCATTCTAAGTGCAAAGGTAGTCACGAGAGCGATAGTTCAAAGCCTTGAGCTCGGTCATTTTTTGGTGCAAATTGCCACATGCGAAATGGCTAGATCGCTCTTCACTCCTTTAAAACTCACATTGGAAAACCCTGCTTGAACAAGCAACTCTTCTACTCCTTGCGTGGTAAAGTGGTTTTGAAATATGTGCAGGTTCTCGGTTACAAACGGATAGTTTTTCATGTCGTCTGCGGTACGGAATCCAATAATCAGTTTACCGTTGGGTTTCAAGATTCTCAGAAGTTCCTGGGCGTCTTGATCAGGTGTAGGCCAGAAATAAATTGTGTTGTTGGTAATAATGGTGTTAAAAGAATTATCTGGGAATGGAAGTCTGCTCACCTCAGATAAATGCAGTTCTAGTTTGTTGCTTTCGATGGAACTCGAAAGCCTCTTGTTTACTTGATGTATGAGATCTGGTGAGATATCTGCCCCGTAAACTTTGCCTGTCGTAATCAAATCGCATAATTGCTTGAGCAGCTGCCCGTTGCCAAAGCCGATTTCTAAAACATGATTTGTAGTTTGAATTTCCGCACTCTGTAGCGCAAGTTGTTCTAGTTCGGCATTGCCTTTGTTCATCATCCTACCAATAAATCGAGACCCGAAAAAACCATTTGGCCTTGCAAGTTGTTGTGCTAGGTACCCAGAAAGGCCCAAGTTTATTAATAGCTTAAGTAGGAATTTCATTACCGCAAAAGTAAATCTTAGGATTGGTGCTATCTTGGCCCTTCGTTAAAATTGAAGTTCATTTAACCGAACCAACATGTATAAATATTCTCTCATAATAGTAGCTTTTGTAATCTGCACCGGCTTTACGGCAAGCATATTTTTGACCCCTACGTCTTACGATCCAAACACCAGTGTTAGCAGTGTGCTTATTGCGCTTGGCGATGAAGTACCTGAGCACTATGTGGGGACCGTAAACATGGAGAAATTAGGTTTGGGTAAAGACCTCATCAATTTTGGAGGTGTATATATGAATGGTGCCGTAGAATCGAAATTATCAGAGCATTTTGTGTGTACTGATTGCCATAATACACAGCCAGAAACGAAGTTTGCGCATGATAATGACCCGGATAGCAGACTTCAGTATTCTAAGGAAGCGAACCTGCCTTACCTACCAGGGTCCACTCTTTATGGCATTACTAACCGCACTAGTTGGTTTAATGGAGATCATGAAAAAAAGTACGGCAAGGAATTGATTGACCCTGCTAGACATAATCTCAAAAACGCCATTCAACTTTGCTCCAAAGAGTGTTCTGTAGGCAGAGAATTGACAGATGAGGAAATGGACGGGGTACTTAATTATTTGAACGCCATGGATTTGAAGATGAAAGACTTGAATCTGTCTGAGTTAGAATTGGCAAGTATCTCGGCCAATGGTCAAACCGAAGAGGAAAAAGCTGGTAATATTCGATTGCTTCGGTCAAAATTTCTTCAAGGATATCCTGCCACATTTACCGAAGAGATAGACGTTAAAGAGCGTAAAAAGGGAGAAGAAGGCGACTTAGAAAACGGAAAGTGGATTTATGAGAAAAGCTGCCTGCATTGCCACGGAGTAGATAAGGTGACCGAAAAAACGGTTTTCGGTTCTGGCGTTGATCAGAAGAGTTTTGCTTGGCTTGCAAAGTATTTCAAGAAAAGCAATGGCGGTTCTGTCTATTGGATTACTCGACACGGCACTTCCTCAAAGGAAAAAACACCTGAGTACATGCCCATATATTCGAAGGAGAAATTGAGCGATTCTCAGATTGAAGATTTGGCGGCTTATATTCTTGCTGAGAGTAAGAAATAACCAATAAGTATAGAGAGAACTTTTAAGTGTTTAAATCCAATTCTGTCATTGGATTCCAAAAGAGTTTTTCGAAATCAACCACTTGGTTGTTTTCGACTTTCACCCCTTCGTTTTCAAGTAATTCTTGCATAAGGTTTGGTCCGTCAAAATGAACTTTTCCAGATAGCATACCTATTCTGTTTACGACTCGCTGTGCGGGAACGGGCTCTTTAGAAGAGTGACAAGCATTCATTGCCCAGCCAACCATTCGTGCCGCTCCAGGGCTGCCAAGGTATTTGGCAATGGACCCATAAGAGGTTACTCTGCCTGTAGGAATAAGCCTCGCCACTTCCCATACATCTTGAAAGAAGCCGTCTTTTTTTTGTGCCAATTAGAGAGAGTCAAGTTCCGATGGACAAGGTCGGAATTACAGCGTAAACGCGATGTAATTGATTTTTAGTCCTTCCTTGAGCCACATGTTTTCATAGAATGTGCGAATGCCCAATTCCTTTTCTCGGTCACATAGAAACTTGTTTTCGCCCTTTTCCAAATCAGCATAAACATCGGTCGACTCGCAAAGCGTTTTCAGTCCCATTTCTGCAACCACTTCTTTAGTGTATTCGAAAAATGGCGGATTGTCAGTTTTCAACTGAATGATGCCGCCCTCTTTTAAAATCTCGCGATAGCGATTGATGAAGTTCGGTGATGTAAGTCTGTTCCTTTCGCGGTTTGTTTGGAGCTGAGGGTCCGGGAAAATTATCCAGATTTCAGCGACTTCATCTTTCGCAAACAACCTGTCTATGTGGTTGATTGTAGCGCGTAGAAAACCAACATTTGTTAAGTCGTCAGCTAAAGCCTGTTTTGCGCCTTTCCAAATTCTGTTACCCTTAATGTCAACTCCGATGAAATTTCGGTTAGGGTACATGCCCCCTTGTCCGACAGAATATTCTCCCTTTCCACAAGCAAGTTCTAGCGTAATTGGGTTATCGTTTTTAAAAAGTGTAGCAGCCCAATTTCCGGCCAATTCAAACTTTTCTAGTTTGTAGGCATCAGGTACTTCCACCGTGTTTGGGAATTTAGCTAGGTCAGCAAACCGAGCCAGTTTCTTGGTAAGATTGGGCTTAGTTAAGTCGAATTTCCTCGCCACGACTATTGAAGATCTTGTATTCCATAAAGTGGTAATTGGTAGAGCTTTCTACCACAATTGTTCCGCCAAAGCTTGTCATCCAACCTTTTACAATCGTATTCGACCAAGGCATCCAACTTTCCCGTTTGGTTAAATAAGCGGCTATGTACGGGTGTACCTTAAGAGTGATGTTCTTTTCGTTCTGTTCTTTCAGTACAAAACTTACGCTGTTCTCAATCTCTGTATCGAAAAGAACGGAAGCTTCAATTTCTCCAGTACCCGCACAACTTGGACACTTCTCTTTGGTTTTGATATCCATTTCTGGCCTCACACGTTGACGTGTGATTTGAATCAACCCGAATTTAGAGGGAGGAAGAATATTGTGCTTCGCACGATCATCTTTCATTTCATCCTTAAGGACATTGAACAGCTTCTTACGGTTTTCTGCCTTGTGCAAATCAATGAAATCGACAACAATGATTCCGCCCATATCACGCAATCTAAGTTGACGCGCAACTTCTATTGCAGCTTCAATGTTGCAATCTAAAGCGTTGGTTTCCTGATCATTGTCAGCATTGGTTCGGGGTCCAGAATTCACATCAATGACATGCAATGCTTCTGTATGCTCAATAACTAAATAAGAACCGTTTTTGAAGGTAACATGTTTGCCAAATGCCGCTTTAATCTGCTTGTTAAGACCCAAGCTTTCGAAAAGGGATTGTGTGCCTTTATAGTGCTTTAGGTTCTTAAGTTTTTCGGGAGAGCTTGCAAGATATTTGCTGATTTCCGCATGCGTTTCATTGCTGTCAACGTAAATATTGCTGAAGTCAGAACTCAACATATCGCGAAGCATGGAAGAGCTTCTGCTTAGTTCACCCATAACTCTAAAAGGAGCGTTCGAGTTTTTGACCTTTGCAATCATTTTAGTCCAACGCTCAACTAGTTCGTTTAAGTCATCCTCAAGATCCTTAACCTTTTTGTTTTGCGCTGCTGTTCTGACTATGAGACCAAATCCGGCTGGCTTAAGGTCTCTGAAAATGTCCTTAAGTCGCTTTTTCTCATCGTTAGATTTGATTTTCTGAGAGATCGAAACCTTCTCGGAAAACGGAACCAAAACCATGAATTTACCTGCGAACGAAAGTTCAGTAGTTAGTCTAGGACCTTTGGTCGAAATTGGCTCTTTCGCAACTTGTACAAGGATTTCTTTTCCCTGCTTTAGTACGTCATCAATCTTTCCATGCTTATCAATTTCAGCTTCTGGCCGAAAACGATCTAGCATGGGGGATTTGAGCTTACCAGCACGGGTAAGGTCTATAAATTTGAGCATGGTTTTAACCTTCGGACCTAAATCCAAATAGTGTTGAAAACCATCTTTCTCGTAGCCTACGTTAATAAACGCAGCGTTAAGCCCGGGCATGACTTTATGTACACGTCCGAGGTATAGGTCTCCAACTTGGAAAGCGCTGTCGCCACTTTCCTCATGGAGTTCTACAAGTTTTTTGTCCTTTAAAAGGGCAATATCAACCTTAGAAGGTTGCGATGAGATTACCAGGTCGTAATTCACGGATAGCAGTTTATAGCCGCCTACCGCATATAGCGTACAACAAAGCATTGGGCCTCAATGACCCAATGCTCTAAAAGGTGTTGGCACTGCCGCGAGAGGCGGCCTGTGAACCTTATCTCAAAGGCTGATTATTTTTTCTTCTTGTGACGATTCTTTCTCAAACGCTTTTTACGCTTGTGGGTGGCCATCTTATGTCTCTTTCTCTTTTTACCGCAAGGCATGACAATGTGATTTAAATGTTCTTACTAAGTTCTAATATGTATTCATCTACCTCTACGGCCTTTGTAGGGTCCTCTAGAAGAGATTTGAATTTCTCTAAATCCGAAATTGCTTCGGGGTACTTTTTTTGTTTTTCGTGCAAATCTGCTAGGTATAAATATGCTTCTGCATACTTAGGGTCAATCTCAATTACTTGATTAAATCGCTCCTCCGCCTTGTCGTACTGACCAGATTTAATTGCAAAATATCCAAGGTTGATTAACACCTTAATGTTGGTAGGGTCTTTTTGTTCAACACTCTTAAGAATGCCAATTCCTTCCATTGGAGGAGTTCCAAGAAAAGACGAACCTTCAATTAGGCAAACGCCTAAATCAACTTTAACCTCTAGATTTTCCGGGTCTAGCTCAAGCGCTTTTTCGAAACATGTTCGGGCCTCAGCAAACCATACAGTTTTTTGAACCGGACTTCCCATATACTTGGCGTTAAGCAAGAATCGCTGACCAGCTTCCGCCCAATGTTCAGAAGTATTCGATTTCTCTGCACGTTTCTGCGCATAATAGGAAGAGCCAATGGGCTTACGAATCAAGTCGTAGTACGCAATAATGCTATCGGTGTTTTCTGTGGTACTCGCAGTCTCCCAACGTGCAATATTGGCTAAAGCTCCGCTATCCAGTCCGTTTTTTATTTCAGTGATATCCGCTAAGATGTCATATGCTTCTACAGGTGCTGCTTCAGCGTTAGCTGCTTCAGCAATAGGCGCAATTGGCATCAGGTACAAAGCTGCGCTGATGGCGATAGCAACAAGAATCAATATGACTTGCGGGGTTTTCACTCTTATTTAACGTTCTTCTTAACCTGGCTCACAAAAGTTTTTGCAGGCTTAAAAGCTGGAACGTGGTGCTCTGGAATAACAATGGTGGTATTCTTCGAGATAATTCGTCCTGTTTTCTGAGCGCGCTTCTTCACCACAAAGCTGCCGAAACCTCTTAAATAGACGTTTTGACCTTTTGATAAAGAGCTCTTTACAGATGCCATGAAAGCCTCAACGGTGTGTTGGACTTGCAATTTTTCGATTCCTGTTTGCTCAGAAATTTCGTTTACAATGTCAGCTTTTGTCATTAGTGCTTGATTATGAGCAGATTACTACTTCTTTTAAAGGGGCTGCAAAGGTAACCGAATATTTCAATTGAATTGAAGAGTGGTTCGTAATTTTAATCGCTTGAAAATAAACCGCGAATCCATTCATTTCCCGAGTGCTAATTTATTGGTCTGGTATGACCAAGAAAAGCGTGATTTACCTTGGAGAAAAACCTCTGACCCATATCGTATCTGGATTTCGGAAATCATTCTACAGCAAACGAGGGTTGACCAAGGACTTCCTTATTATCATCGTTTTCTGTCAAAATTTAAAACTGTTTTCGATTTAGCAAAGGCTACTGAGGATGAAGTACTAAAAACCTGGGAAGGACTGGGTTACTACTCCAGAGCACGTAATCTACATTTTACCGCTAAGTACGTGGTTAGTGAGTTAAATGGATTGTTCCCGAGAGACTATGAAGGGTTACTGGCGCTCAAAGGAGTCGGTCCATACACTGCGGCTGCCATAGGATCTATTGCTTACGGCCTTCCAACCGCGGTTGTAGATGGTAATGTTTATCGCGTGTTAGCGCGTTTTTTCGGCATTCAAACATCCATTGATGAAACACCAACCCAAAAGCAAATAGCTGGACTAGCACAGGAAATTCTTGATAAGGGAAGACCAGCAGATTTCAACCAAGCAGTTATGGAGTTGGGTGCAACAATTTGTACTCCAACTGGGCCAAACTGTGGGAATTGTCCTTTACGGGGAGGGTGTGTTGCGGTTCAAACAAATAACCAGGCTTGCCTTCCTATTCGTTCCAAGAAAATCAAGGTTAGAACGCGGTATTTTTATTATTTGGTGCTATTCTACAAAGGTGAAACGCAAGTCAGACGCAGACCAGCGGGTGATATTTGGCAAGGTCTATATGAGTTTCCGTTAATTGAATCTGATGCTAGTTTGAGTGACGAAGAGATTCTGATAGCGTGCAATTTGAACTCAGACGATGTCGTTAAATCTGTCTCAGATGAGTATGTTCACATCCTTTCTCATCAACGAATTATTGCACGTTTTATACTTGTAGAGCGCAAAAAATTAAAGAATAGTAATTACATTACCTCAGCGGTCAATAAGCTTAGTAGCTTTGCGTTCCCAAGATTGATAAATAGATATCTTGAGAAACAAAACTTTGTTATTGATTGATAAGTTTTGAATCTTTGAGTAAACAGTTTAAAAACAAGTCATGGCTGGCGTAAACAAAGTAATCTTAGTAGGTAATCTTGGGGCAGATCCAGAAAGCCGAACAATTGAAAGCGGTGCAAAAGTTGCCAATTTCAGTATTGCAACATCGGAGCGATACAAGGATAAAAACGGAAATCAAGTAGATAAAACAGAGTGGCACAATATTGTAGTGTGGCGCGGCCTTGCTGATATAGCCGAAAAGTATCTCAAAAAAGGTTCTCAAGTGTTTATTGAAGGAAAATTGCGTACTCGTTCTTGGGACGACCAAAACGGCACTAAGCGATATACTACTGAGATTTTAGCTGATAATATGACGCTTCTTGGACGTCCAGAAGGTGGTTCTTCTTCTGGTGATGGACAAGCTTCGGCATCGTCTTCATCCAAAAATCAAGTAAATGAGCCATCCTCGTCCATGGATGATATTGATGATGATTTACCGTTCTAATCGAATGGATAATCTAGGTTTAACGAATCCGTGCTGAGTTGGAAGACCCCCCCGAACACGTTTACGTATTAATTAATTCCCTTTTGTTGGCTGACTGGTTGTCACTGAACCTTATACTAGGGTTGGTGGCACTTGTTGTATTGTTAGCAGCTTCTGCAATGATTTCAGGAGCGGAGGTCGCTTATTTTTCCTTGTCAAAATCAGATTTGGACTTGATTGGTCAATCAGAACAGCGCATACAAAAGCAGGCCGTGGTTCTTTTAAAAAGACCAAAGAAATTGCTAGCAACAATTTTAGTGGCCAACAACTTTGTGAATGTCGGAATCGTGATTCTGTCAACTTATCTGGTCGCGAAGAATATCCCGACTCACTTACTCAACTATATGTTGGCCGATGTACTGCCAGTTGCACGAGTAATTGAAGTATTTGGCATTACCCTTATAGTTCTTTTGTTTGGTGAGATTATACCAAAAGTTTACGCCAATCAATACGCCATTGGATTCGCCAGCTTTATGTCTTTTCCGCTGTATTATATGTCTATCATGTTTTCTTTTCTCAGCATTCCGCTTATTAAACTCACTTTAATAGTAGATAGGTTAGGCTCTGGGAAATTTGACCAGCTTTCTGTTGATGAATTAGGCCACGCTTTAGAATTGACAAAACCTGAAACACTAAAGGAGCGTGAAGACCAGAAAATATTGGAGGGTATTGTCAAGTTTGGCAATACTGATGTAAAGCAAATTATGAAACCTCGAACCGATGTTGAGGCAATTGAACGAAATAGTGGCTACGATTATTTGCTGACAAATATTCTTGAGTCAGGCTTCTCAAGAGTTCCAATTTATGAGGAAACGCTAGATAAGATTGAAGGAATAATTCATGTAAAGGACCTTTTAACTCATATGGAAGAACCAGATGATTTTAATTGGCAAGAATTAATTCGTCCTGCGTTTTTCGTTCCGGAAAGCAAAATGATTGATGATTTGTTACAGGAATTTCGAGTAAAAAAAGTCCATTTGGCCGTGGTTGTAGATGAGTATGGCGGGTGCGAAGGGCTTGTGACTCTCGAAGATATTATTGAAGAAATAGTTGGAGATATTTCTGATGAGTTTGACGATGTAGAAGTCATCTATTCTAAGCTCGATGACAACAATTATGTGTTTGAAGGAAAAACAAACCTCAAGCAGTTTTACAGGGCTATCAAAATTGACGGTTCAAACTTTGAAGACAACAAAGGAGAAGCGGATACATTGGCCGGTTTTATTCTGGAGCTGTCAGGTAAAATGCCTGTGAAAAATCAGAAAGTGGAGTTCGAAAATTTTGAATTTACGATTGAGAGCGTTGATAAACGAAGAATTAAAAGGGTAAAGGTTACCAAGCATGAAGAGCATTTGGATGAAGCAGAGTAAATTCCTCTTGACGATTGTATGCTTCATGGTATTTGCTTCGTGTCAAACGGAGTACACACCAAAACCAAGAGGTTTTATTCGGATTGATTTACCGGAAAAGTCCTATGCCCCGATTGTTACAGATTGCCCTTATTCATTTGAAATACCAACCTACGCATACTATGTTCCAGATAATAGGGCAGGTTCGGACCCCTGCTGGTTTAATGTAGAATATCCTCAGTTTAAGGCTGTCATACACTTCAGCTATAAACCAATTAGTAATAACCTAAGCGAGTATCTTGAAGATTCTCGAACACTTACTAATAAACACATAAGCAAGGCGTCAAATATTCTAGAATCGGTAATCATAAAAGACGATTCGCATGTATTTGGCGTGATATATAATATAGAAGGAAGCCAAGCGGCATCTCCCATGCAGTTTCATTTAACTGATAGTGTGGATCACTTCTTAAGAGGAGCTCTTTACTTTAATGTAGCTCCGAATAATGATTCGCTAGCTCCGGTGATAGATTTTTTGAAGGAGGATGCTATGCATCTTATAGAAACGCTCAAATGGAAGTCATAGACTTCGTTCTAATCTGAGTTTTTCTGCCTAATGCAAAAAACAGGTAAACCTGAGTTCCAAAAATAAGGCAAGACAAAACTAGGTGAACAGGCTGTGCCCAAGATGGCACGTTCAAATAAGCCATAATTATTCCGCTTAAGGCGGCAATTCCAACAAATACAGCTAAATAAATTCCGGCTCTGTAAACGGCAAAATAGTGGTGCAAGTATTTCAATATTTGATAAACAACCCAACCATTTCCAATAAGCACAAGAAGTGAGAAAGACCTATGGAATTTGAAAATCCAATCTAATTGACTTATCCAAAGATCTCTGCTTTGCATATCAAGACTTTTTGCAATCACATCAATTTGTTGTCGTACCTGAGTTCCAATTAGTACTTGCACAAGAGTGATAATGATTAATAAACCCAAGGCATATCTAGTAGTATTGTCCATTTTCATGCCTGAAGGAGACCGAAAACCGTAAGCAGTTTTTACGTACAGGTAAACGAGTCCTGCAATAACAACAAACGCCAAAATCATGTGAGCGGTAAGCACTCCAGGAAGAAGATTGGTAGAAACCACAATCGACCCCATCCAACCTTGAAACCCTGTTACAAACACAATTCCAAGTACGACTAGCGGAATTTTCGGCTTCTTTTTCCAGTAAACTAGAGAAGAATAAAAAGCTAAAAGCAGTAAAATTCCAAGTGAAGCGCCTGACAATCGATTAATGTATTCTATCCAAGTCCGTTGCCAAACGAAATCAGTTTCTTCATAAATAGATGGGTCGTTGCTAATCTGATTAGCGAGCTCAGTTAGCCCCAATGGAGCCATCATTTTAGCCAACTTTTCATTTTTCGCTTTCCTGATTAATATGTAGTGCTCCTTGTAATCACTTGGAAGTTCAGTTACACTAGTTGGCGGTATGAACTCACCGAAGCATTTTGGCCAATCAGGACACCCCATACCAGAGCCAGTTGTTCTGACCACTGCACCAGCAATGATTACTAAATAAGTACAGAAAATAGAAGCTTTAAGCAGGCTTCTAAACCAGTCTTGTTTTTTTCTGATGGCGCTTATACTCATTGCGTAAAACTATTAATTAGCAACTTGTATTGACGAAAAAAGGATGGCACAGCCATCCTTTCTCATTAAATCAATATACAGTCGATTAATGCCCGAACTCAGAAATAAACTTAATTCTAACTAGCCTTATCTCCTCTTCAGTATAATCATCTTCGCCAAGCTCTTCTAAAGCAGCTTCTATGCTATCGCTTTCAGCTTCTTCTTGGAAGTACTCATAGATGTCGTCTTGTTTATCCTCGTCTACCGCGTTATTTATGTAATAATCGAGGTTTACTTTGGTGCCGGAGCTCACAATGTGTTCAATCTCTGTGAGTAATTCTTCCATTTTAAGACCTTTCGCATCTGCCACATCTTCTAAATCTAGCTTGCGGTCAATACTCTGAATAATGTAAACCTTATTGCTCGATTTGTTTACGACTGTTTTCACAATCATATCCTGCTCGCGCTCAATCTCATTCTCTTCTACATACTGCTGAATGAGTTCTAGGAAAGGTTCTCCATACTTTTTAGCCTTTCCAGTTCCAACACCTGTAATATCGGTCAGTTCCTCCATCGTTATTGGATATCGGAATGCCATATCTTCTAATGATGGGTCTTGAAAAATCACAAATGGAGGAAGGTTATCTTCCTTAGAAATATCCTTTCTCAGGTCCTTCAGCATTCGGAGTAATTCATCGTCAGCCGCTCCAGGTCCTTTTAGTGCCCCAACAGGAATAGCGTCTTCAGCTTCAGTGGCGGCTTCAAAATCATGATCAATTGTCATCATGAAAGAATGTGGCTTGTCCAAGAATTTATTCCCTTGCTCAGTGATTTTTAGAAGACCGTAATTTTCAATATCCTTAGACAAATAACCATTAATAATGGTTTGCCTAACCAGCGACTGCCAATATCTATCACCTCGCTCTGTACCTTTTCCATATAGGTCAAGCGTGTCGTGTTTGTAAGATTTAATGTTGGTGCTACTTGTACCCATTAGCACATTTATTACGTGCTTGATTTTAAATTTTTCCTTGATGTCTTGAACGGTTTGGATAATCATACCCATTTCGTTCTGTGCTTCTTCTTTCTTTTTTGGGTGCTTACAATTATCGCAATGCTCATCGCATCTCGCTTCATCAAATTTTTCTCCGAAATAATGCAAGATGAATTTCCTTCTGCAAACAGAAGTTTCTACGTAGGTCACCATTTCGCCTAGCAATTGTTTCCCGATTTCTTGTTCAGAAATTGGTTTTCCTTGCATAAATTTCTCAAGCTTGGTTATGTCGTCATAACTATAAAAAGCTACGCAAACTCCTTCTCCACCATCTCTTCCGGCCCTTCCAGTTTCTTGGTAATAACCTTCCAAACTCTTTGGAATGTCATGATGAACAACGAACCGAACATCTGGTTTGTCGATGCCCATTCCAAAGGCTATAGTTGCGCAAATCACGTCTGCATCTTCCATAAGAAATGCATCCTGATTTTTAACCCTAGTTCCTGCATCCAGTCCAGCGTGGTAAGGCAAAGCCTTAATGCCATTTACCTGAAGCGTTTCGGCCATTTCTTCCACCTTTTTTCGGCTGAGACAATAGACTATACCAGACTTACCTTCGTGTTGTTTGATAAACTTGATAAGGTCGCGGGCAATATGCTTGGTTTTTGGACGAATCTCGTAATACAGATTGTCTCTATTAAATGATGATTTGAAAACGCCTGCATCAGTCATTCCCAAATTTTTCTGAATGTCTTGCTGAACCTTTGGCGTAGCAGTAGCCGTTAATGCCATAATAGGAACGTTGCCGATGGCTTCTATCATCGGCCGTAACCGCCTGTATTCAGGTCTAAAATCATGTCCCCATTCCGAAATGCAATGGGCCTCATCAATTGCTACAAGTGAGATGTTGACACCTCTAAAGAAGTCGATATTTTCTTGCTTGTTCAACGATTCTGGCGCAACATAAAGAAGCTTGGTAATTCCCGCCTTAATATCGCTCCTTACTTGTTCTGCTTCACCTTTATTAAGAGACGAATTCAGAAAATGCGCTATACCGTTAACTGTGCCAAAACTTCTTATCGAATCAACCTGATTTTTCATCAGAGCGATAAGAGGAGATACGATTATTGCAGTACCTTCTGTGATGAGGGCTGGTAATTGATAACACAAAGATTTGCCACCACCTGTTGGCATAATCACAAACGTGTCATTACCAGCAAGAACATTTTGAATAATCTTCTCTTGCTCTCCTTTAAACTTGTTAAACCCGAAATGCGTTTTTAACGCTGCCTGCAGGTCTGTCCCAACTTCTATTTCCATTCTTTTTTTCCCGTGTTCACTAAAGATAGGGATTTGGCTTGGTGCTCAAAACCCTTTTTAGTCTTTTTATCCCAACTGGTAATTATACTCGACTAATTCCCATTTTGGGGCTGCAAAAGTGTTCATTTTAACTAAGTTAATCCCTTAATCAGAACGGTTGTAACGCGTACATTTATCATTATTGTAGGCGCTTTTGCAATTTGACATTGTTGGAGCAATAATTCCTGTAGTAGAGTAATGTTCTGACATCGCTTTTTTTAACAAGATGAGTAACCTAACTGTAATAATTCCGGCATTCAATGAAGAGCAATCTTTAAAGGTGCTTCTGCCTGAATTGCTCGATTTTGTAAAACAAAACCATCTTCAATTAATTATTGTAAACGATGGTTCTTCTGATGCAACATTAGAAGTGTTAAAAGGTTTTGAGACAAGTGCTAATTTTCAATACTTCAGTCATAAGGTTAACAGAGGATATGGTGGTGCAATAAAGACAGGAATACGCCATTCTACCACTAAATATTCTATTACTATTGATGCTGACGGGCAGCATGATTTGAATGATGTTCTTGCTTTACAAAATGCCATATTAGAAACGGATGCCGATATGATTGTTGGCAGTAGAATGGCCCAAAAAAATGCCTCGATATATAGAGGCATAGGGAAATGGCTTATAAGATGGTTTGCTAAGTTGCTTCTTCCAATTCATATCGATGATATTAATTCTGGTATGAAGATTTACAATACCGAAATGGCAAAAAGGTACATTCGAATTTGCCCAAATCATATGGCTTTTAGTGACATTATTGCTATGGTTTTTATCAGTAAAAAACACTTGGTATTAGAACAACCAATCAATATTAAACCAAGAACAGCTGGTACTAGTACTATAAGTACGCTCACTGCTATTGAGACTGTAAAGGAAATCCTCAACATTGTCATTCTGTTTAATCCAATGAGAGTGTTTTTTCCTATCGCTGTATTAAGCGTTGTTTTGGCGCTAGCTTGGGGCGTGCCAATTGCTTTAAATGGCCGCGGAGTAAGCACGGGTGCTATGCTTGGCTTTACCACAGGTTTGTTGTTTTTCTTCTTGGGATTGCTTGCAGAGCAGTTGTCGCAAATTCGAAGAGACAGCGTTGATGAATGAGCAAGATTTGCAGGTTAGAAAACGCTGGTATACACAGGTTATGGATGTGTACCGTCACAATAACATTTATATTCCTGGGTTTAATTCCTTCGCTCAATTCATGCTTAAATCCAAAGCAGAGGCGCATTTTTCTGTTATTTCTCAAAGGAGTGTATCCGATAAGCAAATTATTGATGAATGGTTTGCTTCAAAAAATGTATTCTTTGGTTATGGGGTGTTTAGAAGCGGCACTACGTTTTTAGCCGATTTCTTAAACAGGCACGCCTCTGGTGCAGTGGTGCAGCACGAGGCAAACGTGAACGACTATTGGTATTATGCACAAGCGATGCAATCAGACGTAGATGCCAATATTTACGTAGAAAACTACCGTTCAGCTGAGGTTTATTATCGACTAGAGGGAGTGGAACTTGGGACTTACGGAGAGATAAATCCATTTTTGAGAAGGCACGTGAAGGCACTAAAACAAGCGCTACCTAGGGCCAGGCAATTTCAGCTAGTTCGCGACCCAAGAAATGTTATTCGTTCTCTCATGTCTCGCGAACTTTTCGGGAGAAAAGACCCGATGGCTGATTTGATTTGTCCCCCAAAAGAAGACGAATATTTAGAGAAGTGGCCTAGTATGTCTCGTTTCGAAAAGTTGTGTTGGCTTTGGGCTGCAGACAATCGATTCATTCGTGAAAACACCAATCATGTTGCCAAATTTGAGTTACTCAGAACTGACTTCAGTTATTTTGATGAAAAGATTGTATCCTTTTTGAATTTAGAGGTAAACCCTGATGCCTGGCAATCAGAAATATCTAAGGTGTTCAATTCTACTCCCCGTTATACATTTCCGAAATACGCTGATTGGTCAATGGAGCACAAGACTCAATTTGATTCGATTTGCGCACAAGAAATGGCGTATTACGACTATTGACCGTTTTTCAATTGTTGTATCGACCAATTCAGATTGCCTTTTGCGAGTGCGTAATCTGGTTTTAGAATAAGTGCTTTATTACAGGCCTTTAACGCCTCCTCATAAAGCCCCAACTTATTATAAGCACTACAAATGTTGTTGTAAGCTTCGGCATAGTTGGGCTTCAATTCTAAAGACTGATATGAAGCCTTAATGCAGTTTTCGTACTGTTCAGCATTATAGTATTTCAAGCTTAGATTCAGATATGCCTCTGGAGTGTTTTGCCTAATCGTTTCTTGTTCCAATTGTTCTAACTTTTTGGCCAATGTTATTGTTAAGGCATCAAGAAGTCCTTTCGCTTGTTGGTGACCTGGACTCAATTCGAGGGCTAGATTCAGGTGCTTTATTGCATCGTCTTGATGGCCATTACTTTGTAGCCAATTGGCATAGTGGTAATGGCAATCTGGATAACCAGGCCCCATTTGTACAGCTTGCTTTAGGTGTTTCTCGCCTTCGACAATTAGGGTTTGGTTTTTTGTTCTTATTCCCAGGGAGTTTTTGGCAATACCAAGATTAACGTACAAGTATGGATGCCCACCATAAGAGGTTTTTAAGGCACGTTCAAAAAAGGATATGGCCGATTCCATTCTGCCCATTCGCATTTCGGTGAGGCCGTAATTCATAAGGCCGCGACCATTATTAGGACTCTTTATTGTTACATCTTTCCACAAAGAGGCATCATTATCCCAAACCTCATTTCGCTGAAAAGTACCATGGGCGTGAGCGCCTAAAAAGCAGCTGAGGATGAGTGTAACTGCCATTTTTGAAACCACTGATGGTTTTCCCTTTGTGATTGAATCGAAAGCTAAGTAACCGGCCCAAACTGATGCTATTACCAACCCGATGTATGGAAAAAATGTACGATGATGGTTCATTACTTCAGCAAGCGGAACAATACTCGAGCTAGGGATAAGCGCCACGTAAAACCAGAAAATTCCGAAAGCGATTGGAAGTGTTTTCCTGTTTAATGCGGCCTTAAAGGCTATGAATAAGGTGATTAATATTACCGTCAATCCAAACACCACCTTACCAGAGACTAAGTCCGTAATTAAGGCTAGGTCGGAATCTGCAGTGAGTCCTGTCGGATAGAAAAAGGTTTTGATATAAACCCAGAATATATAAGGTTGTGTATTTAGATA
The DNA here is from genome assembly GCA_937900875.1 of uncultured Flavobacteriales bacterium. Classification (GTDB taxonomy): domain Bacteria; phylum Bacteroidota; class Bacteroidia; order UBA10329; family UBA10329; genus UBA10329. The sequence continues at coordinate 50,561 of CALCGD010000249.1, forward strand.
TTCTAAGGCGTTTACATCACTCGGTTTCCATGTTTCAGAAAACATGGATCGAGTGAAAAAATACATAGCAGCACCAAACAAAAAGAAGGGTAACGTGCCTTTTAATGAAGCCCGAATTTTCGGAATCACTTTGGCTTTTTCGTCTTTCACGAAGAAAGAAGGCGTTTCTAACAGGAAGTCATAAAGGAATAAGATTGGTGCCAGCATCAGAGTTGTTGGCTTTGCCAAACACCCAATAATCAATGGGATTAAGGCAATTTCCTTGCTCCAGCCTTTGTTGCTTATGTAGATTAAAACAGCAGATAGAACCATCAAAGTGGAAAATCCATCTGACCGAGCGATGATGTAGTTAATGGTTTCAGCCGTGGCGGTATGAAACCCAAAAAACGAGGCGCCTATTACAGCTAGTAAGTAATGTTTTTGGCCATCAGTTTTCTCAAAAATGCGGAGCAAAAGCAAGTACAATAACCCAAGCAGCAGAAGAAATTCTAGGTATATGTGCCAGTGAAAAACTTTAGGATTGAGCGATCCGGCTATCCAATAATCTATGGCATTTAAACTTGTAATTACTGGTCGGTATGCCTGATTTGTAGGCAAGCTGCTGGTAGTTTCAGAGTCCTGAAAAAATTGTGGGAGATTGTCAATGTTCTTTATAAAGCCATTGTTGACTATTGTGTGGCTGTCGTCAAAATGAAAACCATTATCGAAATGATTCCAATACACTGCTGTAAGCGCAGCGATAAGAAAAATGGCTAGGAAAAACGCAAAAGATTTGGAATTCATGTTCATCTATTAGCCTTCGACACTTTGTCAATTAACCCGCTGATTGATAGAGAGTCAAAATGTTTGAGGTTCGAATATAGGGCAGGCAAACCAATTGTTGCTGACCAAAAGACTGAAATAAGCCGAGTAATAACTCCAATTAGGAGACCATCTTCAAGTTGAAATCCAGCAGCAGAAAACACAACTCCAATCATTACTTCCTGAATACCCAAGTTGCCTGGTAATAGTCGGATTAAGAGCACAACTCTTAAGACCAACACTACTAAAAAAACGGATGGAAACTCACTTTCAACTCCTAAAACTTCAGCAGTTTTCCAAAACCAGATTGCTTGTATTGTGACTGAGACGCTAGTTGAAATGAGCAGGCCAAAAAAGAGTTTAGTGTTTCTAAACTGATCTGCTAATTGTAACTGAACATTGATGAAAAAGTTGATGATTTTGTTCAATGCACCATCGCCATCTCTTGGTTTGGATGGCAAAACATGAAGCGTAGCCCAAAGACCAGCTAATGCAATTCCCATTAGTATTATGGTAAATCGAAGTTCGAAAGATTGAACTGGAATTAAATACGCTAAAGCCAGCCCAACAATCACGGTTAAAAAAATGCTATTGAGGAAAACCATGAGACCCAGCGAAAACCCTTTGCTTAGATCGAGGTTATACTTGTGCTTCGAATAGAAAACCTGAAATAGCATGCCACCCTTCATAGGCATGAGGTATAAAAACAAGTGCATCATTAAGGGCAGCGTAACGATTTCGCTTTTATCGATCTTGAGTTGATAATGAAGCCAAAACCCCATCCACATTATGACGCCAAACGAGATGTGAAACAACAATCCCAACCCTAGCAGTAGAAAGATTTGAACCGTAGAGGTTGAACTGAATAAATGCGATAAATCGACTTCTCGAAACGTGAATGCCACCACACCAAAAAAGAGTGCGGCCGCCAAACTGAAAACCCCTATAGAACCTAACTTGGACAAATGAAAATCACTGAGTGTGCAAAATAGGTAGAAGAGCGCCATTTTACTGCCTTGAGCACATTACATTTGCAGCCAATGAGTAAAGAAATTCCAGCAGAAGAATTGCCAGAAGAAGGCGACATGTCTTTTTTGGAGCATTTGGAAGTGTTGCGTTGGCATTTGGTCCGTTCCGTAGCGTCCATTTTTGTTTTCGCAACTGCGGCATTCATAGCTAAGTCATTCATTTTTGATACCGTTTTGCTAGGGCCTAAAAGCGGTGATTTTTGGACTTACAGAATGCTTTGCAAGCTCTCTGATAAATTTGGCCTCAGCGATTTGTTGTGTATTACCGACATTCCATTCGAACTTATTAATATCAGCATGGCTGGTCAGTTTACCACGCATATTGTGGTTTCAATAATTGCTGGCTTCGTGGTTGCTTTTCCATACATCATATTTGAAGTTTGGAGGTTTATCAAGCCTGGTTTACATAAAACCGAGAGAAAATATGCTAACGGGATGGTGTTTTATACATCGTTTCTATTTATCACGGGCGTGCTGTTTGGTTACTACATAATAGCGCCATTGTCGGTGAATTTTTTAGGCGGATATCACGTAAGCGATTTAGTAACCAATCAAATTGATTTGAACAGTTATTTCAGTACGGTTTCCACACTTGTTTTGGCAACTGGACTGGTGTTTGAGTTGCCTATGTTCATGTATTTTCTTACAAAAATTGGAGTGGTTACGCCTCAGTCGTTAAGGCAATATAGAAGGCACGCGGTAGTTGGTATTCTAGTTATGGCAGCCATCATTACTCCGCCTGATGTTTCAAGCCAAGTATTGGTCTTCTTCCCGTTAATGTTGCTTTATGAAGTAAGTATTGGGGTTTCGGCATTGGTTTTGCGCAATCAGGAAAAGGCAAATGCCGATATTTGAAATTAGATGAGCGCGTTGAGGTAGAACCATGAGTAAATTCAAATTTGTATTCATTGCGCTTTCCATACTTGTTTCAAGTGTTGGGTATTCTCAAGAAAAAACGAAGGTAAAAGGAACGATAACCGATGCGGCTACAGGCGAGCCTTTGCCGTTTGTGAATGTTGCATTTGTGGGTAAAAGTGTTGGAACTACCACCGATTTTAACGGTAAATACCAAATGGATACCAAGTGGGGGTCCGATGTGGTTCAGGCATCCTTTATGGGTTATGAGATGATGGAAAAACCTGTTAAACAGGGAGAGAATAACACCGTAGATTTTGCCCTTGAGCCGAAGCATATTAAGCTGGACGAGGTGGTTGTAAAAGGAAAAGGCCGCTATAAAAACAAAGAGAATCCTGCTGTTGCACTCATTCAGAAAGTAGTTGACAATAGAGAAAAGAACCGAAAGGAAGGCTTTGATCATTATCAGTACGATAAGTACGAAAAGATGCAGCTCGATATTAACAACATCACAGAGCAGTTCATGAACAGAAAGGCGTTTAAGAAATTCGCCTTTATGTGGGAATATGTGGATACATCTACGGTAAACGGCAAACCGTACCTGCCGCTATATCTCACAGAAACAAAATCGAAAGTCTATCTACGAAAAGACCCTCAGGCAGAAAAAGAGATTACATATGGCTTAAAAACCGTGGGTTTTGAAGATTTTATGGATGAGGAAGGAATCGACTACTTCATGGAGAAGATTTATCAGGATATCGACATCTATGATAATACCATCAATATCATGGAGAAGCAGTTCAAAAGCCCAATCTCCAATATTGCGCCTATTTCTTACAAGTATTTCATTCTAGATACAATGGATGTGAGCGGGGTAGAGTGTGTGCAGTTGGCCTTTCAGGCTCGGAATAGCGCAGACTTAGCATTTAGGGGTGATTTATGGATAGCCCTGGACTCCTCTTATGCCGTTAAAAAGGTTCAAATGGGAATCACGCGAAGCGCCAACATCAATTTCGTGAGCGCATTGGAGATTCTACAAGAATTCGATTATTCTGAAGAGTTGAACTGGCACATTGTAAAAGATCAGATGACCATAGATTATAACCTGCTTACCAATAGCATGGGTATGTATGGTAAAAAGACGGTTACCTATAAGGATATTATAGTCAATACTCCCGCTCCGGATTCTATTTGGGCCGATCCGGCAAGGTTTATTGTGGTTGAGGATGCGAAGGAAAAAGGAGAAGAATTCTGGGATACGGCTCGCCATGAAGAATTGGATAAAAACGAGCAGGGTGTTTATGACATGACCAAGGAGATGAAGGAACTTCCAGCCTTCAAACGTGCTATGAACATCCTTTTTCTTCTCATTTCTGGCTACTATGAAGTTGGTCCTGTTGATTTTGGACCATTATATAATGCGGTAAGTCTAAATTCTGTGGAACATTGGCGTTTCCGATTGGCCGTTAAGACGAATAAGAAGTTTAATGAAAAATGGCACCTCCAAACCTATATCGCCTACGGTCTGGATGACAGAAAAGACAAGCGATGGAAAGGTGGTGGTGGGGTTACTTACCTAATCAATCAGCGGCCTTATCATCAGATTGGAGTTGAGTTTCAAAGAGACATTCAAATGCCAGGACAAGCACTTTTGCTAGCTAGCGATGATAACATATTCCTTTCCGCCAGAAGAGGTGTTGCCAACCTAATGATCTATTACGATTCGTACCGTCTCAACTACCTTAAAGAATGGGGATTTGGGCTTGGATTAGGTATAAACTTGGAACATAGAAGGCGCGAAGTTGCCGGTGCATTGACCTTCGACCCAGTGAACCCACTTGTTCCAGACCCAAAATTGGTTGTGACAAATGAAGTGGGGTTCAATCTAAGATATGCCCCGAATGTTAAATATTATGAGGGGCGTTCTTCCAGAGTTCCAATGCTTAATAAATGGCCTATTCTAGATGTAAACTACACGTACGCCATCCCAGAATTGCTAGGGGCGAAGAACGAATATCATAAGATAGGTGTACGACTATTTAAGCGGTTTTACATGAGTCCGATTGGGTTTGCTGATACACAATGGGAAGGTGGTCTAATGTTAGGAAAAGTGCCGTTTCCATTGTTGTTCATCCATCGTGGAAACCAAACATTTTTTCATGACCCAAACACGTTTAACATGATGAACTGGTTTGAGTTCGTGAGTGACAAGTACATCTCAGTAGATTATTATCATCATTTTAATGGGTTCTTCTTTAATAAAATTCCATTTATGAAGAAGCTGAAATGGCGACTTACAAGCGGTGTAAAAGCGGTGTGGGGAGGTGTAGCAGTAAGCAATACGCCAGGACTTACTGAGAGCGATGAAATATTCAAATTCCCGAACACATTGATTGAAGATGAAGACGGAAACCCAGTCTTAGACCAGTTTGGAAATGAGCAGTACGATCAGGTGACCTTTACGCTGGAAAAAATGCCATATGTCGAGGCAAGCGTTGGAATAGAAAATATTTTCAAGATTATTAGCGTTGACCTCGTCAAACGATTTACACATTTAGACAATCCAAATGTGTCTAAACTTGGAAACGCAAGAGGATGGGGTTTTAGAGTAAGAGCCGGAATCAGATTCTAATGAGGTTACACGCAGAAAACATCAAGAAAAAATACGGAAGCCGAACGGTTGTTAAAGGCGTGTCTTTTGATGTTAATCAGGGCGAAATTGTGGGTCTACTCGGACCAAATGGTGCTGGTAAAACAACTTCATTTTATATGATTGTTGGGTTAATTAGACCGAATGAAGGCAAGGTATATTTGGATGAGCGTGAGATTACGGACATGCCCATGTACAAGCGTGCCCAGCTCGGAATTGGGTATTTGCCACAGGAAGCTTCTGTTTTTCGAAAGCTTACAGTTGAGGACAACATATTGGCCGTGTTGGAAATGCTAGGGGCATCTAAAGACGAGCAGTACGCCAAACTTGAATCACTCCTGGATGAATTTGGTTTACAGCATGTTCGAAAGAACAGAGGAGACCTGCTTTCTGGGGGTGAAAGAAGAAGAACTGAAATTGCCAGATGCTTGGCTGTAAATCCGAACTTCATCTTGTTAGATGAGCCTTTTGCAGGCGTGGATCCCATAGCGGTTGAAGACATTCAACAGATTGTGGCTAAACTCAAAAAGAAGAACATTGGTATATTAATCACCGATCATAATGTGCACGAAACATTGCGCATAACTGACCGTGCATATTTGCTGTTTGAAGGCTCTATTCTAAAGGCTGGTACAGCGGAGGAATTAGCGGCAGATGAGCAGGTGAGACGGGTGTATCTTGGTCAGAATTTCGTACTCAGATAGACTATTCTCTACCGTAAATCCTAGCGAAGTGAATTCCTTTCTTGCTTTCCCAAATCTTGGCGAAGGCACTGTCCGATTCAACCGCTGCCAATGCACCATTATCGTTATTAAAACTCAAGGTTAGTACGTAGTCTGTCGCAGGAGTAATCGCATTATCGATACATGATGGAAGTTTATCTGTATTTCGGTAGCCCTGTACTGGGTTTTGCAAAGCTTGTTGAACGATAAAAGTTCCGGAAATACAACTATCAAGGCTCACATTATTCTCTAAATAGACAATGCTCTCTTGAATCAATTGTATCTGGTTTACATATTTCATGTTGTCAGAGTTGTTCATTCTGGCATCCGCCTTATTGGCCAAATGGTAGAACATTAACCCTAATGAAAGCATACCCACATTGAATAGGAAAGCAGATTTTTTAGTGGCAAGGTTAAAAATGGAGACAGCGCAAATTATTACCAACGGTATGAGGAGTAAAAGGTATCTGCCAATCACAAAATGAGCTGAGGTGAACAGAATTAACGCCAAGCAGACCAAGCCAACTAGTGGGAAAAACAGATGGTTTTTCGAATCGTGTTTCGAGAAAAAAGTTGCCAGCCAAATTGTGGCTACGATTATTACAGCTGGAAAAACCCAGTAATAATACCAGTTGGGCAACCAAGAACCTGTTCCTTCCATGGTTAAGAAAGTGATCCCTATAAATCCGAATAATACCCTAAGAATTCTTGGTCCGCTTTGCCAAGCTAGTGAAGCAGAAGCTAGCGCCACACCTAGTAAAATTGGTCGTTGTTGTTCTCCGAAAACTGTGCTGAAAACCAATTCTCTTTTGTGTCGCCAAACTTCAGGATCAGTATCAAACATGCTCATGTGTTCAGGAAACATAAACCAACCAAACTGATTGTATTGCACGAGATAGTAAACAGATGTAAGAACAACCGGAACTCCAACTGACAAAAATTCGAAAACTCGTTTCTTTGAAAAATCTCGGTCTTTAGAGAACTGAAAAAGTTCCAAAAAGCCAATCATTGCCAGAATTAGGATTCCAGTTTCTTTAGTTAGCAACATAGCTGTTGCCGACAGGATAAATAGCCAATACCGTTTTTGTAGATAGAACAAAATGGTGAGCGCAACAAAGAGGCTTAATTGAACTTCTGGTAACAGAAAACCAGCTTGTTGTATGAAAATTGGCTGCAAAGCAAAAATTGCAGCAGACCAAAAACCTACTTGTTTTGAAGCAACCTGACTCCCTAATTTGTAAACAACCCAAATGAGTAAAACGGATAGAAAAACGGAGAATGCATGGACTGCTGAAAAACTAGTCCCAAACATTGTCATCCAGCAAACAGCCAAAAAGTGAAATAAGATTGGATGCCCTCTCGAAAGTTCGGGGTCTATAGAATTTGGCGAAAGGCTTGGGCCGTTTTCGAACATATCGAATACCGCTGGGGCGTATACCCACGCTTCGTCCCAGAAATAAGGAAGGTTGAGAAACGGCAGATTAATGAGAACGAATAAGAAGCAGATAAGTGCAACCGCAACATCCCAAATACAAGCGTATTTCCTAATGGTTGAAAACAAATTATGAGCCTTTTAACGGTAAGACTAGACCGTAAAGCGGATAACTACGCTTCGGTAAGTTCAAACTCGAAACTTTCCATAATCTGGTTAGCCAATAATTCTTTACAGGCTTTTTCTACCTTTTCTTTAGCCGCAGCTTCGTTTTCGGCCTCAACGTCTAAAGAGATGTGTTTGCCAATTCTCACGTTGCCAACTTCGGGCAGCCCAAGATTTTTCATACTAGAGCTAACTGCTTTGCCTTGTGGGTCTAAGAGTTCCTTTTTTGGCATTACATCAATCTCGGCTTTAAACTTCATTTCGCTTGCTAACTAGGTTGTTGATTATGGAAATAATGATGTACAAAGATAAGATGATAGGTATTGCAACGGGTCTCAGAATTATCAACAGAACCACGGAAATTATCAAGAAAACAAATCGAAATTCATTGCCTTTCCATCCAAACGATTTGAATTTCATTGCTAACAACGGAATATCCGTAACCATTAAGGCCGAAAACCCTACAGAAGACCCTATAATAAACCACTTGTCTACAATCACTGTTTCTGGGTTCCACCACAAATGCAAAGGCATAAATTCTATCATTAATGGAATGGATATAACCCAAAGAGCAGTGGCCGGAGTTGGCACTCCTCTAAAGCTATCAGTTTGCCTGGTGTCTACATTAAATTTGGCTAATCGTAATGCAGAAAAAACTGGAATGGCTAGTGGGAAAATGAGAATGGGATGTTCTATGAAACTGTTTAATCCATTAAGAACGAAGCTAGTAGAAACGCTTAAGTAATGCAGTAAGATTAGTCCAGGAACAACTCCAAAAGTTACCATGTCTGCAAGAGAATCAAGTTCTGCCCCAATTGGAGAACTCACTTTTAATAATCGCGCTACAAAACCGTCAAAAAAATCAAACACGGAAGCCGCAACAACCAAATAAGCTGCAGTTAACGGGTCTCCTGCCAGAACTGAAATAATGGCTAAACATCCGCATACCAGGTTTAGCGTGGTAATGAAATTTGGAATGTGCTTAATCGGGTTCATAAAGCGAAGGTAGCAATGTGACTATTCTATCGCTTCTAAATTCAATAACAGAATTTTATCAACCTGAATCTTTATTTGCATCGTAGATTGCAGGTGGAGATTCATGAAACCAGAACATAAAGAGTTATATCAAGCACTGGAAGACGCCAAAACCGATTCTATTCGGCTAACGGCACTCCTTGAGCTTGCATTGGTTTTTAGCAACGAAAACTTTGTGGAAGGATGGAAGTTTTCCAACGAAGCCTTGTTGCTTGCCACAAAACTTCGTGATGAGCCTGCACGGGCAAAATCATTTGAAGGAATGGCAAGTGCTTCTTGGAAGCTTGCGGAGTACTCGATGAGCCTAGAACATTTTGCAGATGCCTTGGAAATTTATAGGGCTCAGGACGATGCATATGGCGTTGCTAGGTGCTTTTGTGGTATGGGTATTATTTGCGGCAGCGTGGACGAGTTCATTACCGCTTTAGAATATTTTGAGGAAGGCTTGGCCGCAAGTAAAGAGGCAGATCGACCGCAACTAACTGCCTCTATTACAGGAAATATTGGGAGCGTATACTTCAATTTTGGTCAGTACCGACAAGCGATGGATTGTTTTCAGCTGGGGCTTGATTATTACCAAGATTTAAGTCTATTGCCAGGTGCTGCCAACATGCTTTCAGGTATGGCTGGGGTTCACGTTTTTTTAGCAGAATATCAGTTAGGGCTTGATAAGATAGAGAAGGCGATTGCCATTCATCTCAAGGCCAACCACATTGTGGGTTACGCGGTGGCTAGAATGAACCGAGGAATTACTTTGCACCGTATGGGAAGAATAACTGAGGCAGAACAAGAATTGTTATCAACCTTAGATTATGCTCGTTCTGTTGAATTGAAATCGGCCGAATTTGATATTCTCGCGCATTTGGTTGAATTCTATACTGAACTAGGAAAACCCGATAAGATAGCCTTCTATTCAGAGTTACATGCGGATGGAATTACAGAAGCAAAAAAGCAGACTCTTAAGATGAAAAACGAGCGACTTAAGCATCGAGCTATTCTTAATTCATACCGAAAAACCAACTAACTACTTGGTGTAAAAGTGCCGTTTGAGACCAAGAATCGGCTTTTCAAAATAATTCCAACTCACATGCGAAATTGGCAGAATAATTAAGAACGCAATTGCTGGTTTTAAGATTAGAAAAGCCCATACGTTTTCGTCTAATCCAAAGGAGGCTAAAACTCTATTTCCAATTAGAAGCCCTATTTCGTGAAAACAGAACAATCCGTAGCTAATCACGCCTAGGTATGTCATAACCTTTAGCTTGCCGAACTTGAAAAAGCTATTGTCGCAAAAGTTCTGTTCAAATATGAAGAAAGACAGAATTATGGCGTAAAACATCTTTTCCAGAATCAGGTTAATTACGCCAGGAAATACCAAGTTGTCGAAGAGCTGATGGTAGAAAATAAGGGACAAGCCAAACGCAAGATAAATTCCAATAATCGCATTTCGACTAAGAGATTTGAGCGAATCGTATCCCCAATTTTTATTGAATGAAATGAAGGCAAAAATGGCTCCAAGACAAATATCTCCAAGTAGAAAAAGTGTATGAAACCAGAGGTTTACATCAGTTTGGTAATAGTAAAATGTGGTAGCTGCAAACAACATCAACAGAATAGCGAATAGCCATTTTTCACTCTTTCTGAACACAATTAATAGAAAAGGCCAAAAAATGTAGAATTGCTCTTCTACCGAAACGCTCCACAACACACTAATAATTGGAGAATGTGTCCATCCATGTTCAATCAGAAAGAAATTACCAACAAATAGAATGAAGTACCACGGGTTGCCAATTTCTTGGTACGGCTCATTTATTAAATCCATAGCAAGAGGCAAAACAACAAACCCAATAAATAGAACTAGAAAGTAGAGGGGCCAAATTCTTAAAGCTCTTCTGATGTAGTAAAGCCAAGGTTTGAAGGTGCCAGCGCGTTGCCTTTCCTCTAAAATTACCCATGTATTTATGTAGCTAGAAAGAACAAAAGCAAAGCTAAATCCTGTTTTGCCAAAAATATAAACGTAGTTTTTTACCAAACCATATGTGCTAGATTCGGTTACAACACTGCTTTCAGTATCAAGGGCATGTCCAAGAAAAATGAACAAGAATGCAATGAACCGAAGCGCATCAAGATTTTTGAAGAAGACTTTTTGTCCCATTGGCGACCCGTAAACACGGTTCAATTGCGCAACTTAAGCAGATGCTGATCAAAGCTAAGAACTACCTTCGACACAATTTTCAGAAAACGTCTCCGTTCGCGGTGTCGTACGCGGTTAAAAGCTGCATTTTTGATAACTTTAACTCTTGCTTTCAAACATGACCAGACTACTTTTCGTCTTCCTCATACTTTCTGCCTCTTTTATGCTTGGAAATCAGGCATTTGCACAAACACCTAAGTACTCTAATGAATTTTTGGCAATTGGCGTTGGAGCTCGCGGAATGGGTATGGCCAACAGCATGGTGGCTAGTGTAAATGATGTGACAGGAGGGTATTGGAATCCTGCTGCATTGCCGTTGGCTCAAAGAAAGTGGCAGGTTTCGCTCATGCACTCAGAGTATTTTGCTGGAATCGCTAAGTACGATTACGCAGCAATTTCAGCACCTATTCTTGATGAACATACTCAAGCGGCTTTCACTTTTATTCGATTTGGGGTTGATGATATTCCAAATACCACTCAGCTTTTAGATGATGAGGGCAACATAGACTACGATAGAGTTACGGCCTTTACAGCTGCAGATTATGCTTTTCAGTTTAGTGTTGGTCGAAAAAGCCCCAAAATACCGGGATTGAGATATGGCGGAACTGTTAAAGTCGTGTATCGTCATGTAGGAAAGTTTGCCAGTTCTTGGGGGTTTGGCTTGGATGGTGGTGTTCAGTATGACCTAGGTAAATGGAAATTCGGTTTAATGGCAAGAGACGTAACTTCTACATTCAATGCCTGGAATTTCACTCTAGATGATGAAACCAAAGAAGTTTGGCTTCAAACGGGAAATGAGATTCCTAAAAACTCATTGGAGGTTACGCTTCCAAAAATGATTTTAGGAGCTGGTCGCAGATTCAATATCTACAAAAAGTTTGGTGTTTATACCGAGTTTAACTTCGATTTTACGTTTGATGGAAAGCGTTCTGTTCTCATAAAAGGCGACCCAATAAGTATTGAGCCGCATTGGGGAATGGAATTATTTTACTCCGATTTTGTATATGTCCGTTTTGGTGTAACCAACATTCAGGACTATACAAATGATGATGGCGATAAAATTTGGACTTGGCAGCCAAATGTTGGTGTAGGAGTCCGAATTAAAGATTTCTATATCGATTATGCTTTAACAGATGTAGGAAACCAATCCGTTGCGTTGTTTAGTAATGTATTCTCCCTGCGGGTAGACATACATAAAGACATGTTTAAAAAGAAAGAGAAGATTGAATGAGGAAACTTTTACTGATAGCTTTCTTGCTTCAGTCTGTTTTTGCCTTTTCGCAGCCGTATGGTAACGAATGGGTGAATGCCTCTCAACCTCATTTCAAATTTAACATACACCAAGAGGGAGTTTATCGCATTAGCTATCAGGTTTTATCCGATGCTTTGGCCGCGCAAGGCCTAAACCTCAATTCCATTGATCCTCGAAATATTCAAATTTTTGCCCGTGGCGAAGAACAATATCTGTATGTAGGAGGTGAGGCTGATGGGAATTTTGATACCAACGATTTTATTGAATTCTATGCTCGCAAAAATGATGGGGTATTAGATACGGAGGTCTATTTCGATAATCCGCTCAATAACGCCAACCCGTACCATAGTCTAATAAACGACACAATTCGGTACTTCCTTACTTGGAACAACTCTATTGCCAATGCGAGAATGACGTTGGAATCGGATGTCAATTTTACTGGATACACCCAGTCTTCGTACATATTAAGAGATGAAATAGACGAGTTGCACGACACCTATTTTACTGGTCAAAACTACGTGGTAACAGGCAGTCCAAGCCCGATTTATTCTGGTGGAGAAGGTTTTTACGGTTACTATTTTGATGCAGGCTGGACTGATAGTTTTTGGAATTTAGGAACTGTGTTTAGAGATGCTTCTGGCCCAGATGCAGAGGTGGAAATTGGAATAGTTGGCGCCTCTTTCGATGATAAAAACCTTCATATTCAAGGTCCATCTATCAGTTTTGATACGGTAATGGAAAAATACAACGGCTATCGGTTCAATTTCAATGTGCCAACGGCCTCTCTCGGAGTAAATGCGTCCAACTTCACATTCTCTATGAACAACCCTGTTACTAACGGTTCGTATCGTGCAATTGTTGGTTTTGTAAGAGTACGATACCCACAAACTCCAAATGTTGGAAACGGACAAACAGCAAAGTTTATCGTTGACGATAACCCAAATTATCCAAGTCAAGCCAAGAGTTATGTTCAGTTGGCTGGGTATACGCAAGGAACTCCACGACTTTACGACTTAACCAATCATAAACGGATTTCAGTTGGTGGTTCGCCAGGTAGTTACCGCTTTCTAATACCAGACAACGGCAGTTTAAAACACTGCTATTTAACCAACGAATCAGGAATTGCATCAAACGCTATTTCTGTTCTTACACCTGCTGGATCAAATGGCTCTGTTTTCTTCACGGATTTCGATGCTTTGGACGCAAATACAGACTATTTCGCCATCGGAAATGCTTCTATGTTTGCGGAGGTTCAGCAATACGCGGCTTATCGAAATGTATCGGGTTATAATGCGATTGCTATAGATGCTGATGAACTCTATAACCAGTTTGGGTGGGGAATAAATAAGCACCCGCTGGCTATTCGAAAATTTGCCAATTGGGCGTTAGGAAACCTCACCGCCCCTTCGCATATCTTCCTCATAGGCAAATCGGTTTCGTCTCTTTCTGCTCGAAATAATCCCGCTCTTTTTGCAGAGATTATGGTGCCAAGTTTTGGTCATCCGCCTAGCGATAATATGCTCACATCATATCTCGGAACGGGAACTTATTTAGAAGAAACAGGAATTCCTGTTGGGAGATTGGCCGCAAAAAGTGGTGATGACGTGACCGAGTATCTAGATAAGATAATGGAGTACGAAGCGTTGCCGAACAATCTTTGGATGAAACGAATCCTGCACTTTTCGGGTGGTGGTACGCAAAACGAAGTTGCCCAAATTCGTTCGTTTATGGATTCGTACAAAACCATAATTGAAGACACGCTTTACGGTGCCAGTGTTCAAACTTTTCAGAAAACGAGTTCAGAGCCTTTTCAAATTACACAGGTCGATTCTATTACAGATTTGGTTGAGACCGGTGTTCAGTTGATTAATTTCTTTGGACATGGGTCAGCCGTTGGTTTCGATGTCAGTATAGATCATCCTTCTCTGTTCAATAATCAAAACGGTAAGTATCCGTTTATGATGGCGAATTCATGTTTTGCAGGAGATATCCACCAACCCTCAAGTGTTCCAACTTCAATTTCTGAAAACTGGGTACTCGAGCCACAAGGTGGAGCGCTTGGATTTTTAGCTACAATTGGTCCAGGTAGCAGGTTTTACCTCAATAGTTATTGCACTAATTTCTACCACAGTGTTAGTCATTTAGAGTACTATAACACCATTGGCTGGCAGATTAAGAAAGCCATTAGAGAAAATGCGCAGCCGTTTAATGACATTACCAAGTTGCACAATCTGGAGTATACGCTCCATGGCGATCCAGCATTAAACATCACCAACAGGGAGAAACCAGATTTAATGGTTAATCAGCCTGCTATTTGGTTTGAACCGGAAGAGATTACCACCGAGATGGCTGATTTTGAAATGTTTGTGAAGATTACCAATTTGGGTGCTGCTTTCACAGATTCTTTTGTAGTAGAGATAACTCGACAACTTCCAACCGGACAAATTGATACCACTATCAGTATTATTCATCCGCCTGTTTATTACCTAGATACTATGAGTGTATTTATCCCAATCGATTTGATTGATGGATTGGGTATTAATACCATTTGCATTTCGCTCGATAATACGCAAATCATAGATGAACTTTCGGAAGTGAACAATGATGTTTGTATTGACGTGAACGTCTTATCTCCAGATATTGTGCCTATTTGGCCATATAAGTTCGCTGTAATTCCAGACCAAGGTCCAACCTTGAAATGTTCTACAGGTAGCCCTTTTGCACCAGAAAAAACGTATAGGATTGAACTGGATACAACCGATTTATTCAATAGTCCGTTAATGCAGTTTACCACCATCACCCAGGGTGGCGGTGTTGTTAATTGGACACCAGGCTTACTTCAAAACATGCCAGATAGTACAGTCTATTTTTGGCGAGCAAGCGTTGATTCTGCCACCTACGGTTTTTACAAATGGAGAGAAACTTCCTTTCAGTACATCGTAGATAAGTATGGTTGGGGACAAGCACACTACTTCCAATACAAGGAAGACGATCACATTAATATGGTTTACAACCGTCCTGAATTAGACTGGGATTTTGTGCAAACCATGAAGCAGTTTAAGATTAACAATTTTGGTAATCCTACTACGCTGGCTGAGGCGGAAGCCATCAATTTCTTTATAGATAATGGTAGAGAGGAATACCTCGGTTGCACGGGAGGAAACGTGTTTACACCGCAGCTGCTTACCGCGGTAATGGATGGGTGTACCCTCAAGCCTTGGGAAACTCCCGGAAACGACCCAGAAACGGGTGAGTTTATTCCTGGAGGAGGAGCGCAAGGGCAGTTAGAACCTTGTAGAACCCGTCCTGAAAAATGGTACCAATGGGCTGCTACCAGCGGTACATCAATGAATAACATGGTTACGTTTTTAGGAAACACAGTTCCTGATAGCAGCTATATAGGAATAGCCACTTGGCTTAACGTAAACCTTGCTGGGCTACCCGCCAACGTGCTTCAGGTTTTTCACGATTTAGGTGCTACAGCCATCGATACACTCTCTGGTGTTCCGTATGCGTTTTTCGCGCAAAAAGGAAATCCAGCTTCGGCCATAGAAGTTTTTGGAACCGACATCAACGACTATATAAGCCTTACGGCTGATATGACTGGATGTTGGAACAACGGAACAATCACCTCTAAGTACATTGGACCTACATCGCAGTGGAATTCGTTGCATGTTCGTTCTCACCCCAAGGAAAACCCAACATTAGATAGCATTGGCATCAATGTAATTGGGGTACGCCCGAGTGGTGTAGAAGAGGTGGTTATGACTGGAATTAATGGTAATAGCACCGATATTCTTGATTTATATAACTCTATTGATGCTGCAGAATTTCCTCGATTAAAACTCAATGCCTACTGTAGTGATGATAGTTCTGCTAGCACTCCGCCACAAATGGATAGGTGGCAGGTGTTGTTTGATGGAGTGCCGGAAGCTGCACTAAATCCGCATATAGGCTACCATTTTGAAAGTGATACTATTAATGATGGTGAGCTTCTGAAATTCACCGTGGCAATTGAAAATATCAGCGATTTCGATATGGATAGTTTGCTGGTGCATTACTGGATACAGGATGGGCAAGGCAATCGAAATTACATTCCGTATCCGCGACAGGCGCCTTTGTTGGCTGGAGATATTTTACTCGATACCGTCATAACTGATCCGCTCGATTTCTTAGGAGGAAATGTGTTTTGGGTGGAAGTTAACCCGAGAAGACCGGATCAAACTTCGGGCTACGATCAGCTAGAGCAATATCACTTCAATAATCTAGCAAACGTTCAGTTTTCTGTTTCTGGAGATGATGTAAACCCAATAATGGATGTGACCTTTGATGGTATTCACATTCTTGATGGTGATATCGTTTCTGCCAAACCATTTATTGTGATTGAGTTGGATGATGAGAGTCAATTCAGATTGCTAAACGACACCGCAGATTTCCAAGTGTTCTTAAAACAACCGGAATCAGAAGTACTACAAAGGGTTTGGTTTGAGGGCTTCACTAACATGCAGTTTTATCCAGGTGAAGAACCTACAAACAAGGCACGAATTGAATGGCCAGCTGAGTTTGCTGCCGATGGTGTCTACGAACTTTGGGTACAGGGCCACGACAAATCGAACAATGCCTCAGGAGATCAATACTACCGAATAAGTTTCGAGGTAATTAACGAAGCCACCATCAGTAATGTGCTCAATTATCCAAACCCGTTCTCAACGTCCACCCATTTCGTATTTACAATTACCGGTTCAGAGCAGCCAGATTATTTCAAAATACAGGTAATGACCATCACCGGCAAGGTGGTCAGAGAAATTACCATGGACGAACTGGGCCACATGAATATTGGCCGAAATGTGACCCAATATGCGTGGGATGGAAAAGACACCTACGGAGACCAGCTCGCCAATGGCGTTTATCTTTACAGAATGGTCGCCAAATTAGATGGCGCATACATCGAGCATCGCGATAGCGGAGCCGACAGATGGATTGAAAGTGGTTTTGGCAAGATGATGTTGATTCGCTAAAGCAGTTCATCACCTCTTTACTTCTCTTCTTCAAACTCAAAACCTACCTTTGCGCCCGATAAAAACAGCGAAGCATGGCAAAGTATGATGTAACAATAATTGGGTCTGGCCCAGGAGGATACGTAGCAGCAATCAGATGCGCTCAATTAGGAATGAAGGTGGCTCTTATCGAAAAGTATCCTACGCTTGGTGGTACTTGCTTAAACGTAGGGTGTATTCCGTCAAAAGCGTTACTCGATTCTTCGCATCATTTTCACACTGCAGAACATTCATTTAAAGAGCACGGAATTGATATTTCAGCACCAAAAGTGAACATCAAACAGATGATTAACCGAAAGGGTGACGTGGTAAAATCCAATGTTGATGGTATTGCCTTCTTAATGAAGAAGAACAAGGTTGATGTGTATAAAGGGTTCGGCAGTTTTGAAAACAAAAATAAAATTATCGTTACCCAAAACGGTAAAACCGAAACGCTCGATACGGATAAAGTAATCATTGCTACAGGTTCAAAACCATCGTCTTTACCCTTTATTACAATTGATAAAAAGCGCGTAATTACTTCTACCGAAGCCTTGAATTTAACCGAAGTTCCAAAGCATTTAATTGTTGTGGGTGGTGGAGTTATTGGTCTTGAGTTAGGTTCTGTTTATGCTCGATTGGGCGCACAGGTTTCCGTTGTAGAATACATGGACGGAATTATTCCAACTATGGATAAAACCTTGGGTAAAGAATTACTGAAGGTGTTGAAGAAAGAGGGCATTAAATTCTATCTCAGCCATAAAGTAAAAGCAGTTTCGGCAAAAGGTAAAACCGTTACACTTAAGGCGGACGATAAGAAAGGAGCAGAAGTCACTTTAGAAGGAGATTACTGCTTGGTTGCTGTTGGTAGAAGAGCTTATACCGATGGCCTTGGCTTAGATAAAGTGGGTGTTCCAACGGACGATAGAGGCAGGGTGGAAGTGGATGCAAATCTTCAAACCAAAGTGCCCGGAGTGTATGCTATTGGCGATGTAATTAAAGGAGCTATGCTAGCCCACAAGGCGGAGGAAGAAGGAATATTTGTGGCAGAAGTTATGGCTGGCCAAAAACCTCATGTAGATTATAATTTGATTCCTGGAGTGGTTTATACTTGGCCAGAAGTTGCAGCTGTTGGTCAAACCGAAGAGCAGTTGAAAGATGCTGGTGTAGAGTATAAAGTTGGTTCTTTTCCCATGCGTGCTTTAGGTCGTTCTCGCGCCAGCATGGATTTAGATGGGTTGGTGAAGGTGTTAGCTGATGCCAAAACGGACGAAATTCTAGGAGTTCACATGATTGGAGCACGTGCGGCAGATATGATTGCAGAAGCTGTTGTAGCTATGGAATTCAGAGCTTCTGCGGAGGATGTTTCTAGAATGTCTCATGCACACCCAACATACACAGAAGCCATTAAAGAAGCCTGTCTAGCAGCTACAGATAACCGTCCAATTCATATGTAAACAATTGGCAACTAAAGCTGTTTCAAATCCATGAATCCAGAAATCGGGGTATTGTTAATGAATGTTGGTACACCTGACTCTCCGGAGGTTGGTGATGTACGCAAGTATCTTTCGCAGTTCCTCAACGACCCTCGTGTAATTGATATTCCGTGGGTTGCTAGAAAGATTTTGGTTAATGCAATAATTGTCCCTTTCCGAGCGCCAAAGTCTGCTAAAATATACAAGCAAATGTGGACTGATGAAGGGTCTCCATTATTGATACACAGCGAGAACTTTAAAAACGGATTACAAGAAAGTTTAGGAGAAAAGTATCAAGTGGAAATAGCCATGAGGTACCAAAGCCCTTCTGTAGAAGAGGGGTTAGAAAAGATACGCAAGAACAATCCCAAGAAAATAATTGTGGTGCCTATGTATCCGCAGTATGCTTCTTCATCTACTGGCACGTGCATGGAGGATGTAATGCGCGTTGCCTCAAAATGGTGGGCAATACCTGAAATGGTTTTTGTGAATCAGTTTTATGATTTACCGGGTTATATAGATGGATTTGTAAAGAAGGCAAAGGAGTTTGATATAGATTCTTTCGACCACGTTTTATTCAGTTATCATGGATTGCCTGTTCGGCACTTAGATAAGATTTATGATGAAGGTCTTTGCTCAGATCGTGATTGTGAGAATGAGTTAACTAACGAGAATCACTTTTGCTACAAGGCAACTTGCTACGCAACTACCAGGAGCATTGCCAAAGGTTTAGGGTTATCTGAAGACAGATATTCTGTTGGCTTTCAATCTCGTCTTGATGATAAATGGATAAAGCCTTATTCTGATAAAGTAGTTGCCGAAAAGGCCAAGTCAGGAGTCAAGAAAATGCTCGTTTTCTCGCCAGCTTTTGTTGCTGATTGTCTAGAAACGCTTATTGAAATTGGACACGAATACCAAGAGATATTCGAGGTGAATGGCGGAGAGAAAATTCAGCTTGTCCCGAGTTTGAATAGCGACCCTGATTGGGTTGAAGCATTTGCAAATCACATTAGAACAAAATAAAAAAGGCGCCTAAAGGGCGCCTTTCTTTTATAGAAATTTTCTAAGCTTTATTTCAGCATTACACGTTTGCTGTAGTTACGGATTCCATTAGATAGGTTGATTATGTAGATACCTCTTGCGAGGTCATTTACATCAAGATTTACTTTATTCAATCCGTCATATCCTACGCCACCAAAATCAAGAACTCTACGTCCGCTTGCATCATATAGCATGATGGTGTAATCTTCATTTTCTCTAGATGTGAACTCAACTACAAGCTCGCTATGGTCAACGTCATAAGCGTTAACAAAATTGAATTCGCTGTCATCAGATCCACATGTTACAGCAAGTACATCTGAGTATTCAAACTTACCTGCGAAATCAACATTTTTCAATCGGTAGTAAGAAGTTCCTCCATAAGGTAATTCATCTACAACCGTATAAGAGATTGGCTGGTTGCTGTTTCCAGCACCTTCAATCACATCAACAATTTCCCAATCAGTACCATTATTGCTTCTTTCTACAGTAAAGAAATCGTTGTTTGTTTCTGTCCAAGTAGTCCAGCTCAGGTCAATTTTTCCGTTAGCGCACTCGCCAACAAATCGAACCAATTCAATTGGTAGAGGATCACTGTTATCAACCAATGTCCACACTGGGTACATGTCTTCATAGCTAGTCGCTGGATCCTGACCAATTTGTATTGAAACTGTGTTTGCTGCTGTATTGGTAATAACTGAAGGGACTCCATAAATCCAGTCACCCCATTTGTCAAGGTCATGATTGTAACGTTGAGCTATTAGGTTGGCTTCCGTAATGTGGTTTATCGGACCGGCAATTTCAGCATCTGCGTACTTAAAAACGTATTCGGATCTTGGATTTACTCCATAACCACCATTGTCCTCGCCAATGTTTCCTTCATCAATAATCCAAAATCTATCTGTAACAAACCTGTGAGCGGCTTGTATGTAATCATCCGTCAAATGATTAACAGTGGTTGGAAGGTCAGACCAAGCAGCGCCAGGGTAAGGACCTGCAGTAATATTTGGGTATGTTCCTTCATCAAACGTGTTGTACTCATCTGTTCCGTACGTGGCAAATGTTTTGTACGCGGAAGATGGTGTTCCAGCAGTTGTAATGTTGTAACCAAATGCCAAGTTAGCAGGAGCTGGGGCATCTGTACCAAAAGGTATAGTGTAGTTACCAGTAAGAGTTCCAATGTCCCACTTAAGTATTCCGTATCCACCACTAGATGGAGCGCTTTCAGAAATAATAAATCCCCCAAAGTTGGAAATAGCCCCAGGTCCTAAAGCAGCATTTTCCAAAGTAAGTGTTTGGGAGTTTAGACGAACGCTTTGAAACGACAGAGAAAGTTGTCCGTAGACATCGGTATCGACCCCATTTAACGTCTTTTTTCCAGAACCTGCTACTCGTAAATTGTAAAAATTTGTTTTTACCGTTCCAGTGATATCGGCCGCTGCTCCGTCAAGCTCAACCATTCCGCCAGTGGTTGCTATTGGAGTTGCTCCAAAGACACCATTCGCGTCATTATTCTCCCATTCACCTTCAACTTGGATAATTCCATTATTCGTGACCTGACCTGAAGTTTCATTCTTAAATCCCCCCCCGTCAATGTTCAAATATGTGCCTGTAGTAACATTAATCTTGGCGCCATTATTTACCATTCCCTGACCAAAAGATGCAGAATATGCTGCAATCGAAATGGCAACAACGAGTGAGGTAATCTTGGAGGATGAGTATATAGATTTCATGGTCATCAAATTATTTGTTTCAACCCAAATAGATTGAACCGAACGTAAAGCTATTATTTTACACCTGAAAGTTTTAGTAAAAAAGCATTGCCATTTAAATTTCAACTTTGCAGGAATCTTACATTTCGTGGAATTAATACGATTTTACAACGCCTACGTTGTGTCGTTTATCGATAAATATGCCGCATGAGCTGGATTAAAAGAAACAAGACTAATGGGCTATTGCAAGCGGAAATTGACTCGTTAATTTCTAGTTCGTCAACTTGTTTGGTTCTGGAAGGTGCTTCTTTAGCACAGTCTGATTTTATCGGTAGTGAGTTTAAGTTTTCCAGACTTATTGGTATTGGCGTGAAAACCGAAATAGTAGGTGGATTAGGCCACAGTTTATCAGACTTAACTAGTTGGCTTGTGCAGCAACAAGATTTGGTTTTGGGTTACTTAAGTTATGATGCTAAAAATTTACTCGAGGATTTAGAATCCAACTCTACGGATTCTATTGGCTTTCCTCACTTTCATTTCTTTGTTCCTGAAACGGTTATTATTGAACGTGGTGATCAGCAATCGGTACTTTCTCATTTGACTGAGATCATCGTTCCTGAGCCTGCCAAATTTAATCACATTGAGCTTGGCATTCCTGAAAAACTCATTTCTAGACTTGATTATGTGAGGCAGGTTGAATCCTTGAAAAACCACATTCAACAAGGGGATATTTATGAGGTAAATTATTGTGTGCAACATGGATTCAAAAACACATTCATAAATCCGTTTCGCTTGTATATGGAGCTCAGGTCTGAATCTCCAGCGCCATTTTCTGCTTATTTGAAAACCGAGGGAAAACACCTCATTAGTGCCAGTCCAGAGAGATTTATGAGAAAAGTAGGTGCTAAGATTCTTTCTCAACCCATGAAAGGGACTAACAGAAGATTAAATGAAAATGCAGAACAAATGCAGGCACTTAAACAGGATGATAAAGAGGTTGCTGAGAACGTAATGATTACCGATTTGGTTCGAAATGATTTGTCCAAAACCGCGAAGAAAGGTTCCGTGCGTGTTGAAGAATTATGTGGCGTGTACGAGTTTGAACACGTTAATCAGATGATTTCATCCATTACTTCAGAATTAAGAGATGATTGTAATGCTCTGGACGCTTTACTAAGTGCATTTCCAATGGGTTCGATGACGGGTGCGCCAAAAATCAGTGCTATGAAACTGATAGAGAGCCACGAAGATTTTAAGCGTGGAATGTATTCAGGGTCAGTAGGTTACTTCACTCCCAAATTAGATTTCGATTTTAATGTTGTCATTCGAAGTGTATTGTACAATGAATCTCAAAAAGTAGTCACCTTTCCAACAGGTAGTGCGATAACCATCAATTCAGACCCGGATAGGGAGTATGACGAATGCATGCTTAAAGCTGAAGCCATGCGTAAAGTTCTGTTAAACCATGCAAAATAGGTTTCTTTCAGTCCTCAGTAAATTTGGATTTTATCCTTCCCAACAGCCCATTTTGGTGGCCGTAAGCGGTGGTGTTGATTCTATGGTTCTTGCTGCTCTTTTTTATGAAAGTGGAATTGAAATAGGCATCGCGCATTGCAACTATCAATTGCGCGAAGAGGCTTCGGGTAAAGATGAAGATTTGGTTCGAAATTGGTGTTCAGAAAGAGGCATTCCATTTCATCTTGCTCGGATAGACACAGAAGGATTAGCGAAAACCACGAGTCATTCGATACAAATGGTTGCTAGAGATGAACGGTATCGTTTTTTTAAGCAATTGTTGAATTCGCATAACTACTCAGTCACGGCATTAGCTCATCACGCTGATGACCGAGTAGAGACTTTGCTCATGAATATTCTGAGAGGTACTGGAATTCGAGGTTTACAAGGCATGCCTTCAAAACGGAAGGGAATCATCCGCCCTTTGATTGGATTTACTAAAAAAGAAATTCGGGATTACGGTAGGGAAAGACAAATTCCTCATCGAGAAGACGCTTCAAACGCTCAAACGTATTATCATCGAAATTGGGTTCGTTTAAAGCTCATTCCAATGCTTTCGGTTAAAGATGAATCCTTGACTCAAAAACTTGATGTGCTTGGTGAAAATGTTGAAAAACGACTTCCTGAATATGAGAACTGGGTGAACACAAACCTGTCGAATATTATCGAACCGACCGGAATTTCGATAGAAAATATAAAGGCCTCAAACGCCCCGTTTACTCTTTTAAAGGAGTATCTAAAAGCATATGGATTCTCATCCGATATGGTGTTTGAAGTTCTAGCAATTCTTGATTCAAATTCCGGAACAGAAGTTCAGTCAGCTTCGCACCGGGTAATTAAAGACAGAAGCTATTTGTTGGTTGAAGAAATTGATGAGTCTCAAGCCAAACCATCTATCAAACTTGAAAACTTCAATAGGGAAGATATTTCAACGTTAAAAACGGACGAGAACGTTGCATTAGTTGATGCAGAAATGGTTAATCCATCTGAATTGACGCTCAGAAATTGGGAACAAGGCGACCGATTTAAACCTCTTGGAATGAAGGGTTGGAAGAAGCTCAGTGATTTCTTTATAGATGAGAAAATATCCGTTTCAGAAAAGGAAAAAATCTGGTTGTTAACCCACAATGAAAACATCATTTGGGTCGTAGGCATGCGTTTGGACAATAGATTTAAAGTGTCTTCCAAAACCCAAAAAGTGTTAAAGATTACGGTATGCAGATGAACCTTTCTACGCACACTTGTTTACATTTATACAAACAATTCAAATGATGAAAAAACTACTATTCTTTCTCCTGATAACTGGTTCAATGGGCCTTCAAAGTTGT
>CALCGD010000250.1 GCA_937900875.1 uncultured Flavobacteriales bacterium
CGTTGTAATAGGTGTGCGATGGGTTAGCAGAATTCGAAGTGTTTCCGTCACCAAAATCCCAATTCCAAGTGCAAATATTGAAACAAGTATCCACCCAGCTTTGGTCAGTAAATTGGAAAGTACAACTGTCTTGTGTGGCGTACGAGAATGCTGGGTCGATCTCGCAAATGCACGTGTCACAACTCACATAAACCTGTTGACAAATAATGGTATCGCAAGTGGGGTTTCCGACCGAATCGCAGGCGAACATCGACAAGCAAACCGTTTGCCAGCCATTAGAAGAAGTGCTGTATGAGTAGCTTGGATTTTGACTGGTTGATAATCCACCATCTCCAAAATCCCAAGTCCAAGAACAGATGCTGTAGCAGGAATCAAGCAAGCTTTGGTCGGTGAATTGAAACGTACAGCTATCCGAAGTGGTAAAGGAAAATGCTGGGTCAATCTCGCACAGACAACTGTCGCAACCTACATAAACTTGCTGGCAGATAATGGTGTCGCAAAGTGGAGTTGGACTAGCAGGGTCAATAATTTCGCAAGCCGTAACATTTAAACACACAGTTTGCCACCCTGCGGAAATTGCCGAATAAGAGTAACTAGGGTTTTGGTTCGTTGATGTACCACCATCTCCAAAATCCCAGGACCATTCGCAAATATCATAGCAGGTATCAACAACGCTTATATCCATGAACTGAAAGGTGCAACTGTCGCTAGTTGTAAAGGAAAATCCGGGGTCAATTTCGCACACGCAAGTATCGCAAGAGACATAAAGGTCTTGACAAATTAAATCTTCGCAATCGATAATACCTGGGCTACCGCAAACTACCACGGAGAGGCATATAGTATGCCAACCAATAGTATCGTATGTATGGGTTGGGTTTTGTACAGATGAGTAGGTTCCATCACCAAAGTCCCAACTCCAACTACAGATAGAGAAGCACGAATCAAGCAAGCTCAGGTCTGAAAATTGATAGGTGCAACTGTCTGTGGTTGAAACCGAATAATTGGGGATAATCTCACATATACATGTGTCTGGATCAGCACAATTTGGGGTCGAATATGGTAAAGTGCCAGGAACGAAAACAACTGAAGCAGCCGTGAATCCAGAATCTACAGTCATGCTATCTGAAACATATCGCGGATGAACTAGCGGGTTAAAATCTAGCGTGTCGTATGGGCAGACAGAATGACCTTGTTGATCGGTTTTGATGACTTCTAAATCGAAAAAACTGGAAGAGTTGCTTCTATATGCAGCAATGCCGTATCCGCCATCTGGCGCAAGCGTAAGCATATCGGGTGTAAATATTAAGGGCTGTTCTCCCGGTATGGGCGTGAAGAATCCATTCGGAAAAAAACCATAATTCTCGGATGGAAATTTGTAAAGTTTGCTCCATAAAATAGAGCCATCGCTCTTATTAAACTCTACAAGAACAGGTGGATAATTTGTAGAAGACCAAACTCCTTCATAAAGAAAATCAAAGAAAACAGCTACACCGCAAGCAACCAGGGTGTTAGGGTTGGCACTTTCATTAAGGTCAAAACCAGCTATGCCGTTTAAGACAAAACCGTAATCCCAATTGTTTACGATGTTGCCGGCAAGGTCAAACACAGTAATGTTGAATTGATGCGCTTGCGTGTTGTTTGACATCAGATAAATGAGGTTAGAACCCGTATCGAAGTAAGGTTTAACACCTACATTCCCATGACCTGCATGAGCACTATCCTGAACCGCAAACGATTTGTTCCAAAGCAAGTTTCCGTTCAGATCTAGCATTATTGCTAGCACCCCTTGATCGGTAAAATTAGGAACGGGAGAAGCGAATTGATTCCTCGGAAAGTTCATCGATCCAGAAACAAAATAACCCTGACCGGGGATTTCAACAATGCTTTCGCCCATATCATAATCGCGGTTAAAAACCCAGGGCGTATTGAAATAGCGTGACCAGCTGGGGTTTAAATTGGGGTCAAGCTTCATCACAAAAGTCCGTTTTGAATCTGAAGTGGCGTAGTCATCAGCAATGAAACCTGTAAGCACATAGCCATTGTCTTGTGTGTGCTGGATGCCCAATCCATGGGTAAGTCCAGAAAACGGGCTTTCAAAACGACTCTGATCCACCACATTACCAAAACCATCTATCCTGAGTACAAAAACCTGATGTGCCGCCCCGGCTGTATCCACGTAGCCGGTCATCACAAATCCTGTCGAATCGTGCACAACATTCAAGCAACGCTCATTTTCGCCCGTGTCGTAAGTCTTTTGCCAAATTATATTTCCAATATCATCCGTATAAACCACATGCACATCTGTACTGTCTGCCTGCCCTGGTTCCAGAAGAGTTCCGGCCATCAGGTATTGCGTTCTGCCGCCAGTGGTATCTGTTAGCATAGAATAGCCTGTGTGGTGCCGATTGAAAAGGGCTGTCTCCTGAAATTTGATTGTTTGGCTAATAGCCGAATTAGAATAACCAAAAATGAGAATGACCAGAAGGAGAGGAAGAATTCGTTTCATGGGAGGAATGATATCTATCTAAAGTAAGAAGATTATATGGTGTTAAACACACCCCTCTGATTCCAATTTAGGCGTTACTTTAGTCTGCCCCCAATCCTTGAACATGATAGCCTCGATACTCAAGAAATTAATAACAGCCTATTCAAAAAGAAGACTTCCTCAAACCGAAGGAGAACTGACCATTCATGGGTTGAAGGAATCTGTAAGAATTGTACGAGACGAATATGGCGTGCCGCACATTTATGCAGAAAGCTTGCATGACGCAGCTTTTGCCCAAGGATTTGTGCATGCTCAAGACCGTCTCTTTCAGATGGAATTGAACCGAAGATTAGCCACTGGTCGACTGGCAGAATTGGTTGGTGCAGAAGCCGTGGACACAGATAGAGCAACTAGAACGTTTGGCTTTCATCGCATAGCGAGAAAAGACGAAGATTTTCTTGATGATGAAATTGGCCCATTGTTGGATGCGTACTTGATGGGGATTAACAACCACATTGAAAGTGGCACACAAAAATTACCAGTGGAGTTTTCCATGCTTCGGGCTAAGCCAGAAAAATGGACACGAAACGACTTGTTGTCTTTTTCCAGAATGATGAGCTGGCAGATGTCGTTTGCGTGGCAAGGAGACATTGCACGAGCAAAGTTGGTAGAGAAAGTTGGAATGGCAAGAGCGTTGGAAATTGACCCGCGTTATCCAGCCCAAAACCCAATTGGATTGCCAAATGGCAACGAGATGTATCAGCTCGATGTAAACGGTGCATTTGAGGCGATAAACGGTCCCTATCTGCAACAAACAGGAGGAAGTAATGCTTGGGCAATTTCGGGTAAACTAACCGATACAGGCAAGCCGTACATGTGCAACGACCCACATTTACCCATGCTAATGCCAAGCATTTGGTACGAGATTCACATTCATTGCCCAGAGACGGAAGTTTCGGGTGTTTCCATTCCAAGTTTGCCTTTGGTGCTTATTGGTCACAATAGAAAAATCGCTTGGGGAATAACCTTGGCGTATACAGATATTCAGGATCTTTTTATCGAGGAATTCATTAATGAAGACACTTACCGATTTGGTAAAGAAGAGCGGAAAGCCACCATTACCGAAGAGGTAATTCATATTAAAGGAGGGAATGCGGTAATTGAAAAAGTGGTAGAAACACATCACGGGCCCATCATTTCAGATGTTGCAAACTATCCCGAAAAGCGAGTCGCCTTGGCGTCTTCTTGTTTTGAAGCAGGACCACTTTTTAGAGGTTGGTTTGAAATAAATAAAGCGGATGGTTGGAATGATTTTGTGAATGGCGTAAAGCACTTAACATCGCCAGCTTTGAATATCGTTTATGCCGATGTGGATGAAAATATCGGGTATTGGGTTACAGGCAAAGTCCCTATTCGATCCAAGGAAAAAACGTTGCTTCCTTATAATGGATTTACAGGAGAAGATGAATGGATAGGCTCGGTTCCGTTTGAAGAAATGCCGCATTGCCTTAACCCTGAATCAGGCAGGATAATTTCATGCAATCATAAAATAATAGCAGACGACTATCCCTACTTTCTCGGTAATTCTTGGATGAGTGGTTCTCGCGCCAAGCGTGTCAGTGAATTATTGGCTGAAGACCGTAAATACACGAAAGAAGAAATGGGTCAATTCCAGATGGATTTTTATTCTGGACCGGGAGTTCAATTCCAACAATATTGGAAAGGAATTGAAGGAAAAACCGAAGCGGAAAAACAAGCTTTAAACACTTATCTTACCTGGGACGGGGAATTAACAACCGAAACAGTTGGAGGAACCATTTACCAGCTTCTCAGAACCAAGCTTGTAGAATTACTTCTGGTAAAACCTCTAGGAGAAAAGTTAATGCTCGATTTGGTTGGAGCCCCATTTCACCCACTTTTAGCAGGAATAACTGAACTCTACGGCCACGATTTGAATATGCTAATGCGCTTGTTGGACGATGATAATTCCCTGTGGATGAAAGACGCAGGTGGCCGAAAAGAACTGCTTCAGAAAGGACTTACAGCAGCCGTAAATTGGCTTGAGAACCACATCGGGAAAGATCAGAAGAAATGGAAGTGGGGAGAAATTCACCAGCTTCTATTCGAACATCCAGTCGGGCAAAAGAAGCCGTTTGATAAGGTGTTTAACATTGGTCCAATCCCGATTGGTGGTGATACCGATACGGTTCATCAAAGCGCCTATTTCAAGGAACGACCTTACGGCAAACACTTGGTTTGCCCTAGCTACCGACAGGTTATTGACATGAGCGATTTGTCCAATTCCATAAACATGTTCGCGCCAGGCAATTCTGGGCAAGTTTCTAGCAAACATTACAACGACTTAACCGATAAATGGATGAAAGGCGAGTTCAAGAAAATAGGCTGGGGAGAAGTGAAAGGCAAAGAGTTACGTTTAAAATCGAAATAACATTGGCAGATTGTTAAACAATTTCGTTACTTGGTCAAGTTCCAACTAAAGACGTTTTATGAATCAAAGTGATATTCTCCTAGATGAGAATTTAGACGGAAAACCCCTTTCAATACATGATGTAACCATGGCCTCAGCAGGTCAACGGTTTGTCAATAATTTTATTGATGGAATTGCCATTTGGTTTCTGATGGTGGCTTATATGATGTTTTTGATGTTTGCACTTGGCATGTTTGACGACCCTGCGGCCGTGGACAATATCACGGAAGGTCCGTACCTCTTATTCTTATTGTTGACATATTTTGTGCCGCCCGTTTACTACACCTTAATGGAGCATTTTGTAGGGCGTACGCTTGGCAAGTTTGCTTCTGGTACCAAGGTGGTAGACAGGTTTGGGAATAAGCCATCGTTTATGACCTGTGTCGTTAGAACGCTTATAAGAATAGTTCCTTTTGAGTTTGTTACCGCATTTTCGTCTTCTGGTCGCATGTGGCATGACAAATGGACCCACACCTTTTTAATTAGAACCCGATAACCAATAAATCCCCCAATATTATGAGTAACGAAGAAGTGATTTTAGATGAAAATTTAGATGGCAATGCTTTAACCCCCAATAGCCTGAATTTGGCTTCCAGCGGTCAGCGGTTTGGTACCTATCTAATAGACTTAATTGTGTTTTACGCCATTTCTTTTGTGCTTGGAGCAGTTATTGGCCTTCTTGGAGCAACAGACGGAGGATTGTTAAGTACAGAAAGCACCATTGCCATTCAGGTAGTTACTTGGGTAGCTTTTTTCGCCTACTACATAATTATGGAAGGAGCCACGGGCCGTACGTTTGGCAAAATGGCAGTAGGGACTAGAGTCGTTTACGCCAATGGAGAAAAGCCAACTTATTGGAGTGCTTTTACACGTACACTATCTAGAATGGTTCCATTCGAAGCGTTTACAGGCTTCTCTTCTTCTGGCCGCATGTGGCACGACAAGTGGACCGACACCTACGTAATACGAGTAAGATAATTTCTAGCGAGTTAAGGAGATGTAATCCTTAATTACTGTTTGCACAAACTTGTGAGAGCTTTGCGGGTTTTCTATTTCTAGCTGTTCGGAAATACGCTCGGCAACTTTATCCAACGCTTGGATATGTGCTGGGTTTTTGAGCTGTAAAAACCGTTGCAGCGTTTCTTTAGCCAATAAAACTTGCGATTCTGTAAGTTCATTGGCACGAGGATAAACCGGGCTGTACGATTCCAGTTGATTCAAACCTAGAATTCGTTGCAACGGAACGCGAAGATTACGTGTGTGAATGACAGTTGTATCTGCAAGCAAATCTCCCATTCTTTGGCTTCTTGGGGTAGCCGAGACCAACAATGCCGCAATGGTACCCATGCTCATGTAAATGTCTATCCAACGAAACATCCACCTCATCAAATAATCATAGCCTGTTGGTGTTCGACCATCAATTCTAACAACTTTCAAACCTAGAGCCATTTTACCAAGTGAACGACCATCGTTTAGCAGCTCCATTACGGGCGAGTAAAAGAAAAAGATGGGGGCCATAATAAACCCTCGAGCAAACTCAGGCAATTTTCCGAAGGCAAGGTTCATGAGCAAAAGGCTGATTCCCAAAACGGCAGCGTCAATAAAAAACGCCACAGCACGGTGTAATACGGTGGCAGTAGTATACCGCAGCATGATGCCTTGTGTGTTCTCAAATTCTAATACACTCATTGTTGCATGTTAACACCTAAAGGCGTTCTTTTATAATCCCTGACAGCAAATGAAGGAAACAGATTTCATTGACCAAAATAAGAACAAATGGAGCGACCTAGAAAGGGAGCTTGCTAGAGAGGGAGATGCACGGCCAGATCAGATTACCAACCTGTACATCGATTCTATAGATGACCTTTCCTTTGCGCGTACCAATTACCCTAACCGCATGGTTAGAGCGTATTTGAATGGCGCGGTGGAGGTTTTGTCGTTAAAAATTCAAAAATCTCAACGAAATTATTGGCGAAACATTAAACAGTTTTGGTCAGAAGATTTGCCGTTTGCTATGTACGAAGGCAGACGAGAATTTCTCATTTCATTCTTAATTCTTGCAGTTTCCATCGCCATCGGAATATTCTCAAGCATGCATGATGAAAGCTTTGCTAGGTACATTTTAGGCGATAGATACGTTGAGATCACCCTAGAAAATATAGAAAAGGGTGATCCTATGGCCATTTACAAGGATTCGGACATGGCTAATATGTTTTTTGGCATTACCCTAAATAACATTCTGGTTTCGGCACGTACGTTTATTCTCAGTCTGTTTTTTGGGTTTGGTACTATTCTCATCATGATTTACAACGGAATTATGCTTGGCGTATTCCAATATTTCTTCATTGAGAGAGGACTGTTTTTCGAATCGTTTCTTACCATTTGGCAACACGGAGTAATAGAAATATCGTGCATTGTTTTGGCAGGTGCGGCAGGCTTGGTATTGGCTAAAGGATTCATGTTTCCTGGTTCTTATTCTCGCCTCGATTCGTTTAGAATAAATGGCCGTAAAAGCCTTATGATTATGCTTGGTTTGATGCCGCTGCTTGTTCTTTCTGGCGCAATCGAATCTTACGTAACCCGCTTCACAGATGTGCATTGGATAATTCGATTAACCTCCATTTTGCTGTCGCTGGCGTTTATCATATTCTACTTTGTTTGGTACCCAAGACGAGTGGCAAAATCTAAGGTGGGTAAAGATGAGCCCATGGTAGCAGCACAACCATTAGACCTAACCTCTTTTTCTACCGAAAACATCCAGTCTGGTGTGTCTATATTTTGGGAATCTGTACGGGTTTTGTTGGGTTCAAATCCATGGTTGATTAGAGGAATATTACTGCTTGGCGGTGCGATTTCTGCCATTTGGTGGTGGTTTGGACTTAACAATGATGGAAGCATGAACCCCATTTTATCTGAGGTAAATCTGTCTATGTGGTACCTAGATAATCACTCGAATGAGCTTTTAATTGGCAGCAATTTCCTTGTGCTGTTATCGGCTTTGCTCTTTGCGCATTGGGTTGTTTTTCGCCATTTGAAAAACGAAATAGCTGAAGGCTTGTTAAACGCAAACTGGAAACAAGCAACGTTAGTTTCTTTCGCCTTGGCTTTGATTTTAGCTGCGGGCATGACCTATATACAATCGGTATTTGTCTTAGTGTTTTTGTTTCCGATTATAGGTCTTTTTTTCACCTCCGTTTTTCATTCTACTCACGCAGGTTTAAGTGGTTGGAAACTCACTATACAATTATTGAAAAAAGGATACGGTCGGTTGTTGGTGATCTTAGGTTTTTTCGGCTTCGCTATGTTCTTAATTGCCATGGTTTCTGAGATTGTATTAGGCAGTTTGCTCATAACATTTCTTTCAAACTTTGTAGTTCCTGGAGGTAGCGAATTCTTGGGTGGATACCTTATTCCTGGATTGTTTGCCGCAGTAACGCTGTTTGTTTTTGTGGCATTGATTTACATCTCTTTTCACCTCAGTTTCTTTACTCTTTTAGAGCTGCAATCTGCGCGAGTATTAAATCAGCGCATTGACAGCGCTTTCCCTCCTTCCAATGATGGAGATATCGTGAAAGCATCCATTCTTGGCAAATCTGTGTTCGCGAAATGAGGTTGCTACTGGTCACTTTATTCTTGGGTTTTTCAATCTGCACAAGCTTTGCGGAGGATGGAAAAATGGTGATTGACAAAGAGGCTTGGAAAAACACCACTAAAGACCTCAACTATTCGCCAGAAGAAAAGAAGGTTGAAGAGACAAAACAAGTATCAAAAAGCCCTTCGGCAGCGCCAGACCTTTCTGGCTTCAAATATTTGGCCTACGCAGTTATTGGGATAATTATCGTTGGACTTCTTATTCTCATCATCAAAAACATAAGGCCCGTTACCGAGGTGGCTCAAGTAAGGGTTGAGGCCACATCATTAGAAGATGCAGAAGAGAATCTTCCGATGGTGGCGCTGACCAAAATCTACCAAGAAGCGCTAGATCTATTTGATTATAAAAGTGCATTGCGCATCAAGTTTTTAATGGTTTTGCAAACCATGATTGATGCAGAAATGATCATCTGGAAAAAGCGGAAAACCAACGAGAATTATTTATTGGAGCTTTCTGATGGCACCATTTTGGCGCATTTTAAAACTGCTGTTAATACGTTTGATGACGTATGGTATGGCGAAGCAGCTGTAACCGAAACCCAGTACGTTGGAATTGCAGAAAGTTTAGATCAGCTTAAAAACAAGATAAGTGGCGGGCAAGAGTAGCAGCAACATCGGCATTTTTGTGCTTTTGGGCATAGTTGCGGTTGCTATCGCACTGTTCGTTATGCTATATCAGCCGTCACACAATTGGACCCCAACGTTAAGAACAACCACATCCGGACCGTATGATTTAACCGTGTTTCAGGCGCTGCTCGACTCCTCAACCACAGAAAGATTGAGAGTCACAGATGCACCTGTTACCGAAAGTTTAGACACCACAAATGATGTCAATTACTTTTTTGTTGGAGGCTACCCGTATCTAGATTCTGCGCAGGCAAAAGCATTGTTTGATTTTATTGAAAGAGGCAACACCGCAGTTATTGTAAGTAGCCAGTTTTCGGACGCATTTTATGAGGAATTGAACCAGCATGAGATATGGCTAGGCAATCAGGATTGGACGTTATCTGAATCCATATTCCCGCGTACAAACCGTGCAAAGAAAAAGCACAGGTACGCGTACAAAGGAGCGGAAGGTGAGAATAATATTTGGTGGAGTTTTATGCAAACCAAAGCACCAAATTACCTTACAGATTCTACTGAAGAAGAGGTTGAGGAAGACACGCTAATCGAAAGCTTCTTTGACGACATAGAAATTGAAGAAGAGGAATTTGTAGAAGAAGACACCACATATTGGAATGATGACGAATACGCGGATGAAGCCGATTCGACAGAATGGGAAGATGATGATTATGACGATTACTATGAGTACGACAGAGTTGAAGGGCTAGACACAGCGGGCTGGAGCTACTTTGAACCGCTGGGTTATTACACAAACGATGGTGGAAGCGATACCACTTTTCAGAATTTCTTTAGAGCAAAAATTGGAGAGGGACAACTGATTCTGCATATAAATCCCATCCTATTTACCAATTACTTTTTGCTGAATGAAGATGGGTTTGAGTACACAAATGAGGCGCTGGCATATATAGATAACAAGCAAGTAATTTGGGATGGTTACCATCAGTATTACCGCCCAACAATGAATGAGTATCCAAAATCTGAAACGCCCTTGCGGTTCATTTTTGAGAATCCTCCGCTTAAATATGCATGGCTCACCTTGGTGTTTTCTACCTTCCTATTTCTGATTTTCAGAACCAAAAGAGAGCAAAACATTATCCCAATTATTCCGGCAAT
This sequence comes from uncultured Flavobacteriales bacterium, assembly GCA_937900875.1. Lineage (GTDB taxonomy): Bacteria > Bacteroidota > Bacteroidia > UBA10329 > UBA10329 > UBA10329. Next base: position 10,362 of record CALCGD010000250.1, read on the forward strand.
TGAGAATACTTCAATTGCCTTCGCCAAATCGTTGGGAATCCTGTATCATCAAGCTAAAAGCGGACGGTTTTTAGCGGTTGAACTCATGCGCATGTTCGATAATTTCAATCGTAGACACTACGGAATTAATCGGGATAGAAAAGATGAACACGCAGCGATTCTTATCGCGAAAAAGTCGAGGATAGACGAGCAAAAAGTGAGAGAAATACTACTACTAGAATTAAAAATTGTGTACAACCCCATTTCAAAAATAAGCGAAGTGGTAATCCTGTACAATCACCTTGAAGACTACTACAAAAACGCAAGAAAATGATAGAAGAATCAACAGGTTCTGAAGAACCGAAGAAGCAAGAAACTGAGGATGTTTCAGCTGCGCCAACTCCCGAAACTGCTTCCACAGAAGCGGCTCCTGCTCCAATAGTAGAAGTGAAAAAGGAAGTTATTTACAACCCAGTTTCGGAAAGTTTGACCGGAATTAAGGTGGAAGTACAAAAGGTTATTGTTGGAATGGATAGCGCCATAGAAGAAACGTTGGCGGCTCTTTTTACCAATGGCCATGTGCTTTTGGAGGGATTTCCGGGAGTGGCAAAAACGCTTTTGGTAAAGCTGATTGCCAGAACACTGAATGTTGGTTTTAAGCGGATTCAGTTTACGCCAGACCTTATGCCCTCGGATGTGTTGGGAACAATGGTTTTCGACCAGAAAAGCGGCAACTTTTCGTTCCACAAAGGGCCAATTTTCTCGAACATTGTTCTGATAGATGAGATCAATAGATCGCCTGCCAAAACCCAAGCGGCCCTATTTGAGGTAATGGAAGAACGTCAGGTTACCATGGAAGGGGTTTCCCATAAGCTTTCCTATCCTTTCTTGGTTATTGGTACTCAAAACCCGATAGATCAGGAAGGAACGTACCGTTTGCCAGAGGCGCAATTAGATCGTTTCGTGTTTAAAATTAAGGTGCCATATCCTACAGAAGAGGAGGAAATGGGCATTCTTAATCGCTTTAAGAACGATTTTGACCAGAAGATTTTTGAGACAGTGAATGTGGTTCTTGATGACAAAAAACTGAAGGAGTGCGAACGGTTTATCGAAGACGTTCATATCGAACCTCAAATTTTGGAGTACATCATTAAAGTGGTTCATGCTACACGAAATCACACATCTATTTACCTTGGAGCTTCGCCTCGTGCTTCACTGGCCATTATGCGTACAGCAAAGGCTTTTGCCGCACTTAATGGGCGTAATTACGTGAAGCCAGATGATGTACAACGGGCATGTGTGCCGGTGCTTAATCACAGATTAATTCCTAGCGCAAGTGCAGAAATGGAAGGGTTTACTTCTGTCGATCTTCTTGATGGTATTTTAGAAGAGATTGAGGTTCCTAGATGAAATTTCTGAGACCCATATTCCTTACTAACCGAGTCTTTTATTTGCTTGGGGCCTGCGCAGCACTTTTTGCGTTCGGCTTCTCGTGGGGATTTCTCGTTTACGTGGCGGTATTTGGGCTAGTGCTTTTGTTTGCCTGTGTGCTGTTTGAACTGCGAATGTCCTTCAAAATGGCAGGAAAAATTGAAGCAGAAAGAAAGGTAGCTCCGTTGTTTTCAATGAGTGATAAGAATGAGGTGAGGCTTCATCTGATAAACGAGAATAACCGTCCAGTTAGCATTCGGATAATAGACGAACTTCCAATTCAATTTCAGCTTAGAAACTTTATGCTGAAGGAACAATTAGAACCGAATAGTGCGCGATGGATTTCGTACAAATTGACGCCAGTAAAGCGGGGTGAATTCAAGTTTAACAACATCAATATCCTTTTTCAAACGCCACTTGGGTTGGTGGAATACCGAAAACAAATTGAGCAACCGCAATCGGTAAAAGTGTACCCTTCATTTCAGCAAATGCAAAAGTTTGAAATGATGGCTTTTAATGCTGTTCGGCAGGATGAGGGAATTAGGCGCATGCGAAAAATTGGGCATGGTTACGAGTTCAGCGACATTAGACAGTACGTTTTAGGAGATGATCCGCGAAGCGTAAACTGGAAGGCAAGTAGCCGAACGGGCGACATTATGGTAAATAATTATGAAGACGAAAAGTCTCAGCGGGTATATGCCGTAATTGATACTGGAAGAGCCATGCGAATGCCGTTTGGGGGCATGAGCCTCATTGATTATGCCATCAATACCAGCCTATCTATCCTGAATATTGCGCTTAAAAACCAAGACCATTCTGGCCTCATTACGTTTTCTAAAGACGTAGAAACGTTTATTCCTGCACATCGAAGAAACAACCAACTCAACAGGATTTTAGACTCGCTTTACAATCAGGAAAACAAATCTTATGAAGCAAACTATGCCGAACTATTCAATCATGTCGGCACAAGGGTTCGGAATAGATCGTTGCTTTTCCTTTTTACCAATTTCCCAAGCATCAATGCGCTAAAGCGCGTGCTTCCAATGCTGCGTAGAATTAACCGCGACCATCTTTTGGTGGTAATCTTTTTTGAGAATACTGAACTGGAAAAGTTCAGAGAAAAGCCAATAACCAACACATTAGATATGGCATCAAAAGTATTGGCCGATAAGTTGAGCGAAGAACTTACGCAAGTTGTTTATGAGCTCAGAAATGTTGGAATACAAGCCATTAAAACACGGCCAGAAGACCTCACCACCAACACGGTAAACAAGTACCTGGAATTGAAATCGAGAGGGCTGATATAACCCAAGCTAGGGGGCTTAGAAGTGTAATTTATCCGAACAATTTGTAACACGCTGTTGAGGCGTAATTAATGCAACCAAGATTGCGCTGAAAACCTTGGTTGTTGCGCCTTGCTCATGGTAATTTGATGCTAAATCAATGAACCATGAAAAATCTGCAACAATCCCTTGCCATTCTCTTGGCGCTACTTATTATCTTATTTCTGAGCATGGTGCATGTTTACGCACAGAGCGTTCAAATCAAACGTCTCGAAGGCTCGGGCAACATGGCTCGGGCATTGGAGTTTGTTTCCGGAACACACGATTCACTCTTTGTTTCTAGCCAAAATCGCATCTATCATCCTGTCTACGATTTCGACCATGGTCCCATTAGAGTTGAAATAATAAACCCAAGTTTGGTTCCTGCATTTGAGATGATGGTGGAGCTAAGCGGTGTTGACTCAGCAGCAGGTTGGAAACTGTTCCCAGTAGGAGGGAACGACACAGTTTACTCCGACACCCCAATTGGCATAGGAGATGAGCAGCTCATTCCAGAATGGGGAATGCTAGTTCAGGTAAAACAAGTTGACGATTATGTTGGAGTGTGCGATTACATCCTTTCTTGTTCGATAGAACAGAGCACTGACCCATGGTTGACTTGGTTACATGATACTGACGAGAATGGTCATTACTCAAATTGGATTCGGTCAGGTATGGTTGAGAATTCAAACAACCCAACGAATAGTGATTATTATGGTGACCCTGAAGGTTGTTTTGAAGGCGTTCTAGATGGAACCTGGGCTCCCTACAAGCTGTCAAGTCATGCAGATAGCATGGCGTCTCCAACATGGAATAAGTTCAAAACGTTGACCCGTCTTCGGGATTTGAATTCGGTTGATATCGTAATAACAGCAGACCAAAGCAAATGGACTCGATGTGCCGTTTTGGAAATAGCCGATGCTCATGTACAAGCAATCAATGACCAACAAAGGTTTAACCTGCGGTTAAGTCCATCGGTAGATAAAAACGGAAACCCTGATGGAAGCGGCACTATGGGCATGAGTTGGTTCCCGGGCTATGCTGTTAATCTTGAAACAGGCGAGCGCCTGAATATGGCCTTTGGCGAGAATAGTTGGTTACAAGCCGATAATGGTGCAGACATGATTTGGAATCCAACATCTACTGTAGAAACCGTTACTGAAGACCCAATTATGGGTGGTGGACACTATATCTATGTGTTTGGGCATAACGGCTTCGAAACTAACGATGACGAGCCGTTGTACGATGAAGGCCAATTCATTTTTACCAAGCTTTCTGAGAATAATTACCAACCCGGAGACCCTGCTAAAAGACGAGTATTTAAAGACGCAATGTGGGTAAGCATTCCTTTGCTAGAAGAAGGGCATCAAATCCTAGAGTCTGATGTTAAGATTAAGCTAAGGGTTCGGAAACCATATGTAGATTATCAATGTTTGGACGACATAGTCAATCAAACCCATCCACTTTACTCGTTTAACACCATTAATACGGGTACTGGAATTAACGATGGGGTTCTGAATAGCTCAGACTTACTAATGTATCCCAACCCAACCTCAGGAACAATTACTCTTACAAGTACCCAAGAAGGGCTTCAAATAGAACAGATAGATATAGTAAATGTATTGGGCGAAGTGGTTTACCATGCATCCAATGAACTTACAGCCGAGCGCATTGATTTAGCCCTCTCAACTGGGTTTTATCTAGCAATAATCACAACCAATAAAGGAATGACCACCAAAAGTCTCATTGTTCAATCTCCACAACCATGAAAAAGCTCTTTACCTCTCTATTTCTCATAAGCTTGGCCCTTTTTGGAATGGCTCAATGCTTGCCGCCAACTTCGAGTGCTTATCTCGATGTAAATAATGTGCGTGCTAGAATAAACTTGGGCGGTTCGTCCTGGTGGGGTCAACAGGGCGTAGCACAATATGAAGTTCCAGCAGGGAGTGGAAAGCACAGTTTTTTTGCTGGAGCATTCTGGATAGGGGGCCAAGATCCTGTAGATGTTCCGCACGTGGCCGCGGTGCGCTTTAGACAGGTTGGAGAGGATTTTTGGCCTGGGCCTTTGGATCAAAATGGCCAGGTAGATTCCATTGCATGCCTTAATCATGATCGTATTTACAAACTCAATAGATGGGAAGTTGCCGAATTCAGGGTAAGGGTTAATCAATTTGGATATGTAATCCCTCAGGATATTTTGGAATGGCCTGCCGTGGGAAACCCTTACGCGCTAGCAATAGCCAATGCACCCTTTAGAGACGTAAACAATGACGGAATTTATAATCCCTATGATGGAGACTACCCCGCCTTTGCTTTTGATGTACCAACAAACAAGGATTACCACTTGCTTGGCGATCAATGTCTGTGGTGGGTAGAGAATGACATGGGAGGTATGCACACCGAATCAAATTCTGAACCCCTTGGAGTTGAGCTTCGATGCATGGCGTATGCCTTTTCAACTTGCGATCCGCTAGACAATCAGACCTTTTACAGATACGAGGTAATTAACAAAAGCAGTATTGATTACCACGATACTTACATAGGTCTTTGGACCGATACTGATTTAGGATTTGCGGAAGATGATTATGTGCAGTGCGAAGTGATGCGTCATCTAGGATTTACCTACAATGGTTTTGCCATGGATGGTACGGGTAGTCCTCAGCATTATGGGGCACATCCGCCAGCGGCAGGTTTGGGCATTTTTCAAGGCCCTTTTGCGGTACCTAATGATGGAGTTGATAACGACCGAGATGGAATAGTGGATGAACTTGCAGAGCGTAATATGATGTCTCGCTTTGTTTATCACAACAATGCCTCTGGTGTTCAAGGAGACCCACAAACCGGATTGGACTATTACAATTACATGCGAGGTGTATGGATAGACGGAGCTCCAATGTGTTATGGAGAAACAGGTCATCCAAATGGAGGATGCAACGTAAATGTTCCTGCCCAATTCATGTTTCCCGCTATGTCTGATCCAATGGGATATGGAACGGGAGGAGTGCCACAGCCGCTATGGACGGAGCAAACCGCTGGAAACCCTCCCCTCGACCGAAGGTTCATGATTTCTTCTGGTCCTTTTGACTTCGACTCTGGTGCAACCGAATACATTCATTACGGGGCACTTTGGGCAAGAGATACCAGCGATATTAATGACCCGTTTTCTTCGGCAGAAACACTGTTTCTTGCCAAGGATTATTGCCAAGAAAAGTTTGATAGCGCATTCGATAATTTGGATTGTTGTACGCCAGAAGTCGTTATCCATTTAGACCAAGTTCAGCCCAATCAATTTTTCTTCTCATCGCCAGAAGAAGGCGCTACTTATTTCTGGGATTTTGGAGATGGAACCACCTCAACAGAACGGTTTCCTCCGCAGCATGTTTATTCCGACAACTTCATTCATATAGTTACGCTTACGGTAACCAATGCCTGTGGTACAACTACCGCTTCTATGTTGGCAGGCACGGTATTCTTCGGTGTAGAGGAGCTTGAACTGCAAGAATCTATCGTTCTATTCCCCAACCCAACATCTGGTGAGTTTACAGTCTCATCATCCATAAATGGCTTGGTAATAGAAAGTGTAGCAGTGCTTAATGCCTTGGGTAAGTTGGTGTACAAAGAAGAGGTCATGTCTACCCACAAGTTGATTCAGCTAGACCTTTCTTCAGGGATATATTTTGTTCAGTTAACAAGTAACAAGGGAGTTATCAGCAAAAAGCTAGTGGTTAACTAGCCGACAACTTCGAACAATTCTGGGCGTCTTTCGTAATGTTGGTTTAACAATTAAGCTAACTTGCTTCAAACGTCTCCTATGAAAAGAATTTATACCTGCCTGTTTTCTGTAGCATTTCTTGCACTTACAACCAACGCACAAGTGGTGGTAAACGAGTTTTCGGCCTCTAATCTAGACCAGTTTACCGACAACTACGGCAACTTTGAGGATTGGGTAGAGCTCTACAACACATCTGGCTCTAGCGCCAACATTGGAGGGTACTTTCTTTCTGATAGCGAGAACAACCGCGACAAATGGAGGATACCAACAGGAACAACCATTCCTGGCAATGGCTACATCGTGTTTTGGTGCGATGGCAGAGACGAAGTTTCGGGCGGAGAATACCACACCAGCTTTAAGCTAAAGCAGACAAAAGACACCGAAGAAATTGTTTTTTCAGACCCAGACACCATTGCCATCAATAACATTCCCTTAGGCCGTACACAACTCGGTCATTCATTCTGTAGAGACTTAAATGGAGGCTCGACCTGGGTTATAGACATTACCCCAACGCCAGATGCAAGCAACGGAAGCAATGGCCATAGAGATGGGTATGCAGAAAAGCCAGAAGTGAACATAACAGGCGGATTTTTTAATGGTTCGGTTGGTATACAGCTTGCAAATACACCTGCCAATGCTACTGTGCGGTACACTGTAAATGGTACACTGCCCACAGCTTCTTCTCCTGTTTTTCCGGGAGCATTGGTTGTCTCCAACACACAGGTTCTTAAGTTACGTTCGTTTAGTTCCAACTCAGATATTCTACCCAGTTTTGTAGAATTCAACACCTACTTGATTGATGAGGATGTTTCGCTCCCTGTTTTTTCTGTAGCGGCAAATGACATAATTACTTTGGCCAACGGAAACCAAGGTTTGAGACCTCACGGAAGTGCCGAATACTTTAATGCCGCTGGCGTGAGAACAACCATGGCCTATGGAGAGTTGAATAGCCACGGTCAGGATTCGTGGGTTAACTTTCAGCGAAGCTTAGATTGGATTTGTAGAGACGAGATGGGCTATGCAGCCGAGTTGGAAGACACCATCTTCGATTATTACGATAGAGACGCCTACCAACGCATTATTCTGCGCGCATCTGGAGACGATAATTACCCTGCCGATAACGTTCCTGCCAATTCGAATAACGTACACGATGGCGGCTGCCACATCCGAGATGAGTATGTACACACATTGTGCAAGAATGGCGATATGAAGGTGGATGTACGTTCTGTAGAGCGTGCCATTGTTTACCTAAACGGAGAATATTGGGGCGTATACGCCTTGCGCGAAAAGCCGAACGACCACGATTACACCGACTACAACTACAACCAAGGCAAGTACGACCTTCAGTGGTTATCTACTTGGGGCAACACCCAAGCAGAATATGGTGGGGCAGATGCTTTTCAAGAGTGGGGCGTACTCCGCGACTTTATCCTCAACAACGATATGGGTAACCCAGCCAATTATCAATTGGTAGATGACGAATTGCAATTCAATAGTCTGATAGATTACATGGCAACCAACCTAAACGTGGTAGCATCCGATTGGCTTAACTACAACACAGCTTGGTGGCGTGGCAAAAATCCAGATGGAACCCACAAAGGATGGGGATACATGATTTGGGACCTTGATGCCACCTTCGATTACTACATAAACTACTCTGGCGTGCCCAACACCAATGCAGATGCAGAGCCTTGCGATATAGAAGGCATTGCCGATTACTTGGCAGACTGGAATTGGTGGGGAGGAGAAGATGAAGGCAAGCACGAGCAGATATTCTTGAAGCTTCTAGACGAAAGCCCAGACTTCGAGCAGTTGTATTACAGCCGCTACGCGGATCACATGAATACCATTTTCTCTTGCGAAAACATGCTGTTTACGTTTGATAGTATGATTGCAACCATAGCACCAGAAATGCCCCGACATATTGATAGATGGGGCGGCACCATGTCAGAATGGAACGGAAACGTGCAAGAAATGCGCGATTTTATTGAAGACAGATGTGCCAACTTAGAAGTAGGAATGGTTGGCTGCTATGATATTACTGGTCCGTATGATTTAACCATTATGTGTGAGCCAGCAAACGTAGGAGAGGTGAAACTAAACACCCTTTGGCACGAACAATTGCCTTGGACAGGAGCCTACTTTGGTAATATGGACAACCTGCTAAATGCACGGGTGGTTTCTAATGGCCCACAGGCTACCTTCTCTCACTGGGAATCTACTTCTGGTAATACCATTTTCCCGCATCAAGATAGCGTAGAGGCATCGGTGGTCATTGCAGGCATAGACACCATTATTGCTGTGTTTGATGTGGATTATACCACCGTAGCAGAACCGTATCAGCATGTCATTTTTGAGGCGTATCCTGTGCCAGCAACAGATAACCTTACCATCAAACTCAGTTTCCCAGAAACCGAAACCTTCGACTTGGTATTGTATGCCATAGATGGCAAAGAAATGCTGCGCAAAAGCTATACCCAGCAGGCGTTGCAAACAACCATAGAAACCCAGCAGCTAGCGCGAGGGCTTTACATTCTGAGTTTAGAAGCCGAAAGCGGCAGCAAGCAGCTTAAAATTCCGTTGGTGGAGTAGCCACTAAAGTTTGAGTCAATAAAAAAGGCCGCTCCTAGGAGCGGCCTTTTCATTTCAGTAAAACAAAACTTATTGCTTAATCAACCTTTTAAAGGTCTTGCCTTCTGTGGTTTCAAGCTCAAGAATATATACTCCTACTGGTGCAGATTGCATATCTAAGCTGTAAAGCGTAGAACCTGAAAGCGTATTGCTTCTTAGTACACGGCCAGATACATCTATAATACGCACACTTAGTGCATCTGTGTTATCTAATTGTAGATTGAAAATTCCATTGCTTGGGTTTGGATAAACACTAGCATTGATGCCTGCAATTTCGTCCAATCCGGTTGGGTTGGCAGTTACATCCATGTCGTCTACTCCTTGGCATCCACCATCAGTAAGTACTACTTCAATGTTTCCGCTACCGTTCCACTCTACCATTACAGAAGCAGTTCCTTGACCAGAAACAATTGTTCCGTTAGTTGCAGTCCAGTTATAGGTAACATTTGGGTCTTGTGGCACAGAGTAGTTGTAGGCTGTAAGAGGGTCTACGTTTCCGCTTCCTGTAATTACGGTGCTAATGTTGGCGTAGTCGTTTCCAACAACCAGGGTGTCTAGTATGTAGAATGAACCACCACCAAAGCTTGGGTTTACAGCGCTTACCCATGTTCCGTTCGGAATAAATGCGCTGAAGTCTGGAGATGTGCTGTTAATACGTGCATCAACCTCAAATACAAGCGGGTAGGAGCCGTCATTATTTGGTCCACCACCAATAGCAGCATCCCAAGCCCCACCAGTGCCGTACACAAATGCACAACCAAGGGCAGAAGTTTGGTTAGGTACTGTTCCGCTGTTGTACCAATACCCCCATGGCGCATTGACATCTATAGATGCTTCAACATCTGTACCTAAAGACAATCCAGCAGGTATGCCTGTTACGGAATTTACGCGCATGGCATCTAAGTAAAGAATAAGTGTACCTCCCAATGGGTTGGGAACTACGGTATCGGTAAGACTCACTATGGTTTTAGGAGCGACTAAATCGCAAGTTGGTCCAAGTGGTCCTAATGGGTAAAGTCCGGGTGATGAATTAGCGTAGGCTCCATCTGGATTACACGATTGTGCAAAAGCACCTGCTGCTGTAAATACCGCAGCAGTAAAGAGTAAGAGTTTTTTCATGATGTAGGAATAAGGTTTAGGCACTAAAGATAAATTGTTGGAAGCAAAGTTGTTCAACAATCTTAAACCTCCTACTAATTAAGTTGTGTGCTGCTTAGAATAGCATCTACCTGCCGCACGTAATTCCGCTTGTTTTTGCCTGGGGCAAATACAAATCCGTAGAGATAGATTACTTGCGTGCCAGTAGCATCTAAAAAGGCATAGCAAACGAAAGACCCACCCATAAGTGCCCCTTCCACATTCCACAGTCCTACCAACTTAGCGGCATAATTGCCTCCTAAAGACGATGCTTCAAACTTAGGAGGGTAATCTGGGTAAATAGACATGTATGTTCCCTCGTCCGGACCGGGAATATGGTTTTTGCCCAACTTATTTAGCACTTCTGTTATTCCTTCTTTGCTGAACGTATTTTCTTTTTCGTAGGGTTCAGAGTACAGAAGTATATTTTGGTTGATGTCGATGTTTTCGTGGCGCAGCCAAGAGAAATTTTCATCTTCGCTAATAGATATATAACCTTCCGGAACGCTCATTTTTAAGCTCCATTTGGCTTGCAGGTCCTTTGCCAAAGTCTTATTCAATTGCACATTGTAGCTCCTTAAAATTCGGCTTTGCTCTTTATTGAGAATATGCCCAACAATGTTGTTGGCATTAGTACCAATTATCTTGTTTAACTCAGCGGTAGACGATGCCGAAATATCAATTACCACTTGTGGGCTTGCCCAAACATCGGTCTTTAACTCAATGGCGTTTTTAAGTCCTTCCTTCACATTTATGTAAACAATATTCCTGTGCGTTTGAAATATTTTGGTGAATGCCGAACTCTTAATATGCACTACATTAAAGGTTGGTTCTGGCTGTGGTAGCCCGTATACATCTTTAGTAAGAATGTTGAAAACGGTATCTCCAATAGGTCCTTTCCAAAGGGCTTCGTCCATCACAACTACGAGTTCACCTGCCTTACCCGTAATACCAGGTAGGGGCATTTCGGGTGCATCGCAAGAAATAACCGTAAGTAGAATTAGTATGAAAGGGAGTAGCTTTTTCATATCAGCCAATTTTCAGCTTAGAACCAATTTTAAGTTGATAGTGGTTATTAATGTTGTTCAGTTCTTTGAGTTTGTCTACTGTTAAACCATTCTTTTTGGCGATGTCCCAAAGTGTGTCGCCCGATTGGACCACATGATAGCGTCCTTCTTGATTATTTGAACTTGAAACAGTACTAGTGGAGGAGGTAGATTGGGTAGCTGCCGTTCGGGCATATACTGTCAAGCTCTGACCTTCTCTAATGAGGTTTCCTCTTATGCCGTTCCAATCTCTCAAATCGTTTAAGCTTACGCGATATTTAGCTGCAATACCGCCAAGTGTTTCTCCCCGAACCACTTTATGGGTCTTGCGCACATCCTTCATTATTTCACCTTGGTTGGCGTAAGCATCGTTTACTTTCTCTTCACCCAATTTGTATATAGATTCCTGATTTGTGAGGTATATACCAATCTTATCCTTTGGTAAACAAAGAGTCATTCCATCCTTCGTTGCTGGAATGATGGCCTGTCTGTAAGTTGGATTTAGGAATAACACCTGTTCTACAGGAATTTGAAGTACCGAGGCCAACGTGTTTAGGTTGGTGTGCTTTCGCACGGTAACTGTGTCTAGCTCGTAGCTGAAAAATGCTGGCTTAACCGGATAGATGTTGTTTTTTGAGGCAAAGGTCATTACATAGTTTACTGCAAAGAAAGCTGGAACATAGCCCTGTGTTTCTTTGCTTAGAAAAGGTCTTACTTCCCAGTAATCTCGCTTGCCACCAGCACGTCTGATGGCTTTGAGGAGGTTTCCTGGTCCACCATTATAAGCCGCCAAAACCATTTGCCAGTCTCCAAACATATCGTACAAAAAACGGAAGTACTCGCAAGCTGCTTGTGTTGATTTGTAAGGGTCTCGTCTGTCATCTACATAAGAAGTAGAGTTCAAATCGTAAATTTTACCCGTTCTGTACATAAACTGCCATAATCCCATGGCGCCAGATCTTGATCTAGCCTCTGGATTAAGCGCTGATTCTACTATAGCCAAATGCTTCAACTCTAGTGGAAGATCGTACCTATCTAAAGCCTCTTCAAACATTGGGTAATAGAGCTCAGCCAACCCCATCATTCTAGCAACCTTCTCGCGGTTTTTCCCAGCATATGCATTTATGTAGGCCTTAACAGGTTCGTTGTAAACAAAATTGAAAGGACTCTTTTGGTCCATTTCTTTAAAAGCCTTTACGTAATGGGCATTGTCAAATACTGGAACTTCGTCTTCCTTGTATTTGTGTGTGTTTAGCAGCTTCCTGTTGCTTGTAAAATCACTAGACTCGAAATACTTGGCGGAAGCCATGCTGTCTAGCGCAGCAAGGATAGGGTCGTCCTTGAGAATCTCTGTTTTTGACGTGTCAGGATCTGCTGCTAAGCATGGCATAGAGACCATTACAGCCAGTACAATATATAGTCCCACTCTCAACATCTTTTCCCTATTGTTTTTCTGTAACGCACCATTAGGCTATAAAATTATCTAACGTGTGTGGAGTATTGACCGCGAACCCCAAGAAGCTATCAACTTTTTAGACGACTTATTGGCAGCAATCGTCCATTATGTACTTAGAGTAGGTAAACATGTCTGCCTCTTGAAACTGATTTGCCATTACCTGCATGCCAAATGGTAATCCGTCTTTCTTTCCCATTGGAATTGAAATAGCGGGTATTCCAATAAGATTAGCTAGTACAGTATAAATGTCTTCGAGGTACATCTTTATCGGGTCCTCCGTGTTCTCTCCAAATTTAAATGCCACATCCGGGGTGGTTGGAGAGAGGATCATATCGTAATTAATAAACAGACCGTCAGTGGTATCCTTTAGCAAGCGTCTTACTCGCTGTGCCTTACCATAATATGCATCGTAATATCCAGCTGATAGGACGAAAGTCCCAAGCATAATTCGTCTTTTTACCTCGCTACCAAAACCTTCGGAGCGAGATAGTTTATACGTGCTTTCAAGGTCTGTAGCAGAAGCGCTTCTATAGCCATATCTCATTCCATCATACCTCGATAGATTGGATGATGCTTCGGCTGTTGTAAGCACGTAATAAGTAGGAATGAGGTGGTCAAGCATGGGAAAATCAACAGCATCTACCTGATGGCCATCTGTCTTCATTTTCTCCACAACTGTTAAAAATTGTTGCTTAATGCTTGGGTCTAAGGCTTCGTTTTCTAAGCAATCTTTGAAGTAAGCGAACCGCTTTTTTGCTACACTCTTTGGAGTATAATTCGGAACGGGTTTGCTTGATGCGGTGCTATCGAAATCATCCGACCCAGAAATAACTTCTAACACCAAAGCGGCATCTTCCACATTCTTAGCAAATGGTCCAATTTGGTCAAAGCTTGATGCAAAGGCCAATAATCCGTGTCTAGAAACGCGGCCATAGGTTGGTTTTACCCCAACAATACCACAAAATGATGCTGGTTGACGAACGGACCCCCCGGTTTCTGAGCCTAACGATACATGGCAAAGGTTGGCAGCAACTGCTACTGCAGAACCACCAGAAGAACCTCCTGGAACGCGCTCATTATCTAATGGATTAAGCACATTTCCAAATGCAGAGTTCTCGTTAGAGCTGCCCATTGCAAACTCATCGCAATTGAGTCGGCCAATGATTACAGCATCTTCGGCAAGAAGTCTTTCAACTGCCGTTGCGCTGTATAAAGATTCAAATCCGTCTAGTATTTTGCTGGAACCCTGTACGCCATGGTCTGCATAGCAGATGTTGTCTTTAATGCCAATTACAACACCAGCCAATCTGCCAGCTTCACCGTTTAGCAACTTTTGATCAATGGCATTTGCAGCTGCTTTAGCTTCATCGGCATAAACAGCTAAAAACGCATTGAGATGTTGGTTTTGACTAATGCGCGTCAGAAACTCATCAACCGTTTTTCTTACGGTGGTGGAATTGTCTTTAAGCGCTTGGTGGTACGAAGCGATGTTGGCCATTTGAACTAAATGGTTGGAGTTTAATCCTTCTTTTCTTGAATCTGCTTGTCGCCTTCTTCTTCTTTAGAAGCGTCTTTAAATTCCTTGATGCCTTTTCCGAGGCCTTTCATCAATTCAGGAATTTTTTTCCCTCCAAAAAGTAACAGAACAATCACGAGAACTACAATTATCTCGGTAGGACCAGGGGAGAATAAAAATATACTTGCTAGCATGGTGTCAAAGGTATTTAATTTTTACCCACAATCCATTTAGCTGGATTGAGTTTTGTGGAGCCTTTCCATATTTCGAAATGGAGGATAGTCTTTCCGTCTTCGCGACTAGTAACAACGGTACCAATCTCTTGCTTCACAGCCAGTTTATCACCCATTTTTACTACAACGTCTTCTAAGTTGGCATACACACTCAAGAACTCGCCATGGCGAACAATAACCGCTTTGTGGGCACCTGGAATTGAAACAACTGCTGAAACAGTTCCTTCATACACAGCACGGGCTTTAATGTTTTTATCTGTGGTAATATCAATGCCATTGTTTTCAATTTTAATGGCCGGAAGGGTAGGGTGAGGGTGCTCTCCAAACGAAGATGTAATTACTCCACGTTCTGATGGCCACGGTAACTTTCCTTCGTTATCGCTGAAAAGACCAGAGAGTTCTAATTCTTTAGGTGTAAGAGCAAAACCAGACTTTGTTGTTGTGGTTTTTGTGCCTCCTTTTTCTGCAATTATTTTGGCTTTTCTTATTTCTTCTTCAATAATTCGGGCAATTGCTTTTTCTAGTTTTTTGGCGTCTCGTTCTTTGTCCTTCAAATCTTTTTTAAGCTCGCTTTCTTTGTCCTTAAGAGACTTAACCATCTCGCCTTGCTGCTCCTTTTCCGTAGAAAGTTGAATCTTTTCTTTCTCCTTGTCCTCTACCAGATAAGCCATTTTTAGCTTTTTGTCAGCTAATTCTTCTGTACGAGACTCAAGTGCTGTTTTGGTGGACTCGATGGCCTTAGCTTGTTGTTGACGGTGTTTAGCGTATTGCTGGAAATATTTTATTCTCTTATATGCTTGATTGAAATCTTCGGATGATAGAATGAACAACAATCGATCATATTGATTTTGATTCTTGTACGCCTGATAGATCATGAGCGCATATTCATCTTTCAAAGCCTTCAAATCAGCTGCTAATGCGGCAACAACTCCTTTAGTTTCTCCAATTTGTGATTCGATGAGTTCAACTTCTCGAAGAATGGTATTGATGAGCTCCTGTCGTTTGTTGATTTTTGAGCTTAGAAGGTTAAGTTCGCCAAGCGTTGCTTTCTTGTTTGCCTCGGTTTCGTTCAGCAATTTATTTGTGAACTCAATATCCTGAAGTAACTTTTGCTTTTGCTTTTCTAGGTCGGTTTTGCTTTGCGAAAAAACAGAACCCGCCATTAGCAGGAAACTTAGTAGCAGTATGTAGCACTTAGTAAGGCGCATATTTGCTCGGAATATTAAAAGGGAACCGTAAGGTAAGTTTCTCCTCAATTTTTGACCACTTCAGGTCTACAGCAATGTTCTCTTTTCCCTGTGTTCTGAAGCGCATGGTGGTCGGAAAGATCAAAGTCTCTAATTGTTGAAAGTCGTTGTATTCTGCCAAAATCTGTTCGTTTCTAGGCGGATTACGAAGAATGGAACGGGTAACACGCCAAATGCTTGGATCAATTTCTGTGCGCTGTTCCAATTTTAACGGTGCATCTGATGCTGCTATTTTGCTGGACTCAGCTTCAAGTGTATACAAATCTACAAGGGGCTTAAGTAAGTACACATCTTGATCGTATAGACTTACAAACTCTCCAGTTAATGCAGATTGAAGTACTTCAAAACTGATTTCCATTTGAAGCAATTCGTTGGTCTTGTCAAAACTTTCTACAAAATATTTCTGCTCAATGCGATTAATCATTTTGATGGAGTCTGGAGTAATTACTACTCGAACCACTTCAATTCCCAACCCGGGGGTAATTGAAAGCCAGATGACACTGTCTTTTTTTAATCTTGCTCTAACTCCAAAACTTTGCGTTTTATTGGCGGTAGAATGATTGACGGCCAGTTTAGCGCTTAGAAAAGTGTAACTGCTTTTTGCGCTTACCGAATCTAAAAGTTGAGCTGTAGTAATACTTGGCAACCCTGATGGCTTGGTGGCCATTTGTCCAGTTTTACAACCGGCAATTGCAAGGCTGAGAACAAAAAAACTAAGAACAACAAATTGAGAACTTCTCATACTTGGTTAAGGATGTTTCTTCCCTTCAATTTTCATGAGCAAATCATCACTGTAATCTCCAAGTTCCTTCGCAGACTTCCATTGAACCACGGCTTGTTCCTTCTCGTCTAATTTGTACAAGATATCGCCATAATGTTCTACAATAACCCCACTTTGCTGTCCTCCATTTGCCAGCGCTTTTTCAATCCATTCTTTCGCATCAGCAAATTTGGCTTGCTGAAAAAGGATCCAAGCATAAGTGTCTTGATAGGAAGCTTGTCTTGGTTGAAGGATATTTGATTTTCTCGATAGTTCCTCCGCTCGGTCTAAGTTTTCTGCCCGAAGAGAAAGAAAGTAACTGTAGTTATTGAGTATGAGTGGGTTGTTTGGGTCTTTGGTTAATGCTTTTTCAAATGCCTCGTCTGATTTTTTAAACTCACCAAGGTTGTTGTAAACGTCTGCCAAAACGGAAAGCAGTTGCACGTTTAAATAGCTGTCTGTTTTAGTGAATATTTCACCTTCATCTAACGTTTTTGCCGCCTCTTCATATTGCTTTAAACTGTTTTTGGCTATGCCATTGAGAAGGTACAAAACACCTTGATTTGGGAATAATTCCAGTGCAGTTTCGCTGTCCTTGCGCATCGCATCATAATCCTTCAATTCATAGCTTGTATTCACCAGTTGATTCCAAACCATGTATCTACTACTGTCAAGCTTTACGGTTTGATAAAACGCTTCTCGTGCTTCAGTAGCCTTTCCGTCTCTGAGTAGGAAATCGGCTTTCATGGCAAACGCTTTGGCATCGCTTGGATGCGTTTTCGTAAGCAAATCCAACAGCTCATATGCCTGAATGAGTAGATCAGAAGCATCCTGAGAGACATTGTAATAAGACATCATTACCTGAATCTTAGGGTCGATGCTCAGTTTTGAGCTGGCAAAAGCTTGTTTCAATTCCTCGAAAGACGCGGTGTACTCTCCTTTTCGCTTGAAATATTCGGCAAGATTTAAGTGTAGGACTGGATCCGTTGGGTCATTCGCCAACATGCGTTTGTAAACCTCATTGGCTTTTTCGAGTAGGTCGTTGGCGGTGTAAATCTCCGCTAGCATTCCTAAGTACCTCTGCTCTCCAGGAAAGTTTGTTATCAAGTTTTCTAACTCTTTTACCGCATCGTCTAGTCGATCCATCTGGAGATATATTTTCTCCTTTTGAATCGAAATTTCTTCATTGACACCTAAAATTTCCTCAACCTTATCGTAGGCCTTTATGGCTTCTTCTAACTTGTTTAGGTAGAGATAAGTACTTGCCAATTCGTATTGATATTCAATCGTATTGGGGTGATTTTTCGTAAGCCGTTCGTAGATTTTAGCAGCTGGTTGAAAATCGTTCAAACCTAGGTGAATTTCTGCCGCAAACAGGGCATACCAGACATTATCAGGGTCTAATTCCAGCGCACGAAGAGCGAACGGTAATCCATCCTCTAATTTTTGGCTCAACGTAAATAAATTGGCCAATTCGTAAAATGCAGCAGAGTTGTTGGGGTCTATCTTAATGCAATTGTGATAGAGTGCTGCAGCCTCTTCGAAGTTGCCCAGCATTTTCTGCTTACTAGCATCAAAAAAGAGCTCAGTAATCTTTCGCTCATCTTCATACCCAGGCTTCTTTGCTTTCTTTTTTTTACGTTGGCCAAAAGCCGAACTCACAGAAAGCGCAAGCACAAGAATGATTAAAATAT
>CALCGD010000251.1 GCA_937900875.1 uncultured Flavobacteriales bacterium
CGCGATAAGCCAACATCAGACCAAGAATTGATAACACTTTTCGGACTTGAACCTTTTCTAGACAAAAAGCTCGGTCACCTTTCTGGAGGGACAAAACAGAAAGTGAATATCCTGCTCACATTCATGTTCAACAGTAATTTGGTCATTCTAGATGAGCCAACCTCTGGCCTAGACCCTATTGCTTTGCTTCGCCTGAAGGATTTAATCAGGACAGAAAAAGCCAAGGGCAAAACAATTCTTATTACCACGCACATTATGAGTTTTGTGGAGGAAATGGCGGATGAAATCGTCTTTCTGCTTGACGGAAAAATCTATTTCAAAGGAACCGTGCAAGAACTTCAAACCAAAACTGAGCAACAAGATCTCGAACACGCCATTGCTAACATTTTAGAGAAAAGTCATGCTTAAAATAATGAAGTACAGCTTTTTTGACCTGATTCGAAGCCGTTGGAGCTTAGTCTATTTCGGGTTCTATTTCTTATTGGGAATGACATTATTATTCTTGAACAACGATGTTTCAAAAGCTATCATCACTATGATGAACATTATCGTGGTGCTCACGCCATTAATCGGGACCATTTTCGGAGTGATGTACTACTACAATTCCAAAGAGTTTACGGAATTACTGATGGCGCAGCCGCTCAAACGCAGCACCATTTTCCTTGGGCAGTATTTTGGATTGGCACTTTCCTTAGCTGGCAGTCTTGTGCTAGGGTTGGGCATTCCTTTCGCCATTTATGGTGTAGTAGGCTCTACGGCTTTGGTCAGTTTTATGCTTCTCTTAGCAGTTGGGGCGTTGCTCACATTCATCTTTGTTGCTCTGGCGTACAACATTGGATTAGCCAACGACAACAAGATTAAAGGCTTTGGTTTGGCTATTCTGATGTGGCTGTTTTTAGCGGTAATCTACGATGGAATGTTCCTCATTTCATTAGTCATGTTTGATGATTATCCAATTGATAAATTCTCGCTCATTGCCAGCATGCTGAACCCAATCGATCTTTCCCGAATACTCATTATTCTTGAACTAGACATCTCTGTTCTGTTAGGATACACGGGTGCGGTTTTTCAAAAATTCTTTGGCACTTCTCTAGGCATGATAGCCAGTTTCGGATTGCTTTTCACATGGGCCGCTGTTCCGATTGGACTAATTGTTAGACAAGCAAATAGGAAAGATTTTTAATTTCCGTCCGCTGGAAAAAATCTGAAAAGCCAATTAACATTTCCCTTGTTATATGATTTGAATCATATCATAATAATGACCAACAACACTTGCTGAATTTATTAGATATGTACGTTTGATTTATACCTCATTTAATCAATCATTATGGAAATAACATCAGCCCCAACAATTGGAGAGATGGTAGCGGAAAATTACCGAACAGCTCCAGTTTTCAAGAAATATGGCATCGACTTCTGCTGCAAAGGCGGAAGAACAATTGAAGATGCTTGCGCATCTAAGGGAATAGACCCACAACCACTAATTACGGATCTGGAAGCGGCCACTAACTTGAGTGATGATAGGGCTGTAGATTACGCCACCTGGAAGTTGGATAGGCTGGCCAATCATATTGAGGATGTGCATCACACATATGTCGTAGAAGCCTCTGAGCAGCTAAAACAATTTCTCGACAAAGTGGCAAAAGTGCATGGCGAAGGTCATCCGTATCTGATTGACATACGAAACATGTTTTTCGAAAGTGCTGGCAATCTCGCGCAGCACATGAAAAAGGAAGAGTCGATTCTTTTTCCATTCATCAAGAAAATGCAAATGGCTAAAGACGCGGGAGAACCAATGCCTCAGCCATCATTCGGAACGGTAGAAAATCCAATTGCTATGATGAAGGTGGAGCATGAGAACGAAGGCGAACGATTTGAAGCAATGAGCGTACTGACTGATGGCTTTAATCCACCAGAATATGCCTGCAACACGTGGAGAGTTTCTTACAGCTTATTGAAAGAATTTGTGGATGATTTGCACAAACACATACATCTTGAGAACAATATTTTGTTTCCAAAAGCACTTGAAATGGAAGCTACCGGCAGAACTGTATAATTAATTATGGTTTGAGGAATGTTTAACGGCCCTTAATGGGCCGTTTTTCTTTCGGTTTGGGCGCATCCACGAACTAAAAAAGTCAAGTAATCAGCTTTTCTAAACGCTTTGAGAAAACATCCGGTTCTCCGATTTGCTTGACCAAACGTAATCATCTAGCGCCATGCAAATGGTCCTGATAAATGCGCGGCCTGCTGGCTTCACCGAGATTCCCTCTTCTCCAACGGTTAGAAGGTCGTCTGCCAAATGTTCCGATAATCGTTGAACAATGGCATCCAATTCTTTGGCGTCTTTTACATACTTAAGATTACAATTGAAGGTGCACATCAATTCCAAAATGGTCTTTCTGATGGCCAGGTCGCGGTTTGAATGAAGATGGCCTTTTACTAACGGTAATTCTGCGTTTTCAATCCATTCTAAATAGGCTTCAACTGAAATAGGGTTTTGTGCCAGAGAACTCCACGCATCACTAATTGAAGAAACACCGAGTCCAATAAGTGTATCGTTCTTACTGGTGGTATATCCCATAAAATTTCGATGGATTGTTCCGTTTTCTGCAGCTATTGCGAGTCCATCGTTTGGTTTAGCAAAATGATCCATTCCTATCTCAACATAACCAGCATTCATCAATTTCTCGCGGCCTGCATTATAAAGATCAATTTTCATTGTTTCTCCAGGAAGGTCAGACTCATCATACCCGCGTTGCGATGGACTTTTCCAAGGAACATGAGCGTAACTGTAGAATGCAATACGATCTGGAGCTAGCGCCAAAACCTTATCAAAGGTGTCCTTCAACCCATTCAGCGTTTGCTTTGGAAGTCCGTAGATAAGGTCGAAATTGACAGAATCGTATCGTAATTCTCTGGCATTTTCCGTTGCAGTTCGTACTTGGGCAAAAGTTTGAATTCGATTTATGGTTGTTTGAACAACTGGGTCAAAATCCTGAACCCCAAGGCTCATTCGCTTAAATCCTTTCTTCTTTAATGCTTTAAGATGTTGGTAAGTGGTACCGTTGGGATGACCTTCGAAACTGAACTGAGCTTTGTCGTTAAAGGTTGTCAATGCCAAAATTCCATCCATCAGAATAGTCAGGTTTTCTGGAGAGAAAAAAGTAGGCGTTCCTCCTCCGAAATGAAGTTCTGCCAACTTTGGCTTTTCGCCTAGCACATCAACATACATGCGCCATTCTTTCAAAACAGCATCTATGTACGGGCCTTCCACTTTGTGATTTTTGGTGATACGCTTGTTGCATCCACAATACGTACAAAGGCTTT
>CALCGD010000252.1 GCA_937900875.1 uncultured Flavobacteriales bacterium
TTCAAAAGCTAGTTAGCGAACGCTATGAACAGGATATTTCACCAGAATTCAAAGAGTATTTAGAAGGGTTTTGTGCCGGTATAAATGCTTACGCCAAGAAACACTGGAAAGATGAAGAATTCATTAAAAAAGCATTCCCAATTGTTCCACAAGATGTGATAGCCAGTTATGTGTTTTCCTTGAGTGTGATTTGCAACGCGCATAAGCCAATTCAGAAAATTATCGGTAATAAATTCGACAAGGAAGAAGTCCCGATGGGCTCTAATGCATTTGCGATGAGTTCAGCCGCAACGGAAGACGGCAATACCTATCTCGCAGTTAATCCACACATGCCGTATGATGGCCCATTTTCATTTTATGAAGCACATTTGAGTTCTGAGGAAGGGTTAAATATTCTAGGGGGATTGTTTCCAGGAGGCGCCACCATTTTTTTGGGCACCAATGAGAATTTGGGATGGAGCCACACTTGGAATGGTCTGGATTTGGTGGATACCTACAAGCTGAAAATGCATCCCAAAAAGAAGCTTTTGTATGAGTATGATGGGGAGTGGCTCAAACTTGAAAAGCGCCCTGTTTGGTTAAAGGTGAAAGTAGGGGGCATTGTAATTCCTGTAAGAATGATGAGTTATTGGAGTAAATATGGCCCAACCCTTCGTTCCAAAAAAGGAAAGATGTTCTATTCTGTGAAATGTCCAGCAGCTGAAGATATACGTGTTGCCAACCAATGGTTCAACATGAACAAAGCAAGCAACTTCACCGAGTTCAAAAAAGCTTTAGAGATGATGGCTCTCGGACGTTTCAATATTGTTTACGCAGATAGGAACGACACTATCTATTACATCGATTATGGTATGATTCCAGACCGCGATACATCATTCAATTATGAAGGTTTGGTTCCTGGAAACACCTCAAAAACTAATTGGCAGAGTATAATTCCGATGGACAAACTTCCGCAATACCTGAACCCAGAATGCGGGTATGTGTTCAACACAAATAACTCTCCATTTAATGCGGTTTGCGAATTCGAAAATTTAGGCAAAGCCAATTATCATAAGCACATGGGGTTTAGAGTTCATGATAATAACAGAAGCGTACAGTTTCAAAACCTGATAACTGAGTACGGAGAAATCAGTTGGGAAGAGTTTAAAGCAATCAAATGGGACCAACAGGTGCCTGCGAATCATATTTTCATTCAAAGCATGAAAAACGCCTTCAATTTAGACGCTTCCCTTTATCCAGACATTGCCGATGGCATTGACATATTGCACCGTTGGGATTACAACATGGGACCAGAAAACATGCAGGCCGCATTTGCTTACGCAACTACTCAAAAGATTATGCAGAAGACGGGAAAAAGATCACAGGCCGTTGAAGAAGGACTTTTTGTGGAGGACAGTTTGTGGGTAGAAGCAATCCGTAAGACCAAAGAAGAGTTTATGCTTCATTTCAATAAACTAGAAATACCGTTGGGTGAGGTACAAACTTTTACAAGAAGCGGAAAAACGGTTGGTCTTGGCGGAATAGCTGATGTATTGGCAGCAGCAGCAAGCGAATGGGATGCTGAGGCTGGCACAATGAACTGCAAAGGAGGAGATACCTATGTTCAACTCGTAAAATTTTCGAAAGAAGGATTGCCGTACATAGAGTCGTTAATGGCAGGAGGTAATTCAGACAGACTTGAAAGCCCTCATTACAATGACCAAATGGATTTACTAGCGGGTCATCAAACCAAGAAAATGACGTTGAATAAAGAAGAAGTTCTTAAAACAGCGGTTCAGATCTATCACCCGCAGTAAACTACTTTTTGTCCTTTTTCTTCTTCTTTTTAGGTCTTTTCCACTCAAAAGAATAGTTGATTCCGACAATAGATGCGAAAACTGGAGTGTAACCAGCGTGGTCGGTTTCTAGAATATAGAACAACCCAACCTCTTGCCTTTTGGGAAGATTGTAATTGAGGAAAGCTCTGTACCTAAATTTTTGCGCGCCAGCTTGGTTGGGGTCCTCAACCCTAATAAATGCTTCGAAGGCAAGTCCTGGAGTCCACTTTTTAAGCTTGGTATATTCTACGCTTAACTTAAGCCGAACAAACATTGGGCTATCATCTGGTTCAAGTCGGTCGTTGAAAAGAGAAGCCGATGGACGATGCTGAAACCGAGCTCGGAATTTCGTTTTCAGCTTCCATATCTTCTCAGCATAACCTATGTCAATGCTATATCGATGTCGATTAAATAAGGTTTGATTTTTATCTAGAGCCCAAGAAAAACGATAAGCAGCAGAAACATCAAATCCCTTTGGTAAATCATAACCGAGTTCAACATCTGTAAATGTCTCGTCAAAATGAAGCGAATTCTGGTTCAAACGAACCTGCTGCTCAACCGATAAGCTGATTTTTTTCGTAAGCTCTCCTCCGGCTTTTAAACTGTGCCATGTAAGAAAATCCCACTGTTGCCCTTGCGCAACGCATGCAACTGAGAGAAAAAGAATAGTATGAAGGAGCCTACTCGCCATCATCTTCGAACGAACCCGATGTGTTTTCGTCCTCAAAAAAGAAAATTTTAACCCTGGCTACATCCCGTAAAAAATCAATTCTTCCAACCTGCACTCGGATAATTTTCAAACCTGTTCGCTCTTCTAAATCCGTCACCATTAAGGCGTAATTTTCAGGCTTAATCAGTTCGATTTTTTCGTAAACAATGGTTTTGTAGGTCTCGTGTCTAAGAAGCCATTTTCGCTCTAACAAATAAGTGATGATGATTATGGCAAAGTTGGTGAACATCAACTCCGCAAAGCTGATTTTCTTGTTTGCCAAGGCATTAATTACTGCTATGGCAATAACCACAAAAAGGTAGGTCATTTCCTTTATTGCCAATGCTTCTGTTCTGTATCTCAGAATACCGAAAATGGCAAACAGTCCAAACGCAAAACCGAGCTGCAATTTCACTCCGCTAAGCAGGTAGCTCAAGAAGAAAATAAGCAGGTTAAAAATGAAGTACGTAAAGAGGTAATCCTTCCTCTGTTGAACTGGGTAATAGATTAACCGAATAATGACGAATGCAACCGAACAATTGATAAACAATCGAAAGGCCAGTTCCAGAAAATCAGCATCGTATAGGGGGCTACCAAATATTTCCATGCGTAGTTAATTTGTTCAGGTTAAGAAGTTTCGGTTTGTACCGGTTGTATTTCTGCGTTTCATTCATCAATATCATTCCAAGGCAATACTTGCTCATGGATGAAGGATAGATAGACTGGCTTTTTAATGCATCTAAAATTGGAGTACCGCCCGAGCTATTCCCGTCTCGTTTCAATTCTACAATTACAAGGTCGTCCATTACTTTTTCGGTGGCTTTGCCGCTGAATGTAAGTTGAAAATCGAACGTAATTCGCTCACTGTTTTTAAGACTGACAAGTGTTACGCGTTTGAAATCAATCTCGATAACCGGGCCCAACGTTTTAGCATCTAATGATGAAGCGGACATTAAAAACTCAGCTTCGGAAGGGGCAATTGAAGTGCAATCGGTAGATTTCGGAATCCGTGACTTTATGGTCTTGCCCTTATTGGTTTTAAACTTTATTTCGAAGAATTTGGTGGACGTTCCGACATATTCACGCGCTCTCACTTTAACCCTATTTAGCTTGCCGCGCAAGTGCTCGTAAAGCATTTCCTTATCAGGCGTATCAAAATAAACCGTTCGATATTGAAACAACCGTTTGCCTGCAATTTCAAGTACCTGATATTCAGAAGCAAGCAAATTAAGCACGGCAATAGCACTTTCTTTTGACGCTAAAAACTTAGTGTCGGTTCTTTTCATCAATGCCACAGCGTCCATTTCTTTTAGAGAAATGGGAGTAAATGCCGCTATTGATGTGTTGAGATTGGTCACCGTCTTACTACAAAATCTTCGAGCACAACGTCTTGGTTGTTGTTGGTAATTTCTATTGTTTGGGTTAATTCCTCTGTGCCAGACGGGCAAGAAACACAGTCTGAATAAACGAAAACGGTATAAAATCCGGGCATCAAATATTGAAATCGATAAGACCCATCGAAACTCGTTTTATACGAGTCATCGTAATAATTATCACCATCACCATAAATGATAAAGACATCTTCATCAGCCAAATAATATTCACCAATTAAGACACCAGAATTGTTGTAATTCATGGCATAAACTTTCCCATAAATGGTAGAGGTTCCCCCTTCTCCTTCAGGTTGCGTGCAACCTACGGCAGCAACGGCCAGAAAAAGAAACAAGACATAACGGAAATGAGCAAAGTGTTTTTTCATAATGTGACGGCA
>CALCGD010000253.1 GCA_937900875.1 uncultured Flavobacteriales bacterium
CCTCAGAATATTTTAGAAATAGGCACGTACACTGGCTATTCTGCCTTGTGCATGGTTGATGGTTTGCAGCCAGGTGGTAAGCTGACTACAATCGATGTAAATGAGGAACTTCAGGAAATTATTACGAAGTATATCCGAAAGGCAAATAAGGAAGATGTAATTAAGCCACTGGTTGGAAATGCTTTGGAGATTATTCCAACCCTCAGTCTGAAGTATGATTTAGTTTTTATTGATGCCGACAAGGAAAATTATTCGAATTATTTCGACTTAGTTATTGAAAAACTTAACCCAGGCGGCTACATAATAGCCGATAATGTATTGTGGAGTGGGAAGGTTTTAGAAGACGATTCTAAATTGGACAAAGACACGATTGCGCTTAAAGACTACGCTAAAAAGATAAAGGCCGATAAGCGAGTTGAAAACGTAATGATGCCAATCAGAGATGGTTTGCTCATTGCCAAAAAATTGGCTTAAATTAGCCGAACAAGCACCGCCCATAGACCCACTTTACCCTATTCTATTTCCGGATTAAAACTGCCAGAGTGAAAAGGGCCATAGTGTCTGTAATCAACGATCTTTCTACGGATCAGCGCGTGCATAAACATTGCATGTTGCTTACTCGGTTGGGTTATCAAGTACTCCTAATTGGACGGGCAAAATCGGAATCTGTTCCATTAGATTCTAGGCCATATTCCATGTATAGAATGACCTTGCCGTTTGAAAAAGGGCCATTGTTTTACGCATCATATAATGTGGCCCTGTTCGTACAACTGTTGTTGCGTAAGTCAGACCTGCTTTTTGCGAATGATTTAGATACACTGCTCCCCAATTTTATAGCGAGTAGAATCGTTGGGAAGAATTTGATTTACGATAGTCACGAGTATTTTACCGAAGTACCTGAATTGGTAAATCGGCCAAAAGTTCAGTCCATCTGGAAAAAGCTCGAAGCTTTGATGTTACCGAAGTTGAAGAACACTCTCACAGTAAACGAATCTATCTCGGCTCTTTACAAGACCGATTACGGAATTGAAATGCTTGTGGTACGCAATATTCCTGAGTCTAAACAAGAACCTACGCTTTCTAAATCGAGAAGCGAACTTGGATTACCTGTAGATAAAAAAATCATCATTTTACAAGGCTCAGGTATAAACATGGATAGAGGAGCTGAAGAATCTGTTGAATCGATGCGGTATCTAGAAAACTCGCTGCTTCTTATTCTTGGTTCTGGTGATGTGATTGCAAGTCTTAAAAACAGGGTGGCAGAATTAAATATTTCAGACAGAGTAATGTTTAAAGATCGAATGCCATATGAGCAAATGATGGCTCATACTAAAGTTTCTGATCTTGGTTTAACTCTAGATAAAGACACCAATATCAATTACAGATTCAGCCTTCCCAACAAGTTGTTTGATTACATACATGCAGGAATCCCTGTTCTGGCGTCCAACTTGGTGGAGGTAAGGAGAGTTGTAGAACAATACAATATTGGGGAAGTAACCGAGTCTCATGATCCCAAAATCTTAGCTCAAAAGATGACCGAGATGTTGGGTTCTACCAATTTGGATGCATGGAAAAAGAATAGTCTTGAAGCAAGCAAAGAACTTACTTGGCAGAATGAGACGGAGAAATTGAAATTAATGCTGGATGAATTAAATGGATAAGCATCTGCATGTCATATCGTTTGACATTCCACTTCCCGCCAATTATGGCGGAGTTATCGATGTGTTTTACAAACTAAAAGCACTCGCATCGCTAGGAGTAAAGATTCATTTGCATTGCTTTGAGTATGGCAGAAAGGAATCTGAAGAATTAGCAGAACTATGCGAGTCTGTTCATTATTACCACCGAAGTACAACCCGTAGTAATCTCTTTAGGCGCAAGCCCTTTATCGCGGTTACGCGTTCATCTGAAGAGTTGATGCAGCGATTGCTAGTAGACGATTATCCAATTCTTTTTGAAGGATTGCACACGTGCTATCATTTGCCAGATGACCGAATAGAATCTCGGTTTAAGATTGTACGCACGCACAATATTGAGCATCACTACTACTCAAATTTAGCGAAGGTGGAAAAAGACTTTTTTAAGAAGTATTATTTCTTGAATGAGGTTGGGAAACTAGAACGATTTGAGCGTACCATCTGCAATGCTCAGTTGATTGCGGCCATCTCAAAACCAGACACTAAATATTTAGGAGAAAAGTATTCTAACGTGCATCACGTTTCGGCTTTTCATCCTAACGATAAGGTGGAAATAAGCGAAGGCTTCGGCAAATACTGTCTATATCATGGAAGTTTGGAAATAGGCGAAAACAATGAAGCGGCTCTCTATTTAGTAAATAAGGTCTTTTCCAAAATTGATGTCCCTTTCATTATTGCTGGAAACAGGCCTTCTAAAGAACTGAGGGACCTGGTCGAAAAACACAAAAACATTGAGATTAGAACGGGGTTAGATACGGCTGCTATACACGCTCTAATTAGTGAAGCGCAAATTAATGTGCTACCTACTTTTCAGGCTACTGGCATAAAGCTTAAGTTATTGGCGGCATTGTACATGGGGCGCCATTGTCTGGTTAATTCTTACATGGTAAAGAATACAGGGCTGGAGTCATTAACCCGAGTTGAGGACACCCCTAAACGATTGATATCAGCCGTGAAAAGCTTGTTTTCTGAAGAGTTTTCGGTATCAAATATTGCCAAACG
>CALCGD010000254.1 GCA_937900875.1 uncultured Flavobacteriales bacterium
ACTTTGCTGTAATCAACTTCAGGATTTCGCCTTGGCATAACACAATTATTGATATACATAATTGTGTCGTTTTCATCGGCATAAACAATGTTGAACATAGTAATTGACTCCATTCTAAGTGCATCATAGAATTCAGCATAATTCTTCGCTTTATCCATTCGGTACCATTGCTCACCAACACCAACTTTTTCGTTTGCCCCCAATTTTACCGAATAGAAATTACCATCAGGAGATTCTAATGTTGCTCCCAATTCACTCCAATAGGTCATTCGTTTTACAGGAAAAACTATTCCTTTTGCAAGTTTCACTTTTAACCAAACTGGTCGTTTCTCAAGCTTATGCCATACCCCGTTAAATTTGTAAGTGTGCTTTTTCTTTGGGTGCATTTCAAGTTGAAACACATCGACTAAATCGAGATGATTGAAGGTGTGAGCCCAACCTAAATGTTCGTTATTTCCAAGAAAAACCGTTGAGCTTCCTGGAAACATGGCTCCATGGATATTAAGACCTTCTTCACTATTTAAGTGCGCCTCGTACCAAGAAAACGGTCCAGTTACTGGCTGGTGAGGATTAATGCACAGCATGGTACTTCCATCTTCAGTTTTATTACTGTTAAATGCAAATGCATTGGATCCATACGGTAATTCAGATGGCTGGTCTTTGTCGTATGTGCCATTCATTATGCTGCTAACAGCGCCCGGGGTGCCTATCAACGCACTAAGCGCAAACATATATCCACCAACAACATCTTGCGGGTTTATCGGAAATGTGCCTTTAACTCTAACTTCTTTTTTATGCGATTTCGCGTAGGCGTTTATTCCTTGACAATAGCCCTCAACATATTTAATGTAATCTTCAGAAAGGAGGTGAAAATCTCGCGCTACTCTTTCTCTGTAGCCAATTGCGTGCGAGAAAAAATCGCGTTCTGCGCCTTCAACACCCATAAGTTTACCCGCAAGACCCTTACTTGTTATCACCAGCTCTTGCATGGTGTGAAAATCGTCTTCGGCATTAGCCCAAGCCAATCCATATGCAACATCAGCATCCGTTTTTCCGAAAATGTGCGGTACTCCCCACTTGTCTCTAGCTATTGTAACGTCATCAGGATTAACGATAACTGAATACTCATACCCACCATCTTCGGCAAATACAGGCGTTATGAACCAAGCTGTTATAGCTAGGCAGGCAATAAATGTTCTCATAAGCAATTAGAAGTCAGGGGTTTCGAACTAGCTTCCTAAGTTATATAATTTGAGATGATTTGAGTTCCAAAAGAGTGATTTCTGGCGAAATTCCAACACGTCCCATGTATCCAATAAAACCAAGACCTCGGTTTACGTATATATTCTGACCGTCTGATTCGTATAAGCCGGCCCATTGCTTATAAAGATATTTAACCGGACTCCATTTAAAACCGGGTATCTCTATTCCAAATTGAGCGCCATGTGTATGACCAGATAAGGTGAGTTGAAATTTCTGGGAATGGTCCTTAACCTTCGCGTCCCAGTGACTGGGGTCATGCGAAAGCAATATTTTAAATGGAATGTCTTCAATACCAACCACGGCTTTGTCTAGGTCACCGTATTTAGGAAAGTGCCGAGATGCTCCCCAGTTTTCTACTCCTACAATAGCCAGTTTAGAATTCGATTTTTGAATAGTAATGTTGTCGTTAAGCAACAGATTCCAGCCAGATTCCTGATGAATTTCTTTTAAGCGCTGTAGGTTCGCTGCCTTTGCTTCTTGAGATGACCAAGGTCCATAGTCCCCATAATCGTGATTGCCCAGGATAGAATACACACCGTGAGTAGCATGCAATCGCTTAAACTCTTCAATAAATGGCTCAGCTTCTACAGCTTCATTATTTACTAGGTCTCCCGTAAAAAAGATCAAGTCTGGTTTTAACTCAAGAATCTTATCGACCGCTGATCTGATTAAATCCGAAGATTTTAAACTCCCAGAATGTAGGTCAGAGATTTGTGCAATTCTAAGGCCATTAAATTCAGTTGGCAAGTCATCATAGATAACCGTTTTCTTTCGAACCTTAATGTTAAAGGCAGTAACGGCCATACCAAATATCATCGTGGTAAATGGAATTGCTGCAACAAAAAGTCCAGCTTTTGAAACAAAGGCTCTTCTCCCTTGCAAAAAAGGCTCATTAGAATCCGTTGCAATTCCCCAAAAACCACTTCCAACTCTAAATACGTCCTCACCAAATAAGACCAATATTCCAACAAGCTTAGGAATAAGAAGCACAAGCACCGAACTAAATAGATAGTACCGTATTGGTTTTGACAAAGATTCTTGCGAACCCGCTGCAAAAAGGACTAGGAATGAAAGAAGTGATGTTGTCCAATAAACAACGTATAGGGAAATTCTCCATTTTGTCGTTAAATCTTGGCCAATAGTTCTTATGGATTGGAAAAAATAAAAGTCTATTAGAAGAAGTAAAGTAAATGGAATAAGCAGTCTGTACATTGAATTTGGGTCTAAAAGCACCAACAACCAAAATATTTATCTGTTCATTAAATCTTCGGTTTCCCGAACAAATGTCTTCAAAAGTACCATTACGCCCTTGTCGTTGGTCTAAATACTATGTTGAAAGTTTTGAATTGTGTCTCATTACCCGTTATTTTTGTTTCATCGATGATTTAATTATACTCATCTTTAAAACAAATTAATTCAGCGAGGTTTTAATCAATTAGCAATCAATATGAAAAGAGCATTACTTGTACTAATCTTTCTTGGCGGACTAATGACGACAGAGTCATTTGCCCAGGATAACATGGGTATTGGAACATCAACTCCAGAGCCAAGTGCCGTACTAGACTTGGACGCAACCGATAAAGGTTTCCTGGTTCCAAGATTAAACACGGTACAAAGAACAAACATTGCCTCCCCAGCTACTGGATTGATGGTGTATGATACTGATGATAATAAGTTTTGGTATTTCGATGGAATCATTTGGGTTCAGTCGGTTGGGCCAGCTGGAGCTGACGGTGCTGACGGTGCCGATGGTACTGACGGAGCAGATGGCGCTGATGGCGCACAAGGTCCAGCAGGAACAGATGGAACGAATGGTACTGACGGAGCAGATGGCGCTGATGGCGCACAGGGTCCA
>CALCGD010000255.1 GCA_937900875.1 uncultured Flavobacteriales bacterium
CTATCTGGGCAAGCCCCTCCAATGGTGTAGGTTATTGTATTGGCTCCATTGTTTGCATTAGCTGGGGTAAAGAGTCCAGTTGGAGAAACTCCGTTTCCTGAAAATGTACCTCCAGCCTGAACGGTTGTTAATTGAACTGCAGCATCATTTTCGCAAAGCGTATTCGTACCGTTCACATTATTGATGGTCGCATCTGAAGAGCCACCGGCTGTAATTGTGACATTGTCTGTGAGCGTACATCCATTTGCATCTGTAACCGTTGCGGTATAATTACCTGCCGCCAATCCTGTTGCTGTTTGGGTAGTTTGAATTGGAGCCGTATTCCAAGAATACGTGATTGGGTTGGCGCCACCCGTCATGGTGACTGTAGCTTGCCCGTCATTGTTACCGGCACAACTCTCATTTTGATTTACTACTGCGCTCACCGTTCCACATGGATTGTCAATTATGCAACTGAAAATAGGGTAGTTAGAACCGCTGCAAGATGAGCTGTTCCAAGACCCCACTTCGCCATCGCTCAGAGCAGTTACTCCTACAGAAATGGTTGCGCCAGGAGAATTACCAACGGTAACCTGAAAACACATGGTCCATGAGCAAGTAGGGCCACTATCGCCAAAATCATTTCCTGGATTTCCGTCAGGATTTAAATCAAAATAATAACCAGGGCCGTGAGTTTGCCCGCTGGCAGTTCCGGTTACGGCATTAGACCAAATCCAATTTCCAACACCGCCACCGCAGTTGATGGGAGCGGTAGTTCCAACAAGACTTCCCGCTTGCCAAGGACCGGTAAGATTTACCTCATACCCATCAACCCAGTTGGCTCCTAGCTGATTGTAGGTGTTCATTGTATAGCAGATGGTGTATACCGTGCCTACTGGACAAGAACCTGTTGGAGTGGGTGTAATTGTGGCTGACTGGACGCCAGTACATTGTGAAAATAAAGAGTTAGCCGTAACCAGCATAAAGAAAGCGGTTACGGCTAATAGTTTGTTCATGCCATTAAGATAGCAAATGCTCTTAGTTGTGACGGTAAAGCGTCACAGTGCCTTTGATGACTTTTGGCTCAAACGTGTTGAATTTCTTGAGAGTGAAAACATATACGTACATGCCTTGCTTCACTTCTTTTCCAGAACTTCTCATTGTGCCATCCCACCATTTGGTCGGATTGTCTGTTTCCCAAATTAGCTTGCCCCAACGATCGTAAATCTGAACGTTGTAACTCTCGTATTCAAAGTTCTGACCCACTGGTCCCCACGTATCGTTAAGACCATCTTCGTCTGGGGTAAATCCGCTTGGTACATAGAAAGTAAACATTGGATCAACTTCCATGTATTGGAAAGATGTATCGGCACAGCCATACTGTGGTTCATTGTACGAAATCAACATTACTAAGAACACGCCAGATGTATCGTAAGAGTGCTCAGGGTTTTCTTCATATGAAACGTTTCCATCTCCAAAATGCCACTCGTATGTTAGAGCACCAGCACTTTCGTTATCAAACTGAACCAATGGGTCAATGAATTCTTCCGGCTTAGAACGACTTACAAAGTTGGAATAAGGCGGAGGAATAAGTGATACTTCTATACTGCCTTCAATCATACAGCCATTGGAGTCCGTTACCAACACATTATAGTCACCGTGGTCAAGGCTAGTAATTCGGTTCCATTGCAGTAAATCATTCGTTACGTAGTGGGCAGAATCTGCAATTGAATTCCATCTATACACGTAAGGCTGTGTTCCTCCTTGCATTTCAGCTCTAATTGCTCCATTACTCAATAGGCAAGTATCTGCTCCTGAACTTAGGTCTAAAATAAGTGGCAATGGTTCTGTTAAAGAAAAGGTAGTGTCTGAAACACAGTTTTGAGCATCTGTAATAGTAACAGTATATGCGCCAGGTGCTAGCCATTGAACAGAATCAGTTGTTTGAGCCAATGGATCATTCCAAGAAACTGAGTACGCTCCAGAAGGAAAGGCAATTCCACCAGCGGGCTCTACCTTCGCTCTACCATTATCATCTCCGTTACAGAGTATGTCTGTGTGAGAAGCGTTAACTACCAACAACTCAGGTTGGTCAATAATGAAGTCTAATGATGTTTGGCATCCTACACCGTCCGTTACAGTAACCGCATAAGTGCCTGCCACAAGGCCCCCAAGTGTGTCAATTCCAAAAACATTATTTATTTGCTGCACCTGTGCTCCTGTACCATTGTAGAGGGTAAACGACACTGGGTAAGAACTTCCGATAGGGTCTACGCTTACAAATCCATCGGCAAAACCAAAGCATCTTGCATCGGTAGCCTCCACCGTAATGTCTACGTTTCCTAAAGAAACCAAGATAGAATCTATTGCAGGTTCATTATTACATGGGTAATCCCACTCGCAATAGTACCATGTAGCAACCGTTGGAGACACAGTAATTGAGGTAGTGTTGCCAAGCTGATTTCCAAATTCATCGTACCAAAGAAGGTCGTTGTTTGTGGTTACTGGCTCTGGGTCAAACGGAATGGGGTTCATGGTGTAACCTCCAATCCCATCTGGAACAAACTCGTATCCGTCATTTGCCACAGACCATTGAGTTGGGAAATTTCTTCCTGGAACGATATGACCAACAGTTCCTGTAGCGTTCTCAAGTCCCTGAATTGCAGCTCCACCATTCCAAGCTGCGCAGAGCGGCTTGCTTGCAAGGTGCATTTCTATTCGATTAGAAGTTTCGTAAAGCACTAACTGATTGGTGAATTCTAAAGTGGTGCAGCTAAACATTGCAACTGCATCATAGGTAACCACAAATCGTCTGTTCGGAGCTGTACCACAAGTAACAGAACTTACCGTACCGCTCACTCCAGGGTTTGTGTCTTGCCAAGGGAACATAATCTTGTTGTTGGTAGTGAAACCAGGGCTAGGTGCAGCGGCATTAATACTCCATTGCGACCCTCCGTTTGCTCCGGTAAGGTCGAATGTGATGTAACTGTTAGACGAGATTACACACTGGTTGTAAATGTTTCCGTAGTAATCAAAATCGAAGCCCATCGCAACCACACCAGTGTGCGAGTCATCTGTGAGCTGATAAGTTGCTGGTTGAGCACCACCAGAACCGCCACCGTTAAGCACGGCTACTAAGTCTACGGGTGTTCCGTTACAAACAGATGTGTCGGGCGGACCAATATCCACGGTCTGCGCATTTATCTCAATCGGATTTGCGAAGATTACGGCTAGGCCGATAATCGCAATAAGTCCGAAATGGGTGATTTTAAAGGATGGGTAGTTCATTTTCTTTTGTGTGAGCAATTTTCAAAGATACAAAGTTGTGCTTAGCGTGATAGGGTTATTTTTCCGTTGAAAACCTTGTTGTTTACTACGTTTTCTTTCAATACAACAGTCCAGATGTAAATTCCTTCATCGAGCTTTTGTCCTGAGTTATTTCTTGTTCCATTCCAAGCATCCAATGCATTGGATGTTCTGTACACCACTTCGTTTGTTTTTGGATCGAGAATGCTCATTTCAAAAGCAATTCCCATTTCTGGAAGGGCTTCCGGAATGAAGTTTTCGTTGAGCCCATCTCCATTTGGTGTAAAACTGGTTGGTGCTAGTAAATCAAATTCTTTGAGTGCGTCATACGATTCACTCATTGTGGTAGAGCATCCATAGTTGTTAGACACAGTTACGCTTGCCGTAGATGTACCTGCTTCTCTAAAAAGGTGTACCACCGAATTTCCTACAGCCTTGGCGCCATCAGAAAAACTCCAAATTGCAGTTTCTGATGGTTGCACCGCGGTTGCAAACTTGTAAAGCGGAATGGCAACATAGCCGTTCAACTTTCTCTCTGCCGAGAAAATAGGGGTTGGGGTTGGATTCACATTTACAGTTACAGTATGTTCTGCGGTTTGATTGTTTTTGCTTCCTACTAAGCGAACAGTATAAGTACCCTCGTTTACGTAGTTATGCACGGGGTTAGATTCTACTTCAGTTGTCCCATCTCCAAAGTCCCATCTCATAGATGCAGATTTGTCAGAAGATTCATTTATGAAACTAACATCATCGCCTACGCAAGCAATTAAGGTGCTGGCTAAGAATTTAGCTACAAAAGGCTTTGCAGTAACTTCATTGCTAGGTTCCTTTTCAGGTGTGGTAGGTTCTTTTTTATCTGTTGTTAAATTGCTGTTGTTATCTGTAGTAGCAACAACATTTTCTGTCTTTACAACTGGCTGAGTTTCCTCTTTTACAACAGGGACAACTGCATTAGTATTGGTTGCTTTTGCATCAGCAACATGTGCTTTTACTTCTGTA
Source organism: uncultured Flavobacteriales bacterium (assembly GCA_937900875.1). GTDB lineage: Bacteria > Bacteroidota > Bacteroidia > UBA10329 > UBA10329 > UBA10329. Next base: position 4,285 of record CALCGD010000255.1, read on the forward strand.
ATTGCTTTTTGCGTAGAGGTCTCTTGGTTAACGGTTTCTGTTTCTTCCGAATTTACAACGTTTACCTCCTCAGCAGGAACTGTTTGCTCAATGGCAACATCCTCTGTGATAACTGTTTTGTCAGTGTTTGTAAAGTACCAAGCGGTAGCTATGGTAGTTGCTAAAACGGCAACCAGTGCGGCAGCTTTCCAGCCAATTTGGCTTCCTCCAGCGGAGGTAGCTGTACCCGCAGCAGGTAATTGCTGAGCTAATTCTGCCCAAGCACCTGCATCGTAAGGCATCTCGAAATTCTCGAGACTCTCCTTTATTTTATTATCCAATGGGTTATTCATGTTTTCTTAAAGTCGATCTGCAAATTGCTTCCTCAATAGTTTTCTCATGTTCATTCTGGCTTTTGCCAAGTTTGATTTTGAGGTTCCTACGCTAATTCCGAGTTCATCTGCTATTTCTTGGTGCGAAAAACTCTCCATTACATACAGGTTAAAAACCATTTGATATGCTGGTGAGAGTTGTTGCATTGCTTCTATAACGTGTTTTGGTTGAATGGTTTCCTCTGGTTCATCAAAAAATTCATGTTCGTCTTTGTCGTCTGCAAGATTTAGTACGCGATAATCATCATCTGGCACTAGGTCTTGATGTTTTTTCCTTCTAAACGAATCAATTGCATTGTTTGTAAAAATCCTTCTCACCCATCCTTCAAACGACCCATCATGCTTGTACTTTTCAAGGTTTCCAAATAGCTTGATAAATCCTTCCTGCACTAACTCCTTTCCTTGGTCAAGGTCTTTGGTGTACCTCATGCACACACTCAACATTTTGCCGTAAAACTGCTCGTAGATTTTCTGCTGGCATCTGCGGTCGTTTTTCAGACAACCCGCTATTAGATCTTGGAGCTCTTGTTTGGTTGGTTGCACGCGTTTAGATAACGAGGGTGAATTATTGGGGTTGCCTAGCGAAAAATGAATTATGCGCAAGATACGTACAGTTGAATTCCATACGGTTTTATCTGACGGTTGATAAATTGAAAGAAAGTTCTTGGAAACTGGCGGTTCAATGCTTTTTGCGGTAAACCATCTTTTCTACATTTGCCAGCGTTAAAAACAATAACAAATTAAGATTATACCATGAAAGTTACAGTAGTAGGAGCAGGTGCAGTAGGCGCTAGTTGCGCAGAATACATCGCCATTAAAGATTTTGCTTCAGAAGTTGTGTTAGTAGATATTAAAGAAGGTTTTGCCGAGGGTAAGGCTATGGACCTGATGCAAACCGCTACCCTTAATGGTTTCGACACCAAAATTGTTGGAGCAACCAACGATTACTCGAAAACAGCAGGAAGCGATATTGCTGTAATCACAAGTGGTATTCCGCGTAAGCCAGGAATGACGAGAGAAGAGTTGATTGGCATTAACGCGGGTATCGTAAAAACGGTTTCTACTAGCTTAATCAAGCATTCTCCAAACGTTATCATTATTGTGGTTAGTAACCCAATGGACACCATGACTTACTTGGCGCACAAGGCTACTGGACTACCTAAAAACCGAATTATTGGTATGGGTGGCGCACTAGATAGCGCACGTTTTAAGTACCGATTAAGCGAAGCACTAGAGTGCCCTGCGTCTGATGTAGCTGGTATGGTCATTGGCGGACACAGCGACACGGGTATGTTGCCATTAACAAGACTTGCCGTAAGAAACGGAGTTCCTGTTTCTAAATTCCTTTCAGATGCAAGACTTGCAGAAGTAACTGAAGCAACCAAAGTAGGTGGTGCAACCCTTACAGGCTTGTTAGGAACAAGTGCTTGGTACGCTCCTGGTGCAGCAGTATCTGCCTTGGTGCAAGCCATTGCTTGCGACCAGAAAAAAATGTTTCCATGTTCTGTTATGTTAGATGGAGAATACGGATTGAAAGACATCTGCATTGGTGTTCCAGTAATTCTTGGGAAGAATGGAATTGAAAGCATTGTAGAAATTGAATTGAACGAAGCAGAGAAAGCAAAACTTGCCGAAAGTGCCGAAGGAGTTAGAAAAACAAACGCTTTGCTAGATTAATCAGGACGATTCCTAATAGCAAATACTATTTTTGAAGGGCCTTTGTTTTTAGCGAAGGCCCTTTTTATGTCATGGAGTTTCCTATTCCCATTCGATTTGTTGAGATTGAAGGCTCAGGTGTTCATATTGCCATTAGCGGATTTGTGAATGGCAACTTGGCTAATATTCTCATAGACACAGGGGCTTCGCAAACGGTATTTGACAAAAACCGTGTCTACCTTTTTTCAGATAAACAAAACTTTGAAAAAGCAGACAAACTTTCGAAAGGATTAGGAACGGATAGCATGGAAGGCTTCAAGTTTTCAATTGATCAGTTTGTACTTGGAGATTTGGTCTTAGAACCGTTTGAAGTGGTGTCTTTAGACCTCTCGCACATCAATGCATCCTATGCCGAATTAGGGCTTACTCCCATTGATATGGTACTGGGTGGAGATTTTCTCAAGAAATATTCTGCAAGCATTCGGTACAGCAGTGCAGAGCTTTGGTTGCGACCGTAGTTCAATCTAAAAACCGCGTTTTCCATGTTGCGTTAGGCACCCAACAAGCCTCTTTTTTCCCAAACCAACGGTACCTGTTTTTTGCAACCCAATCATAAATCGGATTGCGAATAAAGGTTGGAACGATGAGAAATACCGAACCTATTTTCCAAACTCCATGTAAATGCTTTGCAAGTTTTAAAGCAGCATCACTCTTTACAAACACATCCCCATTTTCTACATACACAAGGCTTTCGGCATAGTTTGCGGGCAGGGTAGAGTTTTTTACTAGCTCTTTCCCAAAATCGGACTGCAGCGAAGCAAACTGAATATTTTCTTTCGAATTGTGTTTAAGAATGAACTGAACAGAGGTTTGGCATAAATTGCACAAGCCGTCATACAACAGAACGGGGTTCTGTGTATTCATTATTTCTGAATGATAAACCGTTTAGTGGCCATCTGTTTTTCGCCCCGAAGGTTCAGTAAATAAATGCCGTTTTGGAGCACCGAAAGATCTATCGATTCCTTAATTAAATCGTTGCTCAATCCTGTCCAAACTACTTCTCCAAGCACGTTAAATACGGTCATTTCTACACGGCCGTCCATGGCTACATCTGGCTCAATAACCAAGGTGCCTGTGGTTGGGTTTGGATACAAACGCAATCCATAACCCGACATGTTTTCGGCCTCCGCAAGGTTGTTGATTACCACTCCTTCAGTTGCGCCTTTGTAATAGGCTAGGCCACCAGCTAGGTTGCCAATAATCAATTCTGGCAGTTGGTCGTTGTTTAAATCGCCCAAACAAATGGTAGACCGTTCGCCCTCATAAACAGGAAACTCGCCCGCATTATTAAAAGAGGGCTTAACCGTCAAAGTGAAGTTAGGCCGCTCCATATTCGAACCTTCATAGACAATGCCGCAGCCGCTAAAATTATTTGAACTACTGTATGCATTAGAATTAAAAGAAGTGGTGGAGAATTGCACGTTCAAATCGTCTGTTGCGCCTGGATTGGTCTGAAACCAACAGAATTCGATAATGAGGTTTGATTGCCCATCCCAAACTATTGGGGTTTGTGCGGTGTATTCTACCAACCCTTGCGGTACGGTACCTGTCGAAACGAAGTAAACACTCGAAAATCCATCGACAAAACCATTGAGTTCGTCAAGATTTGTTTGACCCATTTTTACATAAAATTGAGCGTGGGTCGCACTGGGTCCATTTTCTGTTTCTAAGGCTAACTTTTCTATGACGCCTTGCGCCAAACCAGCGTCAGTTAGTTCGTCTGCCCGCAGCAAATATTGGTTGCGCCCACTTTTAGTGGAGAATCCAAAAGGTGTTGTTTCGTTTGATGTACTGAATGTAGTGCCATCGCCAATGTCAGCTATTAATTGCTCTGGGCCATTTATTACAGATGTGATTCCATTGTAGAGGTCAATTACCCCGCTTTCTGAACCTACAAGCATTTGTATTTCTCCTTCATTTTCGAACATATACGGAGCGCTATACCCGAAAGAAAGCCCGTTTCTGCGCATGTCTACACCGCCCCAGCCGCTGTTGTCCAACACAAAAGTTGGGCTTTGCGCTGTGCCTTCGTTCATATATAGATTAAGATTGCCGTTTCGTTCGCCAATTACCAAGTCAAGAAGAAGGTCTCCGTCTACGTCAAACAAAAACGGAGTGGCAAACTGCCCTGTAATGTTAATGCCCTGAAAGCCTGGAGAAGTGAGTGTAAAACTGCATGGATTTCCTGCTCCTGCGCTATTCTCAAAATAATGTACCAAGCCGGCAGCGTCACCAATTATCATATCGTAATCTCCGTCAGCGTCAAGGTCACCAAATGTTGGCGCCACATTGCCAAGTCCAAGGGTTGAAATACCGTTGAGGTTTCGGTTTTGTAGGGTGAATTCAGGTTGCGTGGCAGTGCCTGTGTTTCTGTAATATGCTAGCTGAGAGGAGTAGGTTCCAGTACTCACAAAATAACCTCTATTGCCAACCAAAAGGTCGGTAAGTCCATCTTGGTCGTAATCGAAAAGTACGGGGTATGCCGCAGTTCCAAGTTCAATCATTTCGTCTTGCAAAAAGTTATTCTTCACATAGCTTAAGTCAAAGGCTGAACTAGAATTGTTTGTGTACAAATAGCTTCCATGGTAATCATGACCATTATTTTCCTGATAAGGTGAAGCGATTAAATCAACCTTCCCATCGTTGTTTACGTCTGCCAAAAACGCTGCAGGAAAGGTGTAAATGTTAATAGGGTCCGTGTTAAGGAAGTTTTGAGGAAAGGTTAAATCTTGGGCTCCCATGTTGGCACTTGTTGCATCGCCATCATTTGTAAGAATATTCATGGTGTTGAAGCTTACAATACTTACAACAAGGTCTTGGTCTCCATCGCCCTCAATGTCCAATCCAAGCATGGTAAAACCAGAATGAGCACCTGCGTTAGCTGCCGATTGTTGCGTAGCGCCTATGTTATTTCCTCCCTTGCAGCTAACATTCAGATTTACCGAAACAGAAGAAGGATCCTCTTCAAAATTCCCCCAGCAAGGGTCGGCAAGAATCATTGTCATACTATCGGGTATTCCATACAATTCCATCGATTGATTTTGATGGTATTCGGCTGCAGTTCCAAAGAGACTAAACGTAACCACATCCATATCAGAATCTCCATCCACATCCATAATAGCAGGCAAATCGGTTGGACTTACATATATGTTTATCAAACCGTTGCCATAGTCTGATAGTAATTTCCCTGTAATGAGTGTAAATATGAGGGTGTCTTCATTTCCATCATTTCTATAAACAGCCATTCCTCCGTTGGAATAGCTGAAAATGTCTGTTTTCCCGTCTGCGTTAAAATCACGAAGCAGAATCCAATCGTGCAGTCGTGGTCTTGACGGACTGTGTTGGTTGGTAAACATTTCTCGATACTCGGAAGCAATTTCTAGTTCGTTTGAGGCATTTGTTCTAAGACAAACAATCTTGTCTCCGCTTTTATCAAAAACCAATAAATCGTTTCTACCATCAGAATCAAAATCCATGTTCGAGAACTGTGGATGGTTTAATCCACCTGCCCAAGGGAAACTGAGCACCCCATTTTCTTCAGTTACTTGTACTGAGTCAAACCTGTTGAAGTAAAGCTGACCGTAACTCGAAAATTGAAGAAATAAAAAGGCAAGGCAAAAAATGATTCTCATTAGTTGTATCGGGTTTATAGAATGACAAATGTAAAGGCAAAAGGTTGCTCAGGTAGGATGATTTATCTACTCAATAGAAGCTTATTTGTTACGCTTTAGCGAAATGCAACTTGCCATTATTGTAATTAGGCAGATATGTGCGTTTACCGTGTTTTTATATTCTTAAAATGTTGGATTTAGCTTCAAAATCCTGTATTGCTATTGAAAGGGTGTTCTTCTATATTTGCACGCTCTAAAAATTAGAGCAATAACTATACATTATATATAATGCAGAATAAAGGCGCTATAAGAGTTTTCGCCATACTACTCGCACTGGTATGTTTATACCAACTTTCCTTTACGGTGGCTACCAAGATGGCTGAGTCTACTTATGAGGAAATGAGTTTGACGGACCAGAAGGAGGCGGATAAGTATTTGGAGGACTTCCGTTACAACATGGTGGTGAAAGAGTTTACCTACTCTGAGTGTAAAGACCAGGAACTTAACTTAGGTCTTGACCTTAAAGGCGGTATGAACGTTACACTTGAAATTTCCATTCAGGAAATGGTAAAGTCGTTGTCGAACTACAGCACCGATTCAACCTTTAATCAGGCAATTGCAAATGCTACTGCAGCACAAACCGATGCTCAGGAAGATTTTGTAACACTTTTCGGAAGAGAATTCGAGAAAATTGACCCGAATGCGCGACTAGCGTCTCCAAAAATTTTCGGATACACTTTGAAAGATAAAGTGAAAGGTGATGCAACAAATGCAGATGTTCTCAAGGTAATTCAAGAAGAAAAGGAAGCTGCTATTGAGCAAGCTTTTGAAGTACTAAGAACACGTATCGATAAATTTGGTGTTACTCAGCCAAATATTCAACGATTAGAAGGAAGCGATCGAATTCTTGTGGAGCTTCCAGGTGTTAAGGAACCGGATCGTGTTAGAAAACTTCTTCAGGGAACAGCTCAATTAGAGTTTTGGGAAACTTTTGAAAATGAAGAAGTGTACGGCTATTTAGCTGAAGCCAATAAGTTAATTAGAGATATTGAAGCAGGTGAGACGAAGAAAGATACTTCAGATCAAGTGACAGGAGAAGATGTGGATGTAGTAGATGTTGCGGTCGCTGAACCAGATTCTTCAGGCTCATTACTTGAGCAATTTGGTGGAGATTCTACCGAATTAAGCGATGAAGAAGGATTGGCAGAATTTCAAAAGAACAGCCCATTGTTTGCTGTGCTTTCGCCATCTGCTAATCAACAAGGGCTATATGGCGGACCAGTTGTAGGTCTTGCAGCAGTAAAAGACACTGCCAAGGTGAATAAGTACTTGGCAATGGAACGTGTTCAGGCGATTTTTCCACGAGACATGAAATTCTATTGGACAGTTAAGCCAATCGACTCAGAAAATCCAGCCAGAGTTCATCAATTGGTTGCTATTAAAGTAACTAGTAGAGATGGTGTGCCACCTTTAGATGGTTCTGCCATTAAGGACGCTTCTGCAGATTACGGTCAGTTTAGTTCTAATGCAGAGGTTACGATGAGAATGAATGCTGAGGGCTCTGCTGCCTGGAAAAAGTTAACCGCTAGTAATGTTGAACGATCTATAGCAATTGTACTTGATGATTACGTTTACTCATTCCCAACCGTACAGCAAGAAATTTCTGGCGGAACTTCAAACATCACAGGAAACTTTACAATAGACGAAGCAAATGACCTTGCTACGGTTCTTAAAGCTGGTAAACTTCCTGCTCCAGCAAGAATTGTTGAAGAAGCAGTAGTTGGTCCAACACTTGGCTCAGAGTCTTTGATAAAAGGAATGGTTTCGTTCCTAGGAGCTATTGTTCTTGTGTTGATATTCATGATTCTTTACTACGGAACTGCTGGTTGGGCTGCTAACCTTGCGCTTGTTGCAAACGTGTTCTTCGTGTTTGGGGTTCTTGCTTCGCTTGGTGCGGTTCTTACGCTTCCGGGTATTGCTGGTATCGTTCTTACCATTGGTATTTCCATTGACTCTAACGTTCTGATCTTTGAAAGAATTAGAGAGGAACTAGCGAAAGGTACTGGAATGAGATTGGCGGTAACTCAAGGTTATAACGCTGCTTATTCAGCGATTATCGATGCAAACGTGACATCACTCTTAACGGGTATTATCCTTTACATATTTGGTACAGGACCAATTCAAGGTTTTGCAACCACTTTAATCATTGGTATTTTCTGTTCATTGTTTGCTTCTATCTTCCTAACACGATTAATTTTTGAAGGAAGACTTTCTCGTAAAAAGACAATCACTGTTTCTACAGGAATTTCTAAAGGAGCTTTCAAGAATGTAAACTTCGATTTTATCAAAAAACGTAAAATCGCTTACATCTTCTCAGGTGTTGTGATTGTTGCTGGAATTGCTTCTATGGGTGCGAGAGGATTTAACTACGGAGTTGATTTCCTAGGAGGTCGATCTTACATGGTTGAGTTTGTCGATGACGTAAATACGGAAGAAGTAGCTAGCGCTCTTGGCGATGCTTTTGGAACCGCACCAACGGTAAAGACATTTGGTGAGTCAAATCGAGTTAAGGTTATTACTGCCTATAGAATTAATGATGTTGGCGAAACTGTTGATGATGAGGTTCAGGCTGCGTTGGTTTCAGGTCTTTCTCAGATTGAAGGAAATGCTAGCCAAATACTAAGCTCACAGAAAGTGGGACCAACGATTGCAGATGATATTAAGAGATCAGCGGTTTTGTCTGTTTTGTTTTCACTCATTGCCATCTTCTTATATATCCTTTTACGATTTAAGAAATGGCAGTACAGTTTAGGAGCGGTAATAGCCTTGTTTCATGATGTATTATTTGTGCTGTCATTGTTCTCTTTGGGTTATGGTTTTATGCCATTTAGCATGGAAATTGACCAGGCATTTATTGCAGCGATTCTAACGGTAGTTGGTTATTCTATTAACGATACTGTTGTTGTGTTTGACCGTATTAGAGAGTACCTGAATGAGCATCAGGCGAAGAAACACTCTATTAAAACGGTTGCTAATAATGCACTTAATAGCGCTTTAAGTAGAACGGTTATTACATCCTTGACCACGTTTATCGTGTTGTTGGTTCTTTTCCTTGCGGGAGGAGAAACAATTGCGGGATTCTCTTTCGCACTTCTTGTAGGTGTGGTTGTTGGAACCTATTCTTCCGCCTTTATTGCAACTCCTGTAATGCTGGAGTTTGTGAAAGATGAGCCAGAATCGGAAAAAAAGAAAAAGAAATAATAAAAGGCTCCGAGAAATCGGAGCCTTTTTAATTTTACATCATGAACCCAACATTACTTTTTCTGAGTTTAGGCGGAGGCGAAATTGTAGTCGTGTTGTTGGTCATTCTTTTATTCTTTGGTTCAAACAAAATACCTGAGTTAGCGCGTGGACTTGGACGAGGTATGCGAGAATTTAAAGATGCTACCAGTAGCGTTCAGCGTGAGATTGAAGACAGTATGAAGGATACAACTCCGAAGAAAACAGTACCTAAACCAACTCCAGCTCCAAAGGCTCAGCCCAGAGAAGATTAGTAATTCTTGATTTTGTTTAGTGTAAGGCCCAATTTTGGGCCTTTTTTGTACTTGAAAATTAATAAAACCACTTTTTTATCGCGACACCCCTGAAAAAATAGGGGTCTGTTAGGAAAAAGTTAATAATTAAATTTTTCAGGTCTCTTTCATCTGCTACCTTTGCGGCATAATATCACAAAACCCAACTATTTCACTCATTATGAAGGTAAAACTGGAATACATTTGGCTTGACGGTTACGAGCCAACCCAAAACATGAGATCTAAAACCAAGGTCGAAGAGCATGAAAATTTTCAAGGAACATTAGAAGAGCTAGGTAACTGGTCGTTTGACGGTTCTTCAACTCAACAAGCAGTTGGAGGGTCTTCAGATTGTCTATTGGTTCCTGTTGCTATTTTTCCAGATCCTGCTAGAGACAATGGTTGGTTGGTTATGACAGAAGTTTACAATGCTGACGGAACACCGCATGTGTCTAACGGTAGATCTACCATCCAAGATGAGGATAATGACTTCTGGTTCGGTTTTGAACAAGAATACTTTATCATGGATAGAGAAACTGAATTGCCTTTAGGATTCCCAAGAGGTGGTTATCCAGGACCACAAGGAATGTACTATTGCTCAGTTGGCGGAAGACACACCTTCGGAAGAGAATTAGTTGAAGAACACGCTGATCTTTGTATTGCTGCAGGTTTAAACTTTGAGGGAATTAATCAAGAAGTAGCTTCTGGACAATGGGAGTTTCAATTGTTTGCGAAAGGAGCAAAGAAAGCCGGTGATGAGGTTTGGGTTGCTAGATACTTGTTGGATAGACTTACTGAAAGCTATGGCTGGTATATTGAATACCATCCAAAGCCAATTAAAGGAGATTGGAATGGCTCTGGAATGCACGCAAACTTCTCGAATACTACTTTAAGAACATGCGGTTCTAAAGAGGTTTATGAAAGAATTTGTGAGGCTTTTAGACCTCTAACAGAGGAGCATATTGATGTATATGGAGCTCATAATGACCAACGATTAACTGGTTTGCATGAGACCGCATCTATCAGCGACTTCTCTTACGGTATATCTGATAGAGGTGCTTCAATCAGAATTCCGTTAATGACTGTTGAAAAAGGTTGGAAAGGTTATTTAGAAGACAGACGACCAGCTTCTAACGCGAATCCATACAAGGTTGCTGCTAGAATTATTAAAACGGTATCTGAAGCGGAAGCAAAGCTAGTTAGCGCCTAATCTATTTTATGAACAACAAATTAAGGCTCGGAATTTCCGAGCCTTTTTTGGCTAAAACAAGAGCATGTCAACACAAAGATTTCAAGCATTGCAGGAGGTTAATAGAAGAAAGCCTGTTGATGTAAAACTGCCAGACGATAAAGTTTCAAACTACTTTGCCTCTTCCGTTTTTTCGTGGAAGGTAATGCGGGAACATCTACCAGCGGAGGTTTACACCACCTTACGTACATGCGTAGATAAAGGCGGACAGATTGATAGAGGAACTGCAGAACAAGTAGCCGCTTCCATGAAATCTTGGGCACTCGGTAAAGGAGCAACGCACTACACACATTGGTTTCAACCACTTACTGGTTCAACCGCAGAAAAGCATGACGCCTTTTTTGAGCCCTTGGCAGATGGCTTTTCAATGGAAGCCTTTGGAGGAGATAAGCTAATTCAGCAAGAACCAGATGCATCAAGTTTTCCAAATGGAGGAATACGAAACACTTTCGAAGCTAGAGGTTACACTGCCTGGGACCCTTCATCTCCCGCATTTGTAATAGGCAGAACGCTATGTATTCCTACGGTTTTTGTTGCGTACACTGGAGAATCGCTCGATCATAAAGCGCCTTTATTGCGCTCAGTTCACTTTTTGGATAAGGCCGCCACCACCGTAGTTCAGGAATACTTCGATAGAAACGTATCAAGAGTTATTTGTACCCTCGGTTGTGAGCAAGAATACTTTTTAGTTGACCGAGCACTTTTTAACGCTCGCCCAGATTTGGCACTTACTGGCAGAACGCTTTTCGGGCATTCGTCTGCCAAAGACCAGCAGTTGGATGATCATTACTTCGGTTCTATTAATGATAGAGTTACCGCTTACATGCGCGATTTTGAAACCGAGGCCCTGAAGCTTGGCATTCCCGTAAAAACCCGGCATAATGAAGTTGGCCCAGGGCAATTTGAATGCGCCCCAGTATTTGAGGAGGTGAGCTTGGCGGTAGATCACAACCAATTATTAATGGATGTGATGGAGAAGGTTGCTTTTCGTCACGATTTCCGAGTTCTTTTTCATGAAAAACCATTTGCTGGTATAAACGGTTCTGGAAAACACAACAATTGGGCTCTAGCCACAGATACGGGTAAGAATCTTCTTAGCCCAGGTAAAACACCCAAGAAGAACATTCAGTTTCTAACCTTTTTCATCACCACAATAAAGGCGGTTCATGAACATGCAGATTTGCTGAGGGCCAGTATTGCAAGCGCAAGTAATGACCATCGTCTTGGGGCTAATGAAGCTCCACCGGCAATTATGTCCGTTTTCATAGGGTCTTTTTTAAGTCAGGTATTGGATGATATTGAACAGTGGGTAAAGCAAGGAGAAAAATTGTCTCCAGATGAAAAAACCGAGCTCAAACTCAGCATTATCAAGATTCCCGAAATATTATTGGATAATACCGATAGAAACAGAACATCACCGTTCGCATTTACCGGAAACAAATTTGAGTTTAGAGCAGTTGGCTCTACAGCTAACTGTTCTTCTGCTATGATGGTGCTGAATACTATTGTTGCAGACCAGTTGGTTAAGTTTCATGAAGAGGTGCAAAGCCTTGTTGCCACTGGAATGAAGAAGGATGATGCAATTTTTCAGGTATTGAGAAGATATATCATCGATTCTAAAAAGATTCGATTTGAAGGCAATGGATATGGCGAAGAGTGGGTGAAGGAGGCGGAAAAGCGAGGACTTTCTAATATCAAAACTACTCCAGATGCACTGGATTTGGTGTTAACTCCTAAATCGAGAAAACTCTTTGAACTCAATGAGATTTTAAGCGAACGAGAATTAGATGCGAGGTATGAGATAGATCTTGAGCGTTACACTAAAAAACTTCAAATAGAATCTCGTGTGATGGGTGATTTAGCTACCAATCACGTAATTCCAACGGCAATTGAATACCAGAATGTTCTTATTGCAAACGTAACGGGGTTGAAGCAGGTGCTTACCAAAAAGGAGTTTGAAGTCTTGGCAAGCGAACCTATGAGCATTATTAGAGAGATTTCTCAAAGAATGACAGCAATCCGTAAGCTTGTAGAAGGGATGACTGAGCAAAGAAAAGTTGCCAATAAGCACCAGAGTCCAAGAGCCCAAGCGGGGGATTATTGCAATAATGTGTTACCATTTTTCAATCAAATTAGAAGGGAAGTAGATAGGTTAGAGTTAGTCGTCTCTGATGAGTACTGGCCTCTACCTAAATATCGGGAGCTTCTTTTTAATAGATAAGACGTTTCCGTACAATGTTATTGTAAAGTTTGACGGGCATTGGCTCTCAATCATTTACCACTTAAGTAGGAGTAATGTTGCGGGTTGGGTAATCAAATAATTCTTTATTTTAGCGCCCGTGTTAAAACAAGCATAAAGACCATGAGAATAACCAAGTTCTTACTAATAGCCATCATTGCAGGATTGTTTTCAATCAATGCAAGTGCCCAGAAAGGTCATCTTGCTGAGGCGAATCTTGCATATGATGCAAAAGAATATTTCAAAGCGATAACGCTTATGAAAAAAGCCTATTCTAAAGAAAAGGATAAGGCAAACAAGGCTGAAATAATCTTTAAAACAGCCGAAAGCTATCGCTTTGTTAATGATATAAAGCAAGCGGAAACTTGGTACCGTAAGGCTATTAAGATTAAGTATCCTGAAAACAAGATTCAGTTGTATTACGCTGATGCGCTTAAGGCAAACGGAAAGTTTGAAGATGCGATTGTGGAATATGAGAAGTATGCTGAATTAGCACCAGAAGATCCAAGAGGAAAGAATGGTGCTGAAGCGTGTGCTCTTGCTCAGAAATGGATTGATAATCCATCTCGTTATGTAGTTGAGAATGAGGTTCAATTGAACGGTAAGCAAATGGATTTTGCTCCATCTTACGCTTCTGCTAATCACAAAGACGTGTATTTCACATCATCTAGAGACAATGCTTCTGGAAACGATGTAGATGGATGGACCGGACAAGGATTTACTGATGTCTTTACAGCATCAATTGACAATAAAGGAAAGTGGAGCAAGCCTAAGCCGCTCCCTGCTACAATCAACAGTATATATAATGAAGGTGCTTCTGTTATGAACACAGACTTCACTGCTTTAATCTTTACGCGTTGTGGTGTGAAGAAAAAAGTGAAAATGGGCTGTGAGCTGTATCATTCTAAGAAGTCAGGAGACAGCTGGTCAGAGCCAGAATTATTACCATTCTTCGCTAAAGCTGAAGGAGATGATAGTACTCAAGTAACCGTGGGTCATCCAGCACTATCTGCAGACGGAAAGACTTTGGTTTTTGCTTCTGACGCTGTTGGTGGCAAAGGCGGACGTGATATTTGGAAGTCTAAATACAATGATGAAAAGCAGAGATGGGAGAAGCCAACACCAGTCGAGTCAGTTAATACTGCTGGAGACGAAATGTACCCTTTCCTTCACAATGATGGAACGCTTTACTTCGCATCTAATGGTCATATCGGAATGGGTGGTCTAGACATCTTTATGGCGGAAAGCCAAGGAGATTCTTGGGGTAACGTTACAAATATGAGATACCCAATCAACTCAGCGGGAGATGATTTCGCAATCATTTTTGAAAAGGAACAAGAAAAAGGATACTTCACTTCAAACCGTGAAGACGGAAAAGGAAGCGATGATATTTATTCATTCCTACTTCCTGCACTTAAGTTCACACTTTGCGGAATAGTATCTGATTTCAAGACCAAAAAGGTTATTGATGGAGCGACTGTTTCTTTGGTAGGAACAGATGGTTCTTCTATGGAAACTACTACTGATTCTGAAGGAAAGTATTGCTTCGATCTTTCTCCTGCTACATCATATGTAATTACCGCTGGAAAGAAAGACTACTACCTAAACAAAACTGGAAAGACAACCACAGTAGGATTTGAAGAAGACAAAGACCTTGTTCACGACTTCGAATTGGATCCAATCAATAGAGTTATCGACCTTCCAAACATTTTCTACGATTTAGGAAAATGGGACTTACGTCCAGAGTCTAAAATTGCGCTCGATGGTTTGATTGAGACATTGAACGATAACCCAACGATTGTAATCGAGCTTGGTTCTCACACAGATACAAGAGCATCTGATAGCTATAACCTATCGCTTTCACAAAAACGTGCTCAGTCTGTTGTTGATTATCTAATCGACAATGATATTGATGGCGCGAGATTGGTTGCAAAAGGGTATGGAGAAACTACTCCTAAAGTTCTTGACACTGCTGTTGGCGAATTTGCTAAGGGAAGCGTAATCAACGATGCTTTCATCGCTAAGTTGGCAACTGAGGAGTTAAGAGAAGAAGCTCATCAGCTGAATCGTAGAACTGAATTTAAAGTTCTTAGAAACGATTTCGTTCCTAAAGGAAACTAGTAACCAAACATATTTTATTCAGAAAAGCATTCCGCAGGTCGGGATGCTTTTTTGTTAAGACCAATTCATGAGTGCTGGAGAAAGATATAAGCAACGAGGAGTTTCTGCCGATAAGGAGGATGTTCACAATGCAATCAAGAATGTGGATAAGGGATTATTTCCGAAAGCATTCTGCAAGATTGTACCTGACACACTTTCTAACTCTAATGACCATTGCGTAATAATGCATGCTGATGGCGCTGGTACCAAGAGCTCTTTAGCCTATATGTATTGGAAGGAAACTGGAGACCTTTCTGTTTGGAAAGGGATTGCCCAGGACGCCATTGTTATGAATACGGACGATTTGCTTTGTATTGGAGCGGTAGATAACATTCTTCTGTCTTCAACCATTGGAAGAAACAAATTTCTAATTCCGGGCGAAGTACTTTCTGCTGTCATCAACGGAACAGAAGAGGTTCTGCAGATGCTACGAGACAACGGAGTTGATATTAGTTCTACCGGAGGTGAAACTGCCGATGTGGGAGACCTTGTACGTACTATGATTGTAGATTCTACCGTTACATGCCGAATGAAGCGGTCAGAGGTAGTTGATAATGCTTCTATCCAACCGGGGGATGTAATTGTTGGATTGAGTTCGTACGGGCAAGCCACCTACGAAACTGAGTATAATGGAGGCATGGGAAGTAATGGTCTTACTGCTGCTAGGCATGATGTGTTTAACAAGAGCCTCCAATCAAAATATCCAGAAAGTTTTGATGGAGCAATGGACGAAAGTTTGGTCTATTCTGGCCAATACAATTTGACGGATAAGATTGACGGTATTCCATTAGATATGGGAAAGTTGGTGCTGTCCCCTACTAGAACCTACGCTCCTATCATCAAGAAAATTCTAGATCTACATCGCTCAAATGTTCATGGCATGGTTCATTGCTCAGGTGGGGCTCAAACCAAAATCTTACATTTTATCGATTCTGGACATGTGATTAAAGACAATTTCCTTCCGGTTCCGCCATTATTCAGAATCATACAGCAAGAATCAAATACACCATGGGCAGAAATGTATAAGGTGTTTAATATGGGACATCGAATGGAGCTTTACGTGCCGTCTGATATCGCAGACGAAATCATTGCCATTTCAAAAAGCTTTAATGTTGATGCACAGGTGGTAGGTCGAGTTGAAAAAGGCGATAAGAAACTAACCATTCGCTCGGAATTTGGTGAATTTATCTACCAATAAGCAATGGAACTTTTAGATAAACTTCGCGATATACAAAGACGTTTCATGGACCTTGAAGGCCAGTTGGGCGACCCGTCCGTTGTTGCTGACATGAAACGATACGTGAAGATAAATCGTGATTATCGTGGTTTAGAACCAGTGGTAAAGGCTACCAAAGAATACGAGAATGTTGTCGAAAACATTGCCAGTAGCAAAAAAATGCTGGAGACAGAGAAGGATCCAGATTTCGTGGAAATGGCACGAATGGAATTGGATGATTTAGATGCTCGCAAAGAAGAAATTGAAGAAGAGCTTCGCGTTTTAATGCTACCAGCAGACCCAGAGGATGAGAAGAATGTTGTGCTAGAAATTCGGGCTGGCACTGGTGGAGATGAGGCCAGCATTTTTGCAGGCGATCTGTATAGAATGTACATGAAGTATGTGGAAGCTAGAGGCTGGAAAACATCAGTTCTGGTGGAGAACGAAGGTACTGCTGGGGGCTACAAAGAAGTAAATGTTAAAGTAGAGGGAGAAGGTGTTTACGGTATAATGAAGTATGAATCTGGCGTACATCGAGTACAGCGCGTCCCTCAAACAGAATCACAAGGAAGAGTACATACATCAGCAGCTACGGTTGCAGTAATGCCCGAAGCGGAAGAAGTAGATGTTGAAATCAATCCTGCAGATGTTGACATGCAAACTTCACGGTCTGGTGGTGCTGGTGGACAGAACGTAAACAAGGTTGAAACAAAGGTTCAACTTACTCACAAACCTTCTGGTATTGTGGTTGTTTGTTCTGTTGAAAGATCGCAATTGAAGAATAGAAATTTGGCAATGGAAATGCTGCGTACCCGACTGTACGAGCGAGAATTGAGCAAGCACCTAGAAGAAATTTCAAGCCGTAGAAAAACAATGGTTTCTTCTGGAGACCGTTCAGCAAAAATTAGAACTTATAATTATCCTCAAGGCCGAATTACTGACCATCGAATTGGTCTGACATTGTATTCATTAACCGACTTTATGAACGGAAACATTCAGGAGATGATTGATGCCCTTGCAATGGCAGAGAACGCAGAAAAACTTCGCGTTGGCGAAACAATCTAAGATGACATTATCACCAAAAGGCCAAAAGTTTCGAGACCGAATAGACAACTGGTTTTTATTCAACGTTTTTCTTCTCATCAAACTTCCGTTAGCATGGATTGCTGGAAGTAGGGTTAAAAGAATTGACACAGAAGGATGCGCCATTAGCATGCCTTACGGTTGGAGAAATCAGAATCCGTTTCAGTCAATGTATTTCGCAGCGCAAAGCATGTCTGCCGAAATGAGCACTGGTATGTTGTGCATGCTGGCCATTGAGAATTCAGGTGAAAACGTAGCCATGCTCGTATCTCATAATAAAGCCGAGTTCACCAAAAAGACCAATGACCATGTGACCTTTACGTGTAACGATGCAAAGAAGATGTTCGATGCAGTTGCTGAAACGTGTCGTACTGGAGAGCCTGTTTTGGTTGAGATGAAGACTGTTGGAGTAATGGATAACGGAGTGGAAGTATCCAACTTTAGTTTTACCTGGACTGTTAAGAAGCGGAGCAAGTAATCTGCCAGCCCGCTTAGCTTAATTCCTATATTCGAACATGGCAACGAAAGTGCATAATTCTGATGGGTGGTTATACGATCCCATTTTGCCAGACCCCGAGACTTGGCCAATCGTTCAATTATCGAAAAATCGAGAAGCTTTTATCGAAGAACTGGTTCGGCTTTCTATTGAGAACATCAAGGAATCTTTAGGGAACAATCCATCTAGTATTAAGGATGAACTAGCCAAAACGCTTTACACGGAAAAGATTCGCTTGAATCAAACACCTTGGAAAGCGGATGGTCCGGATGAAAAGGATTTCTGGTCTCATGTGAAAAAGGACATGGTGCGAATAAATGCTGGACATGAGAATCCGCACGCATTTGGCCACGAAGATTTAATCCAGCGTATTGTAAAACGTTATGCCGAAGAAATTGCTGGCATTTTTGATGTGCAAGCTTATAACTTCGCCAAGGGCTTCACAACCTTCATGTTTGCCCGTTTGCTCAACGCATCTCAAGGGAAAGGGCTTGCAAGATTTTTTGACAGCCGCCATAATCTTCATGATAAAATTCATCTCATTGGAGAGATTGATCACGTACGCGCGTTGGCTCAAAAAGGAACCGTAATCATCGTGCCAACCCACTTCAGTAATCTCGACTCAATGCTTATTGGTTGGGCCATTCAAAGTATTGGTTTACCACCTGTGTTATATGGTGCGGGTTTGAACCTCTTTGGCATTAAGATTATGGCTTGGTTCATGAATCGCCTTGGCGCTTATAAAGTGGATAGACGTAAGAAAAATGCACTTTACCTCGAAACATTGAAGATGTACTCCGAACTATCCTTGAGAAAAGGTTGCAACGGGCTTTTCTTCCCTGGAGGTACTCGGTCTAGAAGCGGAATGTTGGAAAAGCGATTGAAGCTTGGCTTGCTTGGTACTGCTTTGCAAGCTCAACGAATGAACTACGTGGATCATGGCGATGAAGCCAAGAAGATATTTGTAGTGCCAGTAACCATCAATTACAACTTCGTTTTAGAGGCGCAAAGCTTGATTGATCAACATCTTAAAATCAGTGGTCAAGCGCAGTATTATGTAGAAAACGATGATTTCTCTACATCGAGCAAAATGATGCGATTCATCTACAAATTCTTTACTGCTTCTTCAGAAATTGCTGTTCGCTACGGTGCGCCTATGGATCTTTTCGGAAACCGAGTCGATGAAGAAGGAACCAGTTTCGATCCGCAAGGAAACGAAGTGGATATCCAAAGGTATTTCTACTCTAATGGAGAGATTAGCAAAGACCTTCAGCGCGATGCCGAATACACCAGAATGTTGGGTGATAAGATTGTAGAAAGCTATCATCGCGAAGCTGTTGTTTTCTGTAGTCAGATATTGGCGTTTGCTGCGTTTAGAATCATAAAAACACGCCACAGTAAAATGGACCTTTATGGTTTGATGAGATTGCCTTCTGAAGATTTGGTTATGAAACCAAAGGAATTGATGGATGCAGTTGATAAACTCGTTACTCGCTTGCGCGAATTACACTCAAATGGTGAGATTCAATTGGAAAAGGAAATTCTGGAGGGAAGTCTTTCTAACATCATTAAAAAGGGCATTGCTAATCTTGGAATTTACCACGCCAAATTACCACTGATGTATAATCAGGAAGGCGATTTTGAATCTCAAGACATTACAATATTATATTTCTACCACAACAGATTAGAAGGATATGAGCTCCACAAAGTCATTAGATAAAATGCCAGTTGGGGTTTTAGGTGGCGGCAGCTTTGGTTCCGCTATTGCTAATCTCTTGGCCGAAAATCAGCCAGTTATTTTGCTTACGAGAAGTCAAGAAGTGGCTGAGTCAATCAACACAACGCACATCAATCGTGGTAGAACAATGCACGAGAATGTAACTTCAACTACCGAACTAAAAGTAGTAGCGGAGCAGTGCAAACTCATTTATCCGATAATTCCTTCAGCAGGCTTTAGAGAAACGATTAAATCTCTTGCGCCATATTTAACACCCGAGCACATTCTGATTCACGGTACCAAAGGAGTTGATGTTCAGCTTCCAGAAGGGCATGATTTAACTGCCGATTATAAGCTGAATCCGAAAATGGTGAATACCATGACGGAGGTGATTTTGCAAGAAACTGTGGTGAAAAGAGTGGGTTGTTTGGCTGGACCAAATCTAGCAGCTGAAATCCTGAATGGTCAACCTGCTGCAACGGTAATTGCCAGTCATTTTGATGAAGTGATAAAAATCGGTCAACGAACATTGCGATCACCTCGTTTTCAAGTGTATGGTAGCCACGATTTAACAGGTGTTGAAATTGCAGGCGTACTTAAAAACGTCATTGCCCTTGCCGCAGGAGCCTTAAGTGGATTGGGATTTGGTGAAAATGCCAAAGCACTCCTAATTAGTCGTGGATTAGTAGAAATGATTTATGTGGGCAAAAATCTTGGTGGAGATATTGTTGCATTCTTAGGGTTAGCAGGAATTGGTGATTTAATTGCCACTTGTTCGAGCCCTAAAAGCCGTAATTATACCGTTGGTTATCGTTTGGCGAAAGGCGAATCGCTAACAGCTATTTTGGCTGATATGGAAGAGGTAGCTGAAGGTTTGAATACACTTCGGATTTCTCGGGCTATGGCTAATTATCTTGGTTATCGAGCACCTCTTACCGAGACCATCTATGAAGTGATTTATGGCGAAAAAACGGTAGAAGAAGGCCTTGATTACCTCATGAAGTTTCCGTTCTATGTCGACATCGATAAGTCGATGTTTACAAACTAACTCCTATTTTCTATCCACCTGTGTGGCACTTCCTTGGCAGGTTGGGAGAACGAGAATATCCGCCACATTCACATGCTTTGGTCTTGTAGCAGCAAAAACAATGCAATCGGCAATGTCTTTGCCTGTTAGTGCTTCTATTCCATCGTAAACTGTTTCGGCACGCTTTTCATCTCCATGAAAACGCACCATTGAGAACTCAGTCTCAACCAATCCAGGAGCTATATTGGTGACTTTGACTCCTTTATCGTAAAGCTCTCTGCGCAACCCTTCAGAAATGGCATGAACAGCATGCTTAGTAGCGCAATACACGTTTCCGTTTGGATATACTTCATTGCCGGCAATAGAACCAATGTTGATGATGTGACCTGATTTGGCCTCAACCATACGTGGCGCAATTTCTCGGGTGATATAAAGAAGCCCTTTCACGTTAGTGTCAATCATTTTTTCCCAATCATTCACATCGCCTTCGTGAAGCGGGGAGAGGCCAGACGCTAAGCCAGCATTGTTCACCAATACATCGATTGTTCTGTCTCCAATCTCATTCCGACAAAAATTCTCGACTTCAGCTTTTACTCGAATGTCAAAGGCATGAAAGGAGACCTGAATACCGTATCTCGATGTGAGTTCTGACCGTAATTTCTCAAGGCGTACTTTTCTTCTTCCAGTTAGGATGAGGTTGTATCCGATTTTAGCGAATTCGATAGCTGTGGCTTCTCCTATTCCTGCGGTGGCACCCGTAATAATGGCTGTTTTAGACATAACGGAAAGGTACAATTTGAACTTAAATAGAATTAAAAACTAAATAAATAGTTATATAACTAATAAGATAGTTATAGATTTATTGCCATGAAAGATTTGACAAAAGCTGAAGAACAGGTGATGCATTCGCTCTGGAAACTTGAGAAAGCATTCGTAAAGGATGTGATTGAGGAGTTTTCAGAGCCGAAACCTGCCTACAATACCGTGAGTACGATTATCCGAATTCTAGAGAAGAAGGATTTTGTGAGTTACAAAGCATTTGGTAAAACGCATCAATATTTCCCAATTGTGAGCAAGGAAGATTATACGAAACACACGGCCGGCCAGTTGGTAGATAATTACTTCGGAGGATCGTTCAAGAATTTGGTTTCTTTTTTCGTGAAGGACAACGATATGACCGTTAAGGAAATGGACGATTTGATGAAGGTTATTGAAGCTAAAAAAGAACAAAATGGATAGAGGCGCGATTCATAGCGTCTCGCCAGAGAATCGGACTCGCAAAAGCGGGTGGGATTTTTTATTTGCGCATATGATATTAAAATGATATCATTGTAATGTTGAATTAAATTTAGAAGTCATGAAAGAAGAAAAGAGAGTAAAGCCTATTTCGGGTTGGTTGATGTTGCCAATGTTGCTTGTATTAATTACAATAATCATCTACACCGGAGTTTCATTAAATCAACCAGCGTGGTTAATTAGTTTGTTTATTCCATTAATAGCCATGATTGGGTTTTTCATTGTGAATCCGAATCAATCTATCGTCCTTATTCTATTTGGTAAATACCAGGGATCCGTGAAAGACAATGGGTTTTTCTGGGTGAACCCGTTCAACCGAAGAAGAAAAATTTCACTTAGAGCTCACAACTTTGATAACGAACCTATTAAGGTGAATGATAAACTTGGCAACCCAATTATGATTGGTGCTGTTGTGGTTTGGCGAGTAAAAGACACGTTTAAAGCGGCATTTGATGTGAACGACTATTTAGAGTTTGTTGGAATACAAAGTGAAGCGGCCTTAAGAAGAATGGCCGGTCATTATCCATATGATGAGTTTCATGATGAAGGAGAAGTAGGTGAAGTCTCATTAAGATCTGGAGGAAAGGAAGTGAATGATGAGTTGGAGCAAGCTTTAGATCGAAGATTGGCTATTGCAGGAATTGAAGTTTTGGAGGCAAGAATCAGTCATTTAGCTTATGCTAATGAGATTGCAGGAGCCATGCTTCAAAGGCAACAAGCCACAGCTATTGTTGCAGCTCGAAGAAAAATTGTTGAAGGTGCAGTTGGTATGGTAGAAATGGCGTTGGACGAATTGAGCAAGAAGAACATCGTTCATTTGGATGATGAGAAGAAAGCAGCAATGGTCAGCAACTTAATGGTGGTTTTGTGTTCAGATAAAAGCGCTTCGCCCGTAGTTAATACAGGTTCACTTTATAACTAAGAAGTCATGAAAAAGTATCAGATATTCAAGAAGAAAATGTTCGAGAGTACAGAGAAGTATGAATCGCGCTTGAACGAAGAGTGCCGAAAAGGATACCGACCAGTTTCCATGGCTTATGACCACACAACTGGATTGACCGTATTGTTGGAGAAAACGAGTTAAGTTTTGGCCAAGAAAAAACCATTTGTATTACGTCTCGACCCAGAGATAATGAGCGCCATAGAAAAATGGGCTACGGATGAATTCCGCAGCTCAAATGGGCAATTGGAATGGCTCGTGAGTAAAGCGTTGAAAGAAGCAGGACGATTACCGAAGAAAAAACCTGATAACGAATAGTTATGAAATCAACCCGATTTGAATGCGTAAAATGTCATAGTCGCCAACACACGTCTGGCGAAATAAGAACGACAGGAGGCTTTTGGAGCAAGATTTTCAATGTCCAGAATCGAAGGTTCATTTCCATTTCATGTCAGAAATGTGGATTCACCGAATTCTATAATCAAGATGGAAAACGAACTGCCGAAAACATCCTAGATTTCTTCACGAATTAAACCAATTATCTATGCCAATGAGAAACAAGAGTATTGCAACTGCTATGGCAGTTGGGTCTAGCTTCGGAGTTACCGTTGGAGCTGTAATTGGTTCTATTACCGATAATGTTCCCATATCCATCGCTTTGGGAATTCCGATTGGGACCTTTATTGGACTTGTGCTCGGGCTTATCTTCAGTCATGAAGATATGGAAGAATAACCAATCAGTTAATAGGTCGTTTCTTAAGCATTACCACAGAATTACTGAATCTTGTTGAGGTACCACAAATGAAATAAGAACCATCGTGTTCTATGATGTCGTTTCCACGTTGGTCGTTCAGTTCAAATCCAGCCACCCATTCTTCTAATACGTTTCCTTCAGCATCTGTTTTTATCAGATAAACCTGTTCGTCATCCGAAAAACTATTGCTTCGACCAACAAAAACATAGTTGCCTTCTGAGTCGGCTAATACAGCTTCACCGCCTTCATGTTTTGTGTTCGTTCCAAATTCTTGTTCCCACAACACTTGTCCGCTTGCGTCCAGTTTTGTGGTGAGAATTGAATGATTTGGTTCAGTGCTCGCAGAATGATTGCACATGATATATCCACCATCAGAAGTTCGTGCAATGGCCTGACTTTCTTCATACCCTGAGCCTCCATAAGCAAAGGAGGTCAAACTATCTCCTTCGGTGCTCACGCTTTGCAGATAAATGTCTCGGTCTCCGGCACCAAAGCTTCCGGTAAAACCAAGTAACATCACTTCAAATGAGTTTATCTGAATCAACTCTGAGCCACCATCCAATCCCGCACCTCCAAAGGTTCTACTCCAAATTTCGTTGCCGTCAGCATCTGTTTTGATGACGTACATATCTGCCGAGCCAGCCCCGAAACTTTGGGTGGTTCCAACTACCATAAACTCACCGCTTTCCAGTTCGATTACATCTTGGCCTTGTTCATTTAGTGGTCCACCAAAGTCCTTCTGCCAAATTTGATTGCCTTCCAAGTCTGTTTTTGTCAGAAAAACATTCATGTCACCATCTTCGTCTGTTATTCCGCCAACCAGAATCAACGAATTGTTTTGCGTCAACTTTACGCTTGTTCCTGTTGTGTTGGCGCCAACGGTTCGGTTCAGTTCTAGCTCTCCAGTAAATTTGATAACGTCTAGGTTAAGAAATGAATCATCACCTTGAATACTTGTTCCTACAATGATGATTCTGTCTGAAGTAGCAATCAGCCGATTTGCTATCTGACTTCCTCCTGGTATAAGATAGGTTCGTTCAAACTCTATTTGAGGCTGATATGGCGGATTTTTAATGCATCCTATGCTGCAAATGGCAACGAGAAAAATGAGAAAATGCGAGGTTTTCACGATTGCCGAACGCAGCAGATTGGAAAACATTGTCTAATCAAAACTGAACCTTTTTCTTGATTGTTTTCTCGCCACGCTTTATCACAACCTTGGTTTTATCTCCTTTTTTAAATGCTGAAAGTCCCTGCATATAACTTTGCATATCTGTTACCTCAATCTTCCCCATTTTAATGACAATATCGCCCTCAATCATACCAGCATTATCTGCTGTTCTTCCTTCTTTAACGCCCGAAATACGCATGCCTGCTCCATCAAAAAGATAATCAGGAACTACGCCTAGAGTTACGCTAAATCGTGGGCTGCTACTTGCGTCTGGTTCCTTTGTTTTGGTGAATTTAATCTTGCCGCCATCATCCAAATTGGTGATTAGGCTAAAAATGAAACCTCCGATTTTATGCATTCCATCAAAATTCACCTTGTCCACATCATCACTTGGCTTGTGGTAGTCATCGTGCTGCCCGGTAAAGAAATGTAGTACAGGAATATCCTTTAGATAGAAAGAGGTGTGATCACTCGGCCCAACTCCACTTTCAGATAAGACTAATTTGAACTCACTTTTATTCAATTCAGGAAGCAAACTCTTCCAAATAGGCGAGGTGCCTGTTCCGTTAATGGCTAATGTGTTCTCTTCATTCAAACGACCAACCATGTCCATGTTTATCATGTAGTTCACATCATCTAGCTTTAAAGTTGGCTCTTTTGTGAAATAGTTTGAACCCCAAAGTCCACGCTCTTCTCCTGAAAAAGCAATGAAGAGATAGTTGTTCGATTTCGCATCAGATTTTAACTTTTCAGCCAGCATCAACATCACCGCGATGCCGCTTGCGTTATCGTCAGCTCCATTATGAATGGCCGGTTCGCCACTGTGCAACGAGCCATGAGAACCATAGCCTAAATGGTCGTAATGTGCGCCAATAACAACCGTAGTTTTAGCTCCATTGTCGATGAAGCCAGCCACATTTCTGCCAACAACTCTACCAGTATCTGCTGCCGCAGTAGAATGTGGGTCTTGTTCTTGTTTTCTTGAAAATGTTTGGAAGTAACCGTCAGTTCCTTTTGGAGTAAGACCGATTTCCGCATATCGTTCTGCGATAAAAATAGCTGCTAATTCCTCGCCTTTTGTGCCTATTTCTCGTCCTTCTAACTTGTCATCTGCCAAATAGGTAACATCAGAAGTTAGCTGCGTTAATCCGTTTTGGGACCAACCCATTTGGGCTAAAAGAACAAAACTTAAAAGGATAAATAGGTGCTTCATTTTCTTGGATTTAGCGCGAATTTCGCAATACTAAATCGATAGGCGTAGTTTTGCCCGCAAATACCCTCTTCAAATGAGATTTCTTCCAATTCTAATATTCATTCTTGTCTTTGTTTCGTGTGGAGATAAGAAGCCTGATTCCCACTCGGGCGCCACAAAAACAAGCCTATTGCATTATCCTCAGGAGACACATTTCGATACCATTATTCAACTTACAAATGGGGGAGATAATGCAGAGGCATATTGGAGTTTTGACAACAGTAAAATTGTGTTTCAGGCAACTAATTCTGCTTGGGGCGATTCATGCGATCAGATTTATTTCACCAAGCTAGCAGATGCTGAACGAATGTTGACTGAGCGTCCGCAACTCATTAGCACTGGAAAAGGAAGAACCACTTGTTCGTATTTCATGCCTGGAGACAGCACCATTATTTATGCATCTACTCATTTAGCAAGCGAAGATTGCCCACCAAAACCTGATAAGCGAGAAGACGGAAAATATGTTTGGCCCGTTTATGCTGGCTTCGACATTTTTGTTGCCGATTTGAACGGTAATATCCTTTCGCAACTAACAAATGAAGCTGGTTATGATGCAGAACCAACCGTTTCTCCTAAAGGAGATTTGATTGTTTTTACTAGCCTTAGAACCGGAGATTTGGAATTATATACCATGAAAATTGATGGTTCTGATGTCAAGCAAATTACCTCGGAATTGGGTTATGATGGTGGTGCGTTCTTCTCTCCAGACGGAACAAAGTTGATTTTCAGAAGCAGTCGTCCTCAAACGGAAGAAGAAATTGCTGATTACAAAGATTTGCTACTTCAAGGATTGGTAACTCCCACCGAAATGGAATTGTACATCTGTAATGTGGATGGTTCGGACGTGAGAAAGATTACTGATTTAGGAAATGCTAACTGGGCTCCTTTCTTCCATCCATCTGGCGAAAAGGTTATTTTCTCTTCAAATCATGCATCTGAGAAAGGATATCCTTTCAATTTGTTCATGATCAATGTCGATGGAACAGGATTGGAGCAGATTACCTATGATGGGATATTCGATGCATTCCCTATGTTTTCTCCTTCTGGTGAATACCTGATTTTTTCTTCAAATCGTAACAATGGCGGTACCCATGATACCAATTTATTCCTAGCTAGGTGGAAGGACTAATAGGAGTCAATAATCGGGCTCAGTAAGCTTGAACGAGAACAAACAGCGCCACTGCTAATAAGAATATTGCAAAAGAACGAGTCGTATTAAAATAAATCAGGCGTAAACGCTAGAATTCAAGCCTTCGAGCATTTTATTTAGCTCATTTTTGAATTCAGAATTCATTTCTCCATCGATGAAATTCTCTCCGAATTTCGGTAAGCTAAAAGGGCCAACTAGTTTGGCACCCCAAAACGGCATGACCGCGCTTAAATGATTTAGAACAGACAGACCACCTCTAGCGCCAGGAGAAGTTGCCATTAAAAGAACAGGTTTGTCTTGAAATATTTTGCCCTCCATTCTAGAAACCCAATCAAGTGTGTTTTTCAGCCCTGCAGGAATGCTTCCATTGTATTCTGGAGTTGAAAGGATAAATCCATCAGCATTGTTAAATAGTAATCGCAGTGCTTTAATTGAACTGGGAATTCCGTTTTCAGACTCTACCTCTTTGGAGTAAAATGGAGCTTCATAATCGGACAGGTTAATGATGCTCATGTCAACATTATTCATCAAACCACCCGCATATTCTGCAAGTTTATGATTGATAGAATCTTGGCTGTAACTGCCCGAAAAGGCTAATATTTTTTTCATTTGTTGATGGGTTTTGATTCTTCAACAAACACTAATCAGTTTTGTTGATTGCTTTGCATGGTAATATTAAGAGACATTATTGCAGCAACACGCGTCATGCGTAAGACAACAGAAGTACAACAAAATCGTTCTTTTGTAATTGTTCAAACCAAATTGATACATGAAAAACTTTAACCTCGTTATTGCGATTAGCATATTGCTCCTAACAAATCTTATTTCCGTTGGGCAGACCTCGCTAAATACTGCCCAGATTGGTCACCTATCATACAACCAATCTTTGAGTGAAGTGAGAGGAGCTTTGCACAATAACCGTGAGTATGCTCTGGTTGGGGTAAATAACGGTTTTTCAATTGTAGATGTTACCAATGCTGCTTCGCCAACTGAGATTTTCTTCGAGGCTGGCCCTAACTCTATCTGGCGCGATCCATTTTACCATAACGGATATGCTTATTGCGTTACCGAAGGTGGTGGTGGTATGTTAATTGTCGATATGAGTCCGTTGCCAGGTAGTACATCGCTTACTACTACACTTTACACGGGAAGTCAGTTTAATATTTCTTCAGCTCATAACATGTTTATTGAGTCTGCTACCGAGCGCGCCTATTTATTTGGAACCAATGATGTGGACGGTGTAATTATCCTTGATATTTCAAACCCAATGAGTCCGGTTGAAATCGGAATTTGGAATGACTACTACATACATGACGGATTTGTAAGAGGCGATACGCTTTGGGCTGGTTGTTTGGCTGACGGTGCATTTGTGGTTGATGTGTCGAATGCGGGTAGCCCGGTCATTCTTGCAAACTGGGATACACCAAGTGAATTTGCGCACAACATTTGGCCTTCAGATGACAATGCTTATTCGTACACCACGGATGAGGTTAATAGCGGTTTTGTTGCTGCCTACGACATGAGTAACCTCCAAAATGTGGTTGAATCTGATAAGGTAAGACACCCTTTGTCCGAAGGGGTAATTCCGCACAACACACATTTCCTAAATGATTACATAATTACGTCTCACTACCGAGATGGTCTTACTATTCATGATGTTTCAGACCCTTCAAACATTATTCTAACAGGTTATTTCGACTCGTCTCCATTGTCTGGCAGCGGTTTTAATGGCTCTTGGGGAGCATGGCCCTATTTACCTTCTGGAAACTTACTTATTGCTGATATTGAAGAAGGTCTTTTTGTGATTAGCGCAACGTATAAAAGAGGCGCAAGGCTTGAAGGAACGGTTACGGAGTTTGGAACATCAAACCCTCTTAATGATGTGCTCATTACGGTTGTTGGTGCAGGTCTTGTCGACAATTCTAACCTCTTCGGAGATTACGCCACAGGAACAGAAGCGGCTGGAACGTACAGCGTAACGTTCGAAAAAGGCGGATACATTTCACAAACCATAGCTGGAGTCGAATTGGTGAACGGACAGATTGAAATTCTTGATGTTGAATTGGTTCCGGATGTTGCTTTCAATCTTTCAGGTATGGTTACTGAAGAGGGAACAGGAAATCCAATTTCTGGTGCTACAGTTCAATTCGTAAATCCATTTTTCAATATTGAAGCAACTTCAAATGGCGCTGGAAACTATTCAGAAAACGAGTTTTATGCTGGTCAGTATGAAGTTACCGTTGCCGCATGGGGTTATGTTGGAGAATGTTCGTTAATGGATATTACTTCTGGAGGAACACCTCCGAATTTCGAATTACAAGTAGGATATCACGATGATTTTACGTTGGATTTAGGATGGACAGTAACTGGTAACGCAAGTGCTGGAGAATGGGAAAGAGACGTTCCAATTGAAACAACATTCGATAATAGTATTTCTAACCCTGGTACAGATTCTAACGGAGATTGTGGCGATCAAGCTTTTATTACTGGAAACGCTGGTGGTGGCGCGGGAAGTGATGATGTGGATGACGGAGTGACCATTCTTCGGTCGCCAGTAATGGATTTAACGAGTTATAATAATCCAACTGTGCAGTTTGATTATTGGTTTTTTAATGGAGGTGGAAGTTCAGGAGTTAATGATGAATTTATTGTAAAAGTGGACAACGGAACAAACGTGGTTACCCTAGCTTCATTACCCCAAACTTCCAATGTTTGGACGCCTTATTCGAACACTCTCGCTTCTCAAATTAGCATTTCCACAACAATGCAGTTAGTGGTTGAGGTTGCTGACACAGATCCAGGTCACTTAGTTGAAGGGGGATTAGATAAGTTCCGAATTGCTGAGGCGACTTCAATAGATGAGGAAACAGCTAATTCTGAGGTGTTCATTTATCCTAATCCAGCGAAAGGTATGGTAAGTATTAACGTAACATCAGAAACTACAAAAGGGATTGTTAAGTTTTACGATGTAACGGGCAAGTTAATTTATGAGAACAATTCGCTTGTTAGAGGAGTTAACCAAGTAGTTATACCCACTTTGCCAGGTGTATATGTATGCGAAGTCTTTGTTAATAATGAACGTCATATTCAGCGGTTGCTAGTTCATTAATGAATACCGACTTTCGCGTCAAAATCGGATGATTTCCTTATTTTAAGGTCAGTCCAAAACTCATGGAAATGGAGAGCGATATCATGCAAATTAAGGTAGAAAGAGTTCCTCAAACTCGTATTCAGGAGGTTGATTTTGAAAATATTCCGTTTGGAAAAGAATTTGCTGACCACATGTTTGTTGCAGATTATGAAAACGGAGTCTGGGGCGATTTTAAGATTCAGCCTTACGGTAAAATGATGTTCTTTCCTGCAATGCTTGGCTTGCACTACGGACAAACCATTTTTGAGGGTATGAAAGCCTACAGAAACGACAGTGGGGAGGTAATGATGTTCCGTCCGGAAGATAATTTTAAGCGATTGAACGTGTCGGCAGGTAGAATGTGTATGCCAACCATTCCTGTAGAATTAATGATGGAGGCTCTTAAAGAATTGCTTAAAATAGATGCAGCTTGGGTTCCAGAAAGCAAAGAATCTGCTTTGTATATCCGTCCATTTATGTTTGCTACAGATGAGTTTCTAGGTGTGAAACCGTCCAACAAATACCGTTGTGTAATTTTTACCGGTCCAGTTGGGCCGTATTATACCACTCCGCTAAGAGTCGTAGTAGAAGAAAATTTCACACGTGCTGCTAAAGGCGGAACAGGTTCAGCTAAGGCTGGTGGCAATTATGGTGGTTCATTGTATCCAACAAGATTGGCTCAAGAAAAAGGCTATCACCAAATTCTTTGGACTGATTCAATTGAGCATAAATACATAGAGGAAAGTGGAACGATGAATGTGATGTTCCAAATTGGAGACACATTGGTTACTCCACCAACTGGTGATACGATTCTAAAAGGTATTACAAGAGATAGCGTGCTTACGCTTGCTGCAGATCTTGGAATGAAAGTGGAGGAAAGAAGAATTAGCATTGATGAAATTGCTGCAGCTTATCAAAAAGGCGAATTGAAAGATGCCTTCGGAGTTGGTACAGCCGCAACCATTGCGCCTATTGAGGTGATTGGTTACAACGGAAATGACATGCTTCTGCCGTCTATGGATGCCAGAGCGTTATCCAAGAAAATTGCTGAAGAACTTCGAGCCATTAGATATGGTGAAGTAGCCGATAAGTTCGGTTGGATGGTTAGCATGAACTAATGAGGTCTGCAATAGCCTCTTTCGTTCTTATTTCTGTACTCTTCGTAGGATGTAGAAAGTGCGTTGAATGTGAGATTAGACTGAAAGAATCTCAGGACATAATTGGATATGTGGACGAATTTTGCGGAAACAATAAGAGGGTTGAAGAGGAAGAGGCACGCCTTAAAAGTGAATACACTTGCATAGAATGCAACGTTGAAACTGGTTTTGGGACAACCACATCTGGTGTTCAATGTGGCGATTTAGCCTTTACCGATAGCCTGGAAGCAAGTTGGGAGCAAGCAGCTTTTGACATTGGAGAAAATGCAGATTGCATTTACTACCGCGATACGGCTAACGTTACTTGCGTACTTAAGTAAGGGGCGTTTCTTAATAAAGGCTCACATAACCGGAGCCAATCCAAACGGCATCTTCATCTCCAGTGTACAAAGAAACTTTGTACGAGCCACGTTCCTTTAACAACATTTTGAAATTTGCCTGCTTTGCATCTTTAGGAATCGTTACTACCAGTTCAGTGTAGTGTTGGTCATACTTGGCTGTTCCTAGCGGTTTGTGCCAAACGTCAATTGCAATTAACTCGGTTCCAAACCCTTCATTATTAGAAAATAAAACTTCAGCGTTTACCCCACCAGGTACTGCTTTAAATTTTTCATTTTGTCCTTGCAACATGCCGCTTTGTACACTTCTTCCAAAGGCAATGTAAAAGCTTTCAAATACCAGCGTTTCTTTCTCTTCTTCGGTAAGTTCTTCCTTAATTACAGATTCAACGAACACAGGTTCTGGTGCGTTTTCAATAAGTTCTTCCTTTGTTAATTCTTTATTCTTAGGCTCTTTAGTTACAGCCTCCATCTTAGTTTTTTCAGGAACCTTTTCTTCAATAACGACTTTTTCTATTGGTTTTTCGACAACAACTTTCTTTGGTCCTTTGATAATAATTGACGCAGTAGCTAAGGCATTCTTCTCTCTATCAAAAGCAGTTATCTTATAAGTTCCAGGAGCAGTAAAATCATATTTAAGTGCTGCCCAGCTTCTACCTTGACCAATTACCAATTTTACATCATCTGCTGGTAGACCAATTTCTGTCGCAGGTTCAATCAGGAAATTCATGGCATT
Source organism: uncultured Flavobacteriales bacterium (assembly GCA_937900875.1). Classification (GTDB taxonomy): domain Bacteria; phylum Bacteroidota; class Bacteroidia; order UBA10329; family UBA10329; genus UBA10329. The sequence goes on from CALCGD010000255.1 coordinate 36,666, forward strand.
ACCATTAATGGTAGTCTTGCCATTGTTATACATCAAAACCAACTTGAGCGGGAACTGATTAGTCTGCCATTCAACAGCAGGATTGCGGAGGGTTCCTAGGTTATTGAAAAAGTCGCCAACAGTAATTTCTTGAGCCGAGACGTTCAGGCTGAAAAAGGCGAGTACTATGAATAGTAGTTTCATTCTCATAATACTCAGCAATTTTCTAGCCATTCTTTCTTTGTAATCCTTCACAGAGTGCCCAAGACTGGACTCGAACCAGCACGACCTTGCGATCACTAGCCCCTCAAGCTAGCGTGTCTACCAATTTCACCACCTGGGCAGGGTTGCGCAAATTTAGCCGTTTTTTTGACTGTTTAAGTACCCAAATGGTCGGCTTTGAACAATTTGGTGGTAATCGCAATTGGTATATTTGCAACCTCCCTTTAATGGACACACTTTGAACAACTTCACAAAACTTTGGTGGCTTGAGAAAATTCATCTCTTCGAGGGGCTTTCTGAACAGGAAATGCTGAAGATTGAAGAGCGTTCTACTATGAAGACCAAAGGAAAAGGGACGCATATTTATTTCCCTAACGAGCCGTCAAAAGTCATTTTCTTCTTGAAAAATGGTCGCGTAAAAATTGGCAGTTATTCTGTGGATGGTAAAGAAGTGATAAAGGGAATTATGCATCCAGGAGATATGTTTGGCGAACTTGGATTGGTTGGGCAGGAAACCAGAAACGATTTTGCCATTGCAATGGACGATGAAGTGCGTGTTTGCACCATGAATGTGGAGGAAATTCTTGGAATGATGCGTGGTAATCCTGATTTAAGTCTGAAAATAACGGCAACTATCGGCACCCGATTAGCTAAAATTGAACGAAAATTTGAGTCGCTCATCTTTAAAGATGCACGAACGAGGGTGGTAGACTTAATTCGTGAAATGGCAACGGATAGGGGCAAGGTTTTAGCAGGTGGCGAGGTTTTTCTCGAGCATTCTCTCACTCATCAAGACATTGCCAATTTAACAGCCACTTCTAGACAAACAGTAACTACAGTTCTTAACGAGCTCAAGGAAAAGGAAATGATAAACTTTGACAGGAAGACCATTCTGGTTCATGAAATGGATAAACTCGCATGAAGCCAACTATTTATGTAGCAAACAGATGTCATCAGTGCGGAATGGTGAAAGATTTTGTCAAAAAATCAGGCATCGACACAAACATTTACAACGTAGATCTATCAACAGCTCAACCGCCAATCGACATATTTGTCTACCCAGCTTTGTTTATTGATTCCAAGCTTGTTGCATACGGAGAAGATATCATAGCCTACTTTCAGAATCAACTTATTAATTAAGATACCCACTATGCTAACAGAAGAATTGATGCAGATTTCAGCCAAAGCACAAAGAGTAATAGATACAGAAGACAGATATGGCGCACACAACTATCATCCATTACCGGTGGTTTTGGAAAGAGGTGAAGGCGTGTTTGTGTGGGATACGGACGGAAAGAAGTACTATGATTTTCTGTCTGCTTATTCAGCGGTTAATCAAGGCCACTGCCATCCTGCAATAATTTCTGCACTTACTGCGCAGGCCCAAAAACTTACACTAACCAGTAGAGCATTCTATAATGATGTGCTAGGCGAGTTTGAAAAGTACGCAGCTGAGTACTTTGGCTTTGACAAGCTTTTGCCAATGAATACAGGTGCAGAAGGAGTTGAGACAGCTCTTAAGCTGTGCCGAAAATGGTCTTATGAAAAGAAAGGACTAGCGCCAGATAAGGCAAAAATTATAGTGTGCGAGGGTAATTTCCATGGACGTACGACTACCATCATTTCGTTTTCAAACGATTCTGATGCACGTAATAATTTTGGCCCATATACTCCAGGTTTTGAGGCTATTCCATACAACGATACAGCTGCTTTGGAAAAAGCCTTTCAAGATCCAAATGTTGCGGGTTTCTTGGTTGAGCCAATTCAAGGAGAGGCTGGAGTTAATGTGCCAGATGATGGGTATTTAACTAAAGTGCGTCAGCTTTGTACGGACTATAATGTGCTACTAATTGCAGACGAGATTCAAACTGGAATTGCTAGAACGGGTCAACTATTGGCAATTGATCATGAAAATGTAAAGCCAGATATCCTTATTCTAGGAAAGGCACTATCAGGAGGAGTTTTACCTGTATCTGCTGTGCTAGCAGATGATCACATAATGATGTGTATCAAGCCAGGCGAACATGGCTCAACTTTTGGTGGTAACCCAGTGGCTTGTAAAGTGGCCATGGCAGCCTTAGAAGTTGTTAAAGACGAGAAGTTGGCTGAAAATGCTCAGAGATTGGGAGAAATCTTTAGATCAGAAATGAACAAGTTGATTGCAGAAAATAGCTTGGTTAAGCTGGTAAGAGGTAAGGGTTTGCTTAATGCAATCATCATTAACGATTCTCCTGAAAGTAAAACTGCTTGGAATATCTGTCTTAGCCTGGCAAGTAAGGGTCTTTTGGCTAAGCCAACGCACGGCAACATTATTCGTTTTGCCCCACCGTTGGTCATGACTGAGTCTCAACTTTATGAATGTATTGAGATTATCAAATCAACATTGAAAGAATTCAATAAGTGAAAATTGCTGTAAATAAGCTTTTGCACACTGTCTTTTTGGCCGTCCTGTTATTCGTCAATATTGACGTTTTTTCTCAGGAAGCTAAAACAGTTCCGTATAGTGGAGATGACCTCCATTATTTCGGATATGTAATGCTTTATGGCGATACTACTGCGTGGGTAAATGTTAAGTCTGACGATGTTTTTCATCTTTCCAAAGCATTGTTTTTTAGGTCGGTTAAGTCGCTTTCGTTCATTCAAAATGATGATTTGTACTTTTTCGGCTCCTCCCTTATTGGTGGCGATAAAGGCCAGTTAGAAAAGATTCTGAATGACGATTTGTATTACGTGGGTATTTCTTTGTTTACAAAGGATGCTGGCGCATTGGAGAATATCAAATCGGACGATTTCTACTATTTAGGCAAAGCATTACTATTGAAGGATGGAAATTATCTAGATCAAATTTCAACCATCAAATAAGATGATTACCATTATTTGCGGGACCAATAGACCCGACAGCAACAGCGCTAAAGTGTCCGAATTGTACGCAAAAACCTTATCCGAAAGAGGAGAGGATTGCCAAATTTTAGACCTCCTTGAAGTTGATGCAAGTTGGATTCAAGACAGTCATTTTGGCGATAACGTGCCTGAATTTGAAGCTGTGGTAACGCGGTTTATTCATTCGGCACAAAAACTTGTATTTATTGTGCCTGAGTATAACGGTGGATTTCCGGGTTACCTGAAGTATTTCATTGATGCCTGCGAGCATGGCGATTGGAAAGACAAGAAAGTGGCTCTGATTGGCTTGGCAACAGGCAGGGGTGGTAATTTGAGAGGTGTAGATCACCTAACTGGCATTTTACACTACTTGGGCTCTGAGGTTTATAGCAGAAAAGTATACCTGTCTCAGGTAAATCAACTCATGACAGCCGAGGGCCAGTTTGTAGGAAACATTGTTTCAGACGAAATCGATGCGCAAATAGCTGGTTTCGTAACTTTCTAAAATGCTACTAAACTTGATAGGTTCATTCCCGCTAGCACCACTGTATTGGTTGCAGGCCATTATTTCAGCTTTTTTTGCCATTCTTTTCCTGCAATCTGGTATAGATAAGATCGCCAATCAAAAAGAAAATCTGGATTGGCTCCTTGGTCATTTTGCTAAATCGCCACTTTCGGGTGCCGTACCGTTTTTGCTTACCACAATTACCGTGGTTGAGGTAATAGCTGGAGGAACTTCTTTAGCGGCTGTTGGGCAATCACTTTATTTCAAGGAGTTCGATTTTGCCATATTAGGAACAACATTTTCGGCAGTGGCGTTACTCATGCTCTTCTTCGGGCAGCGTATAGCCAAAGATTATGAAGGGGCAGGTAACCTGGTTCCATATTTTATCTTGGCGGTGCTTAACCTGTACTTTTTACTGTAAAAAAAAGCCTCATAAATGAGGCTTAAAATAACGTATGAAGGTTTAGCTATGCTTTATCGTCATCCCCTAAATCATCAAAGCTGATGTCCGAGGTGTATTCAGAGTCGCCCGCTTTTTCTCCTGCAGATGCTTCAGACACTACGGGCTCAACCGCAATCGTAGCGGCAGAAACATGATGGTCGTTTTCTGAACCATAATCATCTCCTTTTTCATCTTTAATAAACTTGATGGCAGATGATAACCCGTCAGCAAACTTGTCGAAATCTTCTTTGTACAGAAAGAGTTTGTGCTTATCGTAATGGAATTTTCCATTCTCGTCAATCCTGCGTTTACTCTCAGTAATAGTCAAGTAATAATCGTCTCCGCGGGTAGCTTTAACATCAAAAAAGTAGGTTCTTTTGCCAGCTCTTACTGGCATAGAGAAGATGTCTTCCCGTCTTTTCGAATCCTGTCCGTCCATCTCTCAAAGTTGATTTTAAAACATCAATACATCAAATATATAAATGTTT